>NC_014216.1:2478210-2787986 GCF_000092205.1 Desulfurivibrio alkaliphilus AHT 2 | reverse complement strand
CGGAAACGCCAGTATATTTATGCTATCTTGTTTTGCAGCCTCAATCAAGCCGGGCAACACCAGCGTCGCCGGTGCGGTCTGTAACCGTTCACCAGTGGTACTAACCTAACGGTATAACGGGCCGTAAGCGAATATCCGTGCCACAGGTTCGGGCAAGGTGGAAAAATGACAGCCAGCAACCAAAGCGCTCTGCAGCAAAAGGAGATCTGGTCCATCGGCGGCGGCAAAGGTGGGATCGGCAAAAGCCTGATCGCCTGCAACATTGCGATCATCCTGTCCCGGCTCAACAAAAAAGTACTGCTGGTGGACGCCGACCTGGGGGGCGCCAACGTACACACCACCCTGGGCCTGGAAACCCCGGAAGTAACCCTTTCCGACTTTATCAAGCGGCGCACCGAAAACCTCAACGAGGTAATCACCGACACCGGCATCAGCAACCTGCAAATTATCAGCGGCGCCCGGGATTTCCTCGATGCCGCCAACCCGGTGCACGGCCAGAAAGACCGCCTGCTACGGCACCTGGGCAAAATCGAGGCCGATTACATCATTCTGGACCTGGGAGCCGGCACTTCTTTCAATGTGCTGGACTTTTTCCTCTTCTCGGATCACGGCCTGCTGGTGGTACTGCCGGAACCGACCTCCATTGAAAATGTCTACCGTTTTATCAAGAGCGCTTTTTACCGCAAATTTCGCGCAACCGTAGAAAATCATGCCCTCAAGGAAGTGGTAGAGGCCGCCAAAGACCAGAAAAACACCCTGGGCCTCAAAACCCCCCACGATCTGTTGCAGTGCATCAAGGGCATGGAACCGGAAGCCGGCCGGCGGCTGGAAGCAGAGATAAAAACCTTTAAACCGAAGCTGATCATCAACCAGGTTCGTTCCCGGGAAGATATCCGGCTGGGCTTTTCCATGCGGAGCGCGGCCAAGCTCTACTTCGGCATCGACTTGGAATATCCGGGCTATATTGAGTATGATGATTGTGTCTGGCAATCGATTCGCCGGCGCCGACCGTTGGCCCTGGAACACCCCGATTCCCGGCCCCATCGTTCCCTGGAACACATCGTGCAGAACCTGCTGCTTTGCCGGCAACTGGAAAGCCCTTTCGCCTGAAGCGGTCAAAGGCCAAACAGAGGCAAGCATGTCTCCAAAAATGGCGGAGTTAAATCACTACGAACTGCTCGAACTAACCTCCCGGGCCACCGCCCAGGAGATCGAGCAGGCCTACGCCCGGGCCCGCCGGACCTTTGCCGACGACTCCAACGCCATCTACTCTTTGCTCTCGGCCACGGAACTGCAACAGGTCCGGCAACAGCTGGATACCGCCTACCGGACCCTGATCGACCCCCGCCGCCGGCAAGAATACGACATCCTGCTGGCCCGGCCGGAAGCAGAAAAAGCTGAAGGGGAGAAAGCCGACGAAATTGTTGCAGCCACCGGCAGTGACGAGCCGGCTACCGACCAGGCCGATGACCACACCAGGCCGCACCTGCCGGACAAGCTGGCCCCGCCCCCGGCGGAGATTAAGGAATTCACCGGCGCTGTCCTCCGCCAACTGCGGATCCAGCGCGACCTGACCATCAAGGACGTGGCGGAAATGACCAATATCGGCACCCGCTACCTGGAAGCCATCGAAGAAGAAAACTTTTACCGCCTGCCGGTGCGGGTTTACCTTCGGGGCTACCTGGCCCTGTTCGCCCAGGCCCTGGGTTACCAGCCGGAGCGCGTGGTGGCGGACTACCTGCGCCGTTATGGACAGGAACAACCGGATGAGCAACCGGTAACCAGGAAAAAAAGCTGGTGGCGGCCATGATCGTCAAAATCCCCGTCAGCGATCTGCAGCCGGGCATGTATGTCCGCCGTTTCGACTGTGGCTGGCTGCAGCACCCCTTTCTCTTCAACCGGCGCAAAGTTAAAAGTGCGGCGGATATCGAGCGCCTGAAAAATTGGGGGGTCCGCCATGTCTACGTTGAAGTAGAACACCCCCGCCCTGCCCGGCCCGCACCCGAACCGGCGCCCGTTCAGCCACCGCCTGCCCCCGGGCCGCTGCCCATGGCCGACTTGCCGGAGATGGGTGCTGGCAAGCAAGTACCGTTGAGCCGGGAGTTGGTGCGGGCGGAAAAGGCCCGGCGCCAGGCCAAAACCGTGGCCAAGGATCTGCTGCGCTCGGTGCGGGAGGGCAAAGAGCTAAAACTGAAAGAGGCCGAGACCGCCGTCAGCGGCCTGGACACCTCCATCAGCCACAACAAGGACGCCCTACTGCTGCTGATGCGCCTGCGCAACACCGACGAATACACTTTCGAGCATTCGGTTAACGTCGGGGTACTGCTGTTGGCCTTCTGCCACTCGCTGGGTTTCGACCGGGAGACCACCCGCACCATCGGGCTGGGCGGCCTGCTGCACGATGTGGGAAAAATGGCCGTTCCCCCGCATATTCTCAACAAACCAGGAAAGCTCAGCGAGGAAGAGTTCCGGCAGATCAAGGAGCATGTCCTGAAGGCCCGCAGAATTTTAGCCGCCACCGCAGCCATCTCCTTGCCGGTGGCCAAGATCGCCCTGGAGCATCATGAAAGATTCGACGGCACCGGCTACCCATACGGGTTGAACGGCGAGGCCATCAGCCGGGGCGGCCAGATGGCCTCCATCGCCGATGTTTTCGACGCCCTCAGCGCCGACCGCTGCTACCACCGGGGGATGGAACAGGCCGAAGTGCTGCGCCGGCTTTACGGCTGGCGCCACAGCCATTTTAACGCCGAACTGGTCCAGCGTTTCATCAAGTGCATCGGCATTTTCCCGCCGGGCACCCTGGTGCGGCTGGAAAGCGGCATGCTGGCGGTGGTGGTGGAATCCGGCCAGAATCTGCTGCAGCCGGTGGTGCGCCTGGTATATGATACCAACCGCGACTGGGCGGTTTTTCCCCGGGATCTTGACCTGGCCAAACCGGGCAAGGGAGGAGCCGACCGGATCATCTGCCATGAGCTGCCGGCCCGCTGGGGTATCAACCCCCTTAAAGCCCTGGAAGTTACCTGAAACGTGATCGCTCATCAGCACCGCATCTTCGAGCGATCAGCCAAGCTTACCTACGGACTTAATCATGCCAACTCCAACCAGCACCGACACTCGCCGCTTTTTTTATCTCTTTGCCCTGGGGGCACTGGCCGTTATGGCCTGGTTTATTTTCTACCCTCACCAGCGGGCAGCCGAGCCGCCCCCCCTGCCGCAACAGTTGGCCGGGCTGGAGCAAACCGAGCTGATCAGCGGCCCGGCGGCCCAACGGCGCCTGGGCCGCCTGCACGGCACAGCCATCGGTTTTACCGAGGCCTACCAGGTAAGCTATGGCGAACCGGGCCGCAAGCTGGTGGTCTGGCTGGGGATTTCCCCTTCCGAGGAAGAGGCTCTTTTTCTATATCGGGAAATGGATCGGCGCATGCCCGACACCCCGTTTTTCAGCGACCGGCATGAGTTGCTGCTTGACGGCCGGCAGGTGATCCGGGTGCATGGCCAGGGGCGGGAACATTACTACTGGCTGGCAGGGCGCCATAATTACTGGCTGGAGGCGGAGGGCCTGGATGGCCGGGCGGCGGTACGGGAACTGCTGGTACGCCAGGTTAGGGAATAACCCCGGTGTTGCTAATCACCCTAACCGGCCGGTAACCGGTGGTGATCGCCACGTCGCGGGTGGCCGGGCGCGGCGGTTCGCCCACATGGGGGCGGCCCTGGTCATCGAAATAAACCACCCGGAAGGCATCGACAAAGTTCAGCCGGTCGGCCTCTATGTAAATCCGCTCCTGCCCCGGCAGCAGCCGGTGGAACCGGTTGCCTTCGGCATCGATGACCACCAACTGGTAGCTGCTCCCGTTTCTTTTGATCCCCCAGAACTGGTAATCTCCGGTTACAGCGGCCTCCTCGGCCCGCTGCTTGGCATGGCGCAGGTGACTTTTCAGCTCGGCCACCTGCGCGTTATACTCGGGCCCGCCGCCTTCCATCCGGCTCACCACCACCGCCGTCAGCAAACCCAGCAGGATCGCAATGGCCACAAACTGCCTGATCACCAGGCCCCACTTGCTCATAAAAGTTTCTTTAGCCATAAAACTCGCCTTGCAGACAAAAGGGAAAAACCACCAGAACAGCCTAAGGATTTAAGGCAAAATCACCGGGGCGTCAACCGTTTTCATCCAAAAGCGCACCGCCGATGCTGTAGATCGGCAGGACAAATTCAAGGGCTATCCGGCCAGGCTGCCAGGTCGCTCAGGGCGGTGGAGTGGAGGAGGTAAGTTACCTGGTTGGCCATGGTTCTTTGCTGGGTTTCCCGGAGCAGTTCGGCCGGCGACCAGGAGGCGAGCTCCGGGGGCTTGCCACCGCAGTCCGGGCCGGAGACGTAGCCCCAGAGGTGTTGTGCCGCATTGCCGATGCCGCCGGGGCTGGGGGGCAAGCGCAGGGTTTCGGCCAGCAGCCGGGCCAGCGGGGCGAAGCCCCGGTTGCCCGGGCGGGCCAGGCTGGCGCCGATCTTTTGGTACAGCCCTGGGTCGCGGGCCAGCACCGAATACTTGTGCTGGGCCCAGAGTTGCTGGCTGTTGCGGGGCAGTGGAATCCGGCCCTGCTCCTTATGCTGGTATTTTTGGCCCAGCAGCCGATACTGGGCGGCCGGCTCATCCAGGTAAACGGCCGGCCAGTTGCCTTCACTGCCGGTCAATGCAACCGGGCTGCGATCGGTGAAGCCGCGCAGGGCCATCTCGCAGGCCAACAGGCGGTGCCGTTGCTGCAGCGCCCAGCCGTAACTCTGCCAGCGCCTGGTTTCCGGATGGTTGGCGTAGCCCTTTTTGCCTTGGCTGATAATGGCCACAATACCGTGCAACTCCCGGTGTTCACCCAACAGGCTTTGCCGGTTCAGGTAACCGGGGTGAATATCCCAAACACGCATGGCCTGGCCCCCTTTTTTGCCGCCCGGAAAACAGCGGATGCTTTCCCCTGGCGGGAAACAGAAAAGGGGTCAGACCCCTTTTGCACGTCAAAGCCCCAACTCCAGTGCAGAATGCAACCGGAGTTGGGGCTTCGATGTCGTGTTTGACGCTCTTGACCGTTCACTGAAAAGGTCAGGGTCAGGTTGGGAAACTTATAATTTTATGTACGTCCCCCTTTGTTCCTCAGATCAGAGGTGTTGCATTACAAGAGTTGACCTCAACCAGCCTTTATTGCACTGTGAATGTCTTTTCATCTTCCCCTGTATAAGCATCAAACCAATCAGGACCACCTGTAATCTCTATAGTTACTTCTCCATCTTCATACGAGTAGGATGCGGTAAAATCGCCTAAATCTGTTTCAATTCAGCAGTTCCCAACTTAATATAACTCATTGATTTCACGTTATACAATTTTCTGTCTTTCGTAAACTTTTTAACCATGGCATGATGCGTCTGGCAAGTAGTGTTTGCCGGATACGGCCATAAGCAATAACAACGATAAAACAAAATGATAAATTTACGCCGGAGGCGATTTTCAGCTTGACAAATCCTTGAGAGGGTGGATGCGATTTTTGTAGGAAAATCAACAACCTACAAGGAGATCGCCATGAATGTCCACCAACTCATTCGCCAAAAGCAACTCGCCAGCCGTCGTCAAGATAAAATCAGCCAGCGCAAGCACTTGAACTTCGACGCCCTCATCACCACTATTCGGGAGGATTTCGGCAAGATCGCCGACCACCGGGCCGCCAACGCCAGTATCTCCCTGGTGGACGCGCTGACCAGCGGCTTTGCCATGTTCTCCCTCAAGCATCCCTCCCTGCTGGCCTTCGAGGATGAGTGGCGGGAAGACCCCACCTGCCTGCACGGAGTGTACAAAGTAAACGATATCCCCAGCGACAGCCAGATGCGAACCATCTGCGATGAGGTGGACCCCCGGCATCTGCGGCGGCCGTTCCGCAGCATCTTCCGCCAGCTTCAACGAGGCAAGGTGCTGGAAAAGATGACTTGGCTAGACGGCCACTATCTGCTGGCCCTGGACGGCACCGGCATCTACTCCTCGGAGAAGGTCGGCTCGCCATACTGCCTGAAGAAGCGCAAGCGCAACGGGCAGGTGGAATACTACCAGCAGATGCTGGGGGCGGCCATTGTTCATCCCGAGCAGCGGGAAGTGATTCCGCTTTGTCCGGAGATGATCGTCCAGCAGGATGGCAGCAAGAAGCAGGACTGCGAGCGCAAGGCCGCCCGGCGATTTTTGACCGAGTTCCGGCGGGAGCATCCCCACCTTAAGTGCGTGGTGATCGAAGATGGTCTCAGCTCCAACGCACCCCATATCGAGGATCTGCGTCAGGATGGTCACCACTTCATCCTGGGGGCCAAGCCGGGAGATCATGGTCATCTCTTCGAACAGATGGATGAGGCACTCAGGGCTGGCCAGGCGGTGGAGTTATCCCGGGCCGACGAGCAGCAGCCGGATATTCTCCACACCTACCGTTTCGTTAACGATCTGGCGCTCAACAAGTCTAATCCGGAGGTTCGGGTAAACCTGCTGGAGTACTGGCAGCTTGACGGCAAGGGCAAGGTCATCCGCTTCAGTTGGGTCACCGACCTGGAAATCACCGCCGCCAACGTCTACCAGATCATGCGGGCTGGCCGGGCCAGGTGGCGGATTGAAAACGAGACCTTCAACACCCTCAAGAACCAGGGCTACAACCTGGAGCACAACTACGGCCTGGGGCAAAAGCACCTTTCCGCCGTCTTCGTTCACCTCACGGTACTGGCCTTTCTGGTGGACCAGGTTCAGCAGCTCTGTTGTCCGCTGTTCAGGGAGGCGCTGGTTTTCCGTAAACGTAAACGGCGACTCTGGTCGGGGATCAGAAACCGTTTTGAACTGCTGGATTGCCCGTCCATGGAGGCGATCCTGCTCCACATCGTCGGCCGGGGCAAACCCCTGCCGCAGTTGGAATGACCGGCACCGGCCACCCGGCCGGGGGAATATTTTGTCAAAGATCAGAACGTCTGTCGGACACTGCCGACGGCTGCAGCGGAGTGCTGTTGCCAAAAAACGGCCAAATCGACTATATTTCGGCCAGCTCGGCCAATAACAGTGGCGATTGGGTGCTATCAGCCCTGAATAACCACCGAAAAAATGTGAAACCGGCTGCCAGTGGCATCAAGTTGTTGGGCAGGCGGCCAAATCGGGAACGACTGGTTTCAATTGTCTGATTAGTAGTCCCAGCCGCACCAGTCCAGGCATTTCCATCTATACCCGTAGGAGCAGCAGAATTGACAAGCAGAAACCGTGCGTAACTCATGGTCACGTTAGAACTAGCTGCCCCTAAAGCAGCCTCCACCGCTTTTTCTTGTGATTCACTCTGCAAATCAATAAACCGCGGTATCGCCACCGCGGCTAGAATGCCCAAGATCACCAGCACGGCGATGATTTCAATGAGGGTAAAACCTCCCTGGGAGCGGGTTAACTTTCTCTGTGCCATCTTTTCGCCTCCTGTCTAATTGATTCTACCTTCCCGTGTCTGCCCCCAAGCGGGGCCAAACTGTTTTCATTTGTTAATATAAGTTACTTTTTTCATGATACCAGCTATCGGTGACTAAGCCAAGTTTTTTAGGGTGTTACACCATCTGGGTTAGATCCCACATGGGCATGAAGATGGCCAGGGCGAAAAAGCCCACCACCGCCGCCAGGCCCACCACCAGGATGGGGCCCAGGGCATCGGAGAGGCGTTTGACCGCGTACTCCACCTCGGAGTCGTAGTGGTTAGCCACCGCCTGCAGCATTTCATCCAGCGAGCCGGATTCCTCGCCGATTTCCACCATGTTGATCACCAGCGGCGGGAAATAGCGGGCCTGCCGCAGGGGGCCGCCGATTCCCCGCCCCTCTTCGATCTTGGCCTTGAGCTTTTCAAACTCCCGGGAGATGGCACCGTTGCCGATGACCTCGGAGATAATGGCCAGCGACTCCATCACCGTTACCCCGCTGGCCAGCAGAATGGCAAAGATGCTGGAAAAACGGGACATGGCGCTGCGCAAAAAGAGCGGGCCGACAATGGGCAGGCGCAACAGCAGGTGCCCCTTGACCACATAGCCCGCCGCCGAATTAAAGTACGCCCGCAGCCCGAAAAAACCCGCCGCCAGAACTACCAGCAGCACCAACCAGTGCTCGGTGAGCAGCCGGTACATGGCAATGCTGAGTACCGTGGGCAGGGGCAGCTCAATCCCGGCCCGGTCGAAAGTGGAGACAAACTGGGGAATCACCATGGTCAGCAGAAAGAGAAAGGCCCCGAGCAGGGCCAGGCTGACGATCTTGGGATAGGCCAGGGCGGTGTTGATATCGTTTTTAACCTTGTTTTCGTGCTCCAGGATGTAACTGAGCCGGTCCAGCACCTCGGGCAGCGAGCCGCTGGCCTCGCCGGCCCGGATCATGCTGCAGTAGAGCTTGGAAAAGATTTTAGGGTGCCGGCGGAAGGCCGCCTCCAAGGTGGCGCCTTCCTCGATATCGGTCACCATCCGTTCCAGGCTGCGCTTGATCTGGGGGTGCTCGCTCTGATCCTGTAGAATCTCTAAGGAACGGGTGATGGCCACCCCGGCTTTCAGCAGGGTTCGCAACTGCTTGGTGAACAGCACCACGTCCTGGGGCTTTACCGGCTTGCCGGCCAGCAGCAAGTCCAGCAAGCTGGAAGTGTCACTTTCCTTGGCCCGGGTCACCTTTTCCGGGGCCATGCCCTGGGCCCAGAGCAGTTCGGTGGCCTCATCCGGGGAGGCGGCCTCGATGGTGCCGGCCAGGCGGCGGCCGCTCTCGGTGGTGGCCTGGTAATCGAATTTAGCCATGAAAAACTCGCTGCAGAACTCTTGGCAGAACCCTCGGTCGATATCTCGACTGCCCCTGCACCATCGCTTTCATCTCAGGTCAGTACCGTGCGGGCGGCTTCCTCGAAGGAGGTAACCCCGGCGGCGATCTTGTCGGCGGCGGCCTCCTTGAGCAGCACCAGCTTGCCCTGGCCGCGCAAATGACTGACGATCTCGGCGTTGCTTTTGTGGTTCAGGATCATCTCCTGCACCTCGCCGTCCACCACCAGAACTTCATAGATCCCCACCCGGCCGCGGTAGCCGCTGTTCATGCAGAGCGAACAGCCCACCGGCTTTTTGAACTGGGTTCCGGCCCGGTTATGGAGATCCCAGAACTCCAGGATCTCCGGGGCCGGCTGGTAGGGCTCGGCGCATTGCGGGCAGAGCCGGCGCACCAGGCGCTGGGCGATGATCCCCACCAGGCTGGAGGCCACCAGGAAGGGTTCGATGCCCATGTTTTGCAGCCGGGAGATAGTGCTCACCGCGTCGTTGGTGTGCAGGGTGGTGAACACCAGGTGACCGGTAAGGGCCGCCTGGGTGGTGATCTGGGCCGTTTCCGCATCCCGGGTTTCCCCCACCAGCACCACGTCGGGGTCCTGACGCAGGATGGAGCGCAGCCCGGAGGCGAAGGTCATGCCGGCCTTGCGGTTGAGCTGCACCTGGCGCACCCCGTCCAGGCGGTACTCCACCGGGTCTTCCAGGGTGACGATATTGATCTCCGGCGACATGATTTCCAGCAGAAAAGCGCACAGGGAGCTGGATTTACCGCTGCCGGTGGGGCCGACGCTTAACACCAGGCCGTAGGGCTGCTTGATCATCCGCATGATCTTGCGATGATCCTCGCCGGAGAGCCCCAGGTTGTCCATGGTCAGCGGCCCGGAGCTGACAAAGAGCAGCCGCAGGACCAGGTTTTCCCCGTAGATGGTGGGCAGGGTGGAGGCGCGGATGTTGATCTCTTTGTTGTCCACCTTGATATTGAAGCGACCGTCCTGGGGAATGCGGACATTGGCGATATCCATGCCGGCCAGCACCTTGATCCGAGAGATGATACCGGGAATCAGGTTGCGGGGCGGCGGCGGGATCTCGTGCAGTTTGCCGTCGATGCGCAGCCGCACCTGGGCCCGGTTTTTTTCCGGGCTGATGTGGATATCGCTGGCCCCCTCCTGCACCGCCTGGCTGAGGATGGAGTTGACCAGGCGGATTACCGGGGCGGCACCGGCGATATCCTGCAGCACCCCCAGGGCCACGGCGTCGCTCTCCTGCTCTTCCGGGCCGACCTCCACCTCGCCTTCCACCTCGCGCAGCACCTCGCTGACCGCCGAATGGAAGCCGTAGATGCCGTTGATCAGCAGGGGAAACTCGGACTGGGCACAGATCAGGGGCTCCACTTCCAGGCCGGTGTGGCCTTCCACCGCGTCCAGGGCGGCGATGTCCAGCGGGTCCACCATGGCGATGCGGACCACAAAGGCATCTTGGCCCAAAGGGGCCACCTTGTACTTCATGGCCATGTCCCGGGGCAGAATCTTGGCGGCTTCGGGGGTAACCGGGTTTTTATCGCTATCGTAGCGGGAGATATGCAGCTGGGTGCCCAGCACCCGGATGATCTCTTCTTCCGGCACGATGTTCTGCTGGATCAGGTAATCACCCAGGCGCAACTGGCTTCGGCGCTGACCGCTCAACACCTGCTGGAGCTGGTCGGCGGTCAGCAGACCGGATTCCACCAGCATGTCGCCCAATTTTTTTCTGGTCTTAAGCATTCCTTGTCAACCGCTTGTAAGAGCCGTTCAGCGCAGGCTGGGCAATTCGCGGAGCTGCCCGTAATCCCGGTTTTCCAGGTTGTCGGCGCTTAGAATCCGCGGGGTGATGAAAATCAGCAACTCTTCAAACTCACCGGCCCGGGCATCGCTGCGGAAAAACACCCCGAGCCCCGGGATATTCTTGAGCAGCGGCACCCCGGTGCTGCTGCTGGCCTGGCGCTCCTTGGCCAGCCCGGCAATCACCACGGTGGAACCATCTTCCACGATCAGGTTGGTCTGGGCCAGTTTTTTAATGATGAAGGGATTGCCCATAACGGTGCGGGTAAGATCAACCTCGTCCTTCTGGGCCTCGATTTTAAGCTTGATGTTCTCCCGGGAGATCACCTGGGGGGTGACCAGCAGCCGCAGCACCGCGTCTTTGTACTGAACGCTGGTGGTGCCGTCTTCGATGGACTGGTAGGGCACCTCGGTGCCGCTTTCCAGCACCGCCTCGTGGTTGTCCAGGGTGGCCACCGAGGGCCGGGAGAGGATGTTGACCTTGCCCTCCCGTTGCAGGGCCTGCAGCTGCATCTCCAGGATATTGCCGGCCACCGAGGCGGTATAGAAGCCCACCTCGCCGGTTAAAACATCCAGGCTGTACTGCTCGCCGATGGGGTTGCCCGCCTGGTAGGTAAAACCGCCGGCCGCATCGCTGACCCGCTGTTGCCCCCGCCAGAAAGAGCCCCACTGCACTCCCAGTTCCCGGGCCACCTCCTGGTTGGTCTCAATGATATGGGCCTCGATCAGTACCTGGGGGGTGGCCTGGTCGACCTCTTGCAGGAAGGAGGTCAGCCGTTCCAGATTTTCGGCGGTATCGCGGATCACCAGGGAGCGGGTGTGGCGATCCACGGTGACCGAGCCGCGGGGGTTGCCTTCCTTGTCGCGGCTCAGCATGGGGGTAAGGGATTCGGCCAGGGAGGCCGGCTCGGAAAAACGGACCGGGACCACCCGGGTTTGCAGCGGGCTGACATGTTCCTCCTCCAGGTACAGGCCCTGGCGCTCCACCTGGCGGCGCAGGTCTTCCACCGACATCACCCGAATCACCCCGCCTTCAACCACCGCCACCAGCCCGTAACTTTCGATGATACTCATGAACACGTCGTTCCAGGGCACCTGCTCCACATGGATATTGACGTTACCGGTCACACTGGGGTTGATGATGATATTCTGCTGCGCCACCCGGGCCAGCGAGCGCATGGCGGTGCCGATGGGCACATCCACCAGGTTGATGGAGGTGGGGGTGGTGGGCAGGGCAGTGTGCAGTTCGGAGGTGCGTTCGGCCACCGTGCGCGGCGGCCGACGCGGGAGCACTTCCGGCGCCGGCGCCTCCACCTCCGGCTCAGCCAGCCGTTCGGGCCGGATCACCGGTTGCGAGGTTTCCACCAGCTCCCGCCACTGCTCAAAAAATTCATCCCGCTCGGGTTTGGGCTCCGGCAAGGTTGAGCAGGCCCCGGCCAGCCAGAGCAGGGGCAGCAGCGCCAACAGCAATACGACAGCACGTGATTTCATGGTAAGGCCTACCTCTCTGACCATTGATTTGCCTGTAACCGTTCCCATTAGTTCGGATCGATGATGGCCAGCCGCACCGCGTGCCCGCCCAGGCCAAGCTCCAGGTATTGGGGCTCGATCCGCTGCAGGCGGATATCGCCCACCACGGTATCGCCGCGCTGGTACTCTTTACCGTTGATCACCGCCAGCCGCCGGTCGCCCATTTTCAGGTAGCCGGAATAAACCAGCCGCTCAGCGGCGGCCCGCAGTTCCTCCAGGACCACATGCTCACGCGGCTCTTTCGGCAGTTCATCCAGCAGCAGAAAGTCCGACGAGACGAAAAGATCGGCCGACCATAAGGTCTGCTGCAATTCGGCCACGGCCTGCAGCGCCGACTCCGGCGGCTCGAACTTGCCCGCCGCCAAGTCCCGTTGCAACTCCACGGCCATGATCAGCGCGGCATCATGCCTGGCGGTGGGGGCCGGCGGCTCGGGCTCGGCGACCAGGAAAAAATCGTAAACGAAATAAAGCACCGCCAGCCCCATAAGGCCGACTATGATCTTTTCCCGCGTGGTTTTCAAGACTCTCTCCTCTGCACGATAGTCACCGGTCTATTGGTCATCAACCAGCAGCAGCGCCGTCAGCAGAAAACCATCCAGGTCCCGTTCCACCTTGATCTCCGCCAGTTCCACCAGGGAAGGCAGCCAAACCAGATCCAGGGCCAGGCGGCGCAACGACTCCAACCCGCCGACCAGTTGCAGGCACAACTTGAGCGTCTCCGACGACGCCAGGTTATCGGGGATCTCCAGGCTCAACTCCCGCACCGCCACCCGGTATTCTGCAGCCAGGCGGCGCACCGCCACCGGCGATTCCCGGTCTTGCGGGCCGAATTCCCGGGGGGCCATGGCGGCCGCCTCGCGCAGCACGGCCAGTTGGTCATCCAGGGCCTGGGCCACCAGATGAATCTCCCGGGTCTGCTCAAGACGCACCCGCTCCACCGGAATTTCCGCCGCCAGCCGGTCGGCCTCCTTAAAAGAGGGCAACACCAGCCCAAAGCCAAAAGCCGCCAGCAGCAGGGAGCTCATGCCCAGCACCGCCAGGTTGTGGGCATTGAAGGCTACCTTCAGTTTTTCTCGCCAGATCACGGTGTTCATCGGCCCTGCCCTCCCTCAAACAGCCGGTGGGCGGCAACCTGCAACTGGAAATAAAGCACATTGACCTGGGCGGTGGTTTCCCGCTCTTCCCGCCGCACCACCCTGACCTCCCGCACCAGCTCGGAACCCTCCAACCGCCGCAGATAGCGCACCAATTGCAAGTCCCGTTCCGCCGGGCGACCGCCGATCACCCCCCTTAACTCCAGGGTCGGGCCTTTTTCGTCTGCTGCCACCGCCGGACGTTGGGCCTGCACCGAGAGCAGGGCCACACCCGAGGGGGCCAGCTCCTGCACCTCGGTGAGCAGCAACAACAACTGCTGCCGCCGGGCACCCTGGCGAATTTCATCCTGATAGCGGCCGGCTTTCGCCGCCAGCGCCGCCAGGTAAGCCTCGTCGTACTGGGTAACGGCCAGTTGCCGGCGCTGCTGCTCCAGGGCGGAATATTCCCGGTCCAGTTCGGTTATCACCTGCTGCTGCCAGCCGTAAAGTCCGGCCAGCCCCAGGGCCAGCGCAATGAACAGCCCTACCACGGCCTGATTGGCCCGGTGGGCCAACTGCTGTTTTTCCTTGTCCGGATAGGTCAGCAGGAAGTTGAGGCTGTGTCGGCGGTCGCCAAAGGCCAGGCCGATGGCCGGGGCCAACTGCTGGCGGGCAAAGGCCTCGTAAGGGGGGGCGGCCGCCAGAGGCCCGCAGCCCTGATCGTTGGCAAAGGGATCGAGCCAGTCACAGCCGAGGCCCAGTTCATCTTCAATTTTTTCCAACAGCGATGAATCGAGCTTGATCGGGCTGGACAGGTAAATCCGTTCCGGCCGGGGAAGCCCCAGGTTGGCCTGGCAGTAATCGAAGGTGCGCTCCAGTTGGCGCACCAGGCGGGTAAGGGCCCGGGGATCAAACCGGGCCGGCTCCGTTTCCTGTACCTCGCCGGCGGCATCGAGGACCAGTTCGTCACTCCCCTCGCCCGCCGGCTCCCCCGCTTCCTCTTCGTTGCCGGCCGTTGTCGGCAGCACGATCTCCCGGCCGCCGACGACCACCGGCTCAACTTCCAAAATACTTTGCAGGCCGGTTTTGATGTCCCGGCTGAAGACCAGGTCGCAGTCCTGGAACAAGGAGATAAAGGAGTTGTGCTCCTCCAGGCGCAAATGGGAAAAAGCCCGGTCGCCGCCGCTCAGTCGCTCCTGCAGGCAAAGATGGCGCAGGGCGGTAGAGGGCGCGGTAATACCGGCCAGAGAGAACCCCAGCGAGCGGAACAGCTTGCGCAGGCGCTCCACCACCGCCCGGGGGGCCAGAAAGACCACCGCCTGTCTCTTGCCGTCGGCCTCGGCCTTCGGCTGGAGCACAAAGTCGAGGATATGGGCCTTGGGGTTAAAATGCTCGATATTTTTCCGGGCCGCCCAGAACACGGCGTTGGCCACTTCCGCCGCCGCCGTCGGCGGGATGGTCAGCAAATGCACATCCACCTGGTGCCAGGGCAATTCGGTCCAGATTTCCAGGGCCCGGGAGCCGCCGTCAGGGCCGGCCTGAACCACCGCCAGGGCCCGGCGCAGGGTTGCCTGCATGGCGGCGGAATCCAGCCAGCGGTCATCCGGGGCCGCCGCGCCGCCGCCGGTTTCCTGCTGTACGCTGTAAACTTGGTGCTCCTGCAACAACCGGCGGCCATGGATATGCCCCACCACGGCCAGTTCCACGGTATCGGGGCGCAGGGCAACCCCCACGGTAAGCTGGCGGTGCCGCCGGCTCAAGCCCGGCAGCTTGGCGGCAACAGTGGACCACCAGGGAGAGAGTTTGGGTGAAGACGGTACGGGACAGTGCTCCGGCCGCTGCCCGGCGGCCTCGGCCCGGGCCGGTCCGGCGGCGGGAGGCGGCGAGGCGGCGGACGGCGGCGCGGCATTCTCCCGCGGGGACGGACCGTCGTGGTCCTCGCCGGAACGAATCAGGTCCAGCAATTTTTCGGTGGCGGAAAGTTCTGTGCGGCGACCCATCAACTGTAACCGACCCTGTGCCGTAAAACTACCAGGCGGGAAATATTATTATAAACCTCTTGTAAACCACCGAACGTCGGCGGCTCAGCCTACAACTGTCTGTTAAAGCAGCTTTCCCCTGATAATGCAACCCAAACGAAATATCAACCTATTTTTCTTTTTTATAATCTTCCCTGCTCAACTAAACACCCGCCGGGCACAGGCGCGCACCAGGGAGGCGCGAATCCGGCGGGGCCCGACGGTCTCCAGGCTGCCGCGGGCAATATAGGCCAGCAGAATCTGGGAACAAAGCATGACAATGCGCCGGGGATAACCGCCGCTGTAGCGGTAGATCAGCCACAGGGCCGGGGTGGTGAAAAGATCGTCGGCGGTGGCCGGGCGGCGGTGGCTCTGCCGCAGCCGGAAGTTGACCAACGCCTTGGTTTCGCGAAAACCCAGCGGGCGCAAATGAAAGAAAAAGGCGATGCGATCCTGGAAATAGTTATGCCGCCTGATCTGCGCTTTGAACTCTTCCTGGGCAAAAATCAGCACCTGGACCAGTTTGCGGTCGTTGGTTTCGTAGTTGAGCAGCTCGCGCAACACCTCCAGGCAAAAGTCAGGCAGCTTCTGGCCTTCGTCGATGATCAGCAGCACATTGCGGTCGGCCTCGAGACTTTCCTGCAGCAGGAAGTTGTAGAGCCGCTCCCGCAGTTCCCGCTCGTTAAGCTCTTTCAGTTCATCGCCGCCGAGCTTGAAGGAGCGCCCGATATCGGCCAGAAATTCCTGGCTGCAGCGGAAGTTGGGGTCGAGAAAAAGCCGGGTGATGGTCCGGCGGTCCCCCTCCCCGCCCAGGTTACGGATCAACCGCCGACAGATGGTGGTCTTGCCGGTGCCCACCTCGCCGATTACCACGCTCAACCCCCGCCGCAGCCGCACCGCCAGTTCCAGTTGCTGCAGGCAGTCGTGATGCTGCTCGGAAAGATAGAGCAGGCGCGGGTCCGGCGAGTTGGCAAAGGGTTCCCGCTGCAGATCGAGGAGTTGGTAGTATTGCATGGGTTACTGCTGAATGGGCGGAATGTAACCGCCGCCGAAGACGCCGCCGGAAACGGGGGCCTGCCCGGCTTCGCGAATTCCGAAGTTGTCAAAGTAAACCAAGCCGTCACAAACTTCGTTGGCCCCTTGCCCCGTGCATACAACTAGATTGTGGCCCCAAGTGTGCAGACCGACCTCCGCTACCGATTCGGACTCATAACCGAGGTTTTCATCATCGTCAGTTTTATCAATGGTGGTAACCGTAAAGTAATCGACATCCTCTTTCCATTGCCCTATCTCATTTGGCGGCCATGGCAAAACCTGGGCCCCGTTACTTTGGACTCCCCCCCTGGTCGAACTGAGCCTGACATCATCGTTGTAGGCATTGTCGTCACCGATGACCGAGGCCAGGGCATGATCACCATACATCACCAGAATGCTGTTATACTCTTCACCCGGCTCACCAAGCTGTCGAACCCTGACCAGCAAGGTGCTCCAATCTTTCAGGCGCCCATCTTCATCGACAATGGATGACCCAACCAGAGAATGCGAGGCTAACAATTTGGCACCAAAATTGGCCCCCCCACTATCTGGTTTCCACAATACAATGTGTGGTCCTTCACCTATGTTATCAACAATACCAGCAGGTGGCGCGTTATTACCGCTGGCATCGGGATGCCCCTTGACAAAAGAAACTCCGTAAAAACCTTGCCCCAGTTGCCCCGGCGTATTTCCACCTCCTTGCAGGCGAAATGTAATTCCGGCCATATAGGCCATTGGCTCAAGGTCTTGTTCAATTTTTATTTTAACCTGCACCTCGTATTCGGGCCCGACCTGACCGTCATAAATCAACGAGGTCATGGGGTGCTGCCCGCCAGGATTCATGCCCTGCAACTGAATGGCCGGCGCGCCATCCACCTCCACGGCACCAAATTTCCCCAACGGTGCACCTTTACCCTTAGCCCCCGGCCCTTCGCCAAAACTATCCATGTCACTGGCAATCATTTCCCCGTCACCATAAAAACCGTCATCATCCACCATGGGGGGAAAAGCGTCGGCGCTGTAAAACCAGTAGGTGACGGTGCGCTTGACGTTCAAATTGCTGGTGTCACCGGGGTATTCACCGGTGGAGCGAACCTCTAAGATCGAGGCAAACCTGATGCTCTCTCCGACAGCAACCTTCAGGGGAAAAGCCGCCGGGAAACGAAGTTGTTCACCATCCTCCACCGTAAGCGGAAAATCGTCGGCATCACCACTGATGCCGAGTAACGCCCCGCCGGACAAGTTTTCATAGGTGTATTTCGTGTCCTGGTAGTAAAAATGGCCTTCGGGCGGAATTTCCGAACCGGACTTCAGCTGCAGACTCTCCCCTTTGTCAATCGTTTGCTCCCCCTGCGCCTCTCGCCGGTTGGGGGGGGCAGCGATCACCTCCACCAAGGTATCATCAACAAACTCACGGTAGCGGTACCAACCGCCCTGGTAACTGAACAAACCGTTGCGAGGGGCCAGATTAGCCCCGCCGGCCAATTCGAGACTGCCGTGCGGT
The DNA here is from genome assembly GCF_000092205.1 of Desulfurivibrio alkaliphilus AHT 2. Classification (GTDB taxonomy): domain Bacteria; phylum Desulfobacterota; class Desulfobulbia; order Desulfobulbales; family Desulfurivibrionaceae; genus Desulfurivibrio; species Desulfurivibrio alkaliphilus. Next base: position 2,770,191 of record NC_014216.1, on the reverse strand, counting down.
TCAACAGCCTGCTCTCCTGCAACCTCATATTCTGAATCATAATCCTCATCATCGGTGAGCTCGTTCAGTTCCAGGAAGAAAGAACCACCGCCGGGAACATCAAATTTCTCTCCGTCCATAGCCCAGAATTCCTCGGCCCCATCATGCCGTAAAACGGAAGCGGCGTAGCGGAAGCCGGACTCGGCCAGGTAATAAGCACGCTCACCGTAATTGGCCCGTACCTCGTGCAACGAGGAGGTACCCAGCATGGAGGCGGCTCCCGCCCCCAGCACCCCGGCCATCAGCATGGCCGCCACCAGCCCCAGCAACACCCCACCCTGGCGGTTGCCCAACAAGCTTACCGCTGGCGGCCGATTTTGCCCGCCCATTAAGCGATCGGGGGCGATTACGGAACATACCCGCTGTACGACCCTATTTTGCCCGGCCTTGCCCATGCCAATCACCTGTATGAATTGCGGGGCAGCACACTGGTGCTGAATTTCAGTGTTCCACCCGTCTGTTGATGTTCCAGCTCGAAGGTAATTATCACCAAATCCGGGTTGCCGTTGTCGTCGTCGTAGGCCAGAGAAAAGCTGCTCACCCGGTCAATCAGGGGAATCCCGTCGTTGAGGGTGATCTCACCTTTATCGTTGAAAGCTACTTCCCTGTGGCCCTGGGTATTATTGAAGGAAGCCGGCAAAGAAAGGTCGTTATCGCCAAAACAGTCGTAGCAAACCTTCAGCTCATTACTTAAGCGGGTCAGGGCCAGTTGCGCCTTCTGGGCCATGGCGGTGCTTTCCCGGGCCATCAGGTAGCCCCGGGCAATGGAAGTCAGGCCCGCTCCGGCGATGGCGGCCAGCATGGCCGCCAGTACCAGCACCGCGATCACCTCAATCAGGGTGAAACCCCTTTGGCGGCGGTTTTTCGCTGATGATGCAAACACTTTCTCCCCCTATTGCGAGAAAAGCGCCGTCAGTTCCTGCCCGTGCGCCCCGGTGAAGGTAACCTGCAGAATCTCAAAATCTTCACCCGAAATATTAACTGGTTCCGGTTCCGGGCCATTGTGCGCAGCGAGGAGAATATCCAGTTCGCTTTTGAATTCGCTCCAGGTAAGCTCTTCGCGCAAATAACCGTTATACAGGGCGGTCGACTCCTCCAGGGGAGCCTTGACCTGGGCCAAGGCCTGGGCGGAATGGACCGGCTCACCGCTGCGGACCACGGTGTGACTGACAAAGGTAAAGGTCACCAGTCCGGCCAGGGCCGCCACCACCAGGGTGATGATAATCTCCAGCAGGGTGAAGCCTTGTTTGCAACCCGATAGCTTCATGGAATAAACCCCGTTTCACGAGTTATGGTGATGGCTATGGAGTGCCCGGGAGAGTTAACGGATAATGTCTGGTTTGTATCCACTGGACTGGCGCCGGACGGGTCAGCTACGTCGTACGGCCTGCCCCAGCTATCGAAAGAGACGGTAAAACCACCGTCCAAACTCACCCCGTCGGGCAGGTTCACGGTAACGGCCTCTTCTCCCAGAAAAATTCGTTGGTTGCCGGTGTCGCCATCGGTAAAAAGCCAGTAGCTGGAACCGTCACTACTCACCCCCCAGGAGGTCTCGGAGTGCATGGCCAGAAGCTGGGCGTGGCGCAGATGTACCTTGAGCTTGTCCGCCGCCGCCACCACCCGGCTGCGGTTATCCCCCACCCGGCTGACCGCCACCGCCACCAGGATGGCAATAATCACCAGCACCGCGATGACTTCCACCAAGGTAAAGCCGGCCTTACTGTTTAGCCGATTTGCTGCTGCCATAAGTTGTCCGCCATCCTCGGCAGGTAGTAGTCGAAAGCCGTTCTGCGGCAGCCAGCCACCATCGCACTGGTTGCCTTTGCCACAATAATTATGATTATACTTCGGACTGCAATTATTTGTCAATTTATCTTGCAATACCTGCCCGACGGCGGCTCCCCCATGCAGCGTTACAACAGGGCCGTGATCCGGCGGCAAAAAAGCAGGCGCCCTGGCTCACCTCCATTTTGCACAGCCAACAGACCACCGCAAGAAAAAACAACCCTTGCCGAGCATACCCTTATTCCTCTTCAATGTTGACATTCTCCCGCCAACTTGTGAAAGTATAAACCTGACCGAGGCAGCCGGCAGTGAGTTCGCAACGATTCCGCCCGGCCAAGCTTTTTTACCACCTTATTTTAAATTCTGAAGGATCGCCGCCATGCGCAAACCAGACTGGAAGGCCGAAACCATCGCTCTGCACGGGGGGCACACCCCGGATATCGCCACCCGCAGCCGGGCGGTGCCCATTTACCAGACCACCAGTTACGTCTTTGCCGACACCGACGACGCAGCCTCGCTCTTTGCCTTAAAACCCGAGGTCTGGGCGCCGCGGCTCAACCTGGACACCGACGGTCTGCGGCCGGAGGACTTTCCCTCCGAGGCCACCGGCAATATCTACACCCGGATCATGAACCCCACCACCGACGTGCTGGAACGGCGGATGATGATGCTTGAAGGGGGAGTGGGGGCGCTGGCCACCAGTTCCGGCTCGGCGGCCATCACTTACGCCATCATGAACATCTGCGAAACCGGCCACAACGTGGTGGCCGCCTCCAGCCTTTACGGCGGCACCTACAACCTGCTGCAACATACCCTGCCCCGCTACGGCATCAGCACCACCTTCGTGGCGGCCGACCAGCCGGAGAGCTTTGCCGCCGCCATCAACGAAAACACCCGCTGCCTGCTGCTGGAGACCATCGGCAACCCCAGGCTGGACACCCCGGATATCGCCAAGATTGCCGAAATCGCTCACCAGGCCGGGATTCCCCTGATCGTCGACAACACCGTGCCCACCCCGGCTCTGTGCCGCCCCATGGAACATGGCGCCGATATCGTTGTCCATTCCCTTACCAAGTTCTGCGGCGGCCACGGCAACTCCATCGGCGGGGTAATCGTTGATTCCGGCAAGTTTCCCTGGAAGGAAAGCGGCAAGTTTCCCATGCTCACCGAGCCGGACAACTCTTACGGCGGGGTGGTTTGGGCCGATGCGGTGGGGGCGGCGGCCTACGTGATCCGGGCCCGCACCATCCTGCTACGCGACACCGGCGCCTGCCTTTCGCCGATGAACAGTTTTCTTATTCTCCAGGGCATTGAAACCCTGACCCTGCGCCTGGAACGGCACTGCGCCAACGCCCTGGCGGTGGCCCGCTTTTTAGAGCAGCACCCGGCGGTGGAGTGGGTGCTCTACCCGGGCCTTGAGAGTCACCCCACCCATGCCATGGCCTCCCGTTATCTCCAAGGCGGCTTCGGTGCCCTGGTGGGCTTCGGGATCAAGGGCGGGCTGGAAGCCGGGCGAAAGTTTATCAACAACCTTAAACTCTTCAGCCATCTGGCCAATATCGGCGATGCCAAAAGCCTGGCCATCCACCCGGCCTCCACCACCCACTCCCAGCTGACCCCCGATGAACAGCGGGCCGCCGGGGTGTCGCCGGATTTTGTCCGGCTGTCGGTGGGGCTGGAGCATATCGACGACATCAAGGCCGACCTAAGCCAGGCCCTGGGGTAATTTTGCGGCAACTGCGCATATTATTAGAGGACTGACCAGAAGATGAATAAATTATTCCTGCACGCCCCCGTTACCCTTATCAGGCGGCTGTTTTTGCTGCTGTTGCTGACCGCCCCCCTGTGGGCCGCCGCCCTGGCGCCGGGAATGGCCGGCGGTGGAGACAATGCGGTCGGCAGTAACGGCAACAATGGCAATGGGGCAACGGCGCCCGGGGAGATTACCCTGGGGGAAAAGATGCCCGATGAGGTGAAGGCCAAGGTGGCGCCGGTGGTGGTGCTGACCGTAGCCGACGCAATCGGGCCGGCCACCGCCGATTACCTTAAACGGGGGCTGAACCAGGCCGCCGCCATGGGCGCCCAACTGGTGGTGCTGCAAATGGATACCCCCGGCGGGCTGGATACCGCCATGCGGGAGATCATTAAGGACATCCTGGCCTCGCCGGTGCCGGTGGCCACCTTTGTCCATCCCTCCGGGGCCCGGGCCGCCAGTGCCGGCACCTATATTCTCTATGCCAGCCATGTGGCCGCCATGGCGCCGGGCACCAACCTGGGGGCCGCCACCCCGGTGGCCATCGGCGGCCCCGGCGGGGCGCCGGGAACGCCCGCCGACGATGATAAAGACAGCGACGACCAGGAGCAAAAAGAGGATAAGGAACCGCCGACGGCCGATGCCCTCGCCCGCAAGCAGATCGAAGACGCCACCGCCTACATTCGCGGCCTGGCCCAGTTGCGGGAACGCAACGTGGAATGGGCGGAAAAGGCGGTAAGGGAAGCGGTCAGCCTGTCGGCCTCGGAGGCGGCGGAGATCAATGTGGTGGACCTGGTGGCGGAAGACATCCGCGATCTGCTGCGCCAGATCGACGGCCGGGAACTGGCCGTGCCCCAGGCCACGGTGGTGCTGACCAGCGCCGAGGCGGAACTGATTTTCATCGAGCCCGACTGGCGCAACCGTTTCCTGGCCGTCATCACCAACCCCAGCGTAGCATATATTTTGATGCTGCTGGGAGTTTACGGTATACTGTTGGAATTCTACAACCCCGGCTTCATGATCCCGGGGGTAATCGGAGCCATCAGCCTGCTGTTGGCGCTTTACGCCTTCCAACTGCTGCCCATCAGCTACGCCGGCATGGGGCTGATCCTGCTGGGGGTGGCCTTTATGACCGCCGAGATGATGATGCCATCGTTCGGGATCATGGGCATGGGCGGGCTGGTGGCTTTCATAATCGGATCGGTGATGCTGATGGATACAACTGCGCCCGGATTTACCCTGCCCTGGCCCCTGATCATCGGGGTAACGGTGGCCACCGTGCTCTTTCTGGTAGTGGTGGTGGGAATGGCCCTTAAGGCCCGGAAGCGGCCGGTGGTGGCCGGCAACGAGGAAATGGTGGGAGCCGAAGGGGAAGCCCTGGCCGACTTCGACGACCAAAACCGCGGCTGGATCAGAGTGCACAGTGAAAACTGGCTGGCCCAGGCCAAAGGGCCGGTAAACAAGGGCCGGAAGGTGAAGGTCACCGGCGTGCGCGGCCTGGAGTTGGACGTTCAATAGCGTGGAATAGCAAGGCAGGATACAAAAAAGACGGAGGATATCATGTTTGACGCTTATTTTTTTATGATGGTGATCGTGGGTCTGGTCCTGCTGGCGGGCTATACCTTCCGGATCCTGCGGGAGTACGAGCGCGGGGTAATTTTCCAGCTTGGCCGTTTCTGGAGCGTTAAGGGACCGGGCCTGATCATCGTTGTCCCCGGCCTGCAACAGATGGTGCGGGTGGACCTGCGGACCCTGACCATGGACGTGCCCAGCCAGGACGTGATCTCGCGAGACAACGTCTCGGTCAAGGTCAACGCGGTGGTTTACTTCCGGGTCATGGACCCGGCCAAGGCCATCATCCAGGTGGAAAACTACATGGTGGCCACCAGCCAGCTGGCCCAAACCACCCTGCGGGCGGTGCTGGGCAAGCACGAACTGGACGAAATGCTCTCCGAGCGGGACCGGCTCAACATGGACATTCAGCAGGCCCTGGACGTGCAGACCGACTCCTGGGGAATCAAAGTCTCCAGTGTCGAGATCAAGCATGTGGATATCAATGAAACGATGATCCGGGCCATCGCCCGCCAGGCCGAGGCCGAACGTGAACGGCGGGCCAAGGTAATCCACGCCGAGGGCGAAAAGCAGGCCTCGCGCAAGCTGCGGGAAGCGGCCCAGGTGCTGGCCACCCAGCCCGAGGCCATGCAGTTGCGCTACCTGCAGACCTTGAGCCACATCGCCGGCGACAAGACTTCCACCATCGTCTTCCCGGTCCCCACCGACATCATCGGCCCGATTATGCAGGCCATCACCGGCAAGGCCATGGTCCGGCCGCCAGCGCCGAGCCTGGACGAAAGCTCTGACGAAGAAGTTCCCGAAGTGCCGGATGTCAGCCCCGAAGCCCTGGAAGAGGCGATCCCCAGCCCCACCGGCGCCGACAAGCCGTAAGGGGAATCGGGTAAGGAGCCAAGCAAAAAGGGGTTTTCAGGCCGCAACCTGAAAACCCCTTGCAATAACTGGTGCCGGAGGTCGGAATCGAACCGACATGACCTTGCGGTCGCGGGATTTTGAGTCCCGTGCGTCTACCAGTTTCACCACTCCGGCTTTTACCGCCATAACCCCTGTTCCGGTGCTCCGGCGGAAGCTGGCAATATAGAAAGCCTGCTTAAGACTGTCAAGCATAACCACCATGGCCACCATGCTTCTTCGTCGCCCCACCATTATTGTAAAGCTCCTGCTGCCAGCGGCCATCGTTTTGCTCCTGCTGCTCGGGGCCAGATGGGCCCCGGCCGCCGACCGCCCCACCCTGCCGGTAGAAGATGATCTGCAACTGGCCGGGCTGGCAACCGCCGCCGAGATCAGCCTTGAGATCATGGCCCGGCGGGACGGCGCCGCCACTTACCGCTTCTGCAGCCAAGAGTACACCCTGGCCCAGCTGCAAAAGGCCCAGGCGGAGTTGCTGGCCGCCTCCCGCCGGGCCGCCGGGCCGGCGGAGCTGATTGCCTTTGTGCAGGACAACTTCACCTTCTGCCGCACCGCCGGCGAACAATGGTCGGGCAAGGCCTTTCTCACCGGTTATTACGAGCCGGAGCTGGCCGGCAGCCTGGTGCCCGACCAGCGTTTTCGCTACCCCCTCTACTCCCCGCCCCCGGACCTGGCACGCCATGAGGGCCGGGAAGGGCGCTGGCAGGGGGAAGAATTCGTACCTTACTGGACCAGGGCGGAAATTGAAAACCAAAACCTGCTGGCCGGCCATGAGCTGGTTTACCTGGATGACCCGCTGGCCGCCTTCATCATCCATGTGCAGGGCTCCGGCCGCGTCCGGCTGCCCGACGGCACGGTGCGGCCGGTGCAATACGCCGCCCGTAGCGGCCGGGAATACCGCAGCATCGGCCGCCTGCTGGTGGAGGAAGGACGGCTGACCCGGAAAGAGGCCGATCTGCCGGGGATAAAAAGCTACCTGCGGCAGCACCCCGAGCAGCTCCGCCGGGTGCTGCACCACAATGAATCTTACATCTTTTTCCGCTGGGGCAACGATGAGCAGCCCGGCCCGCTGGGCTCCTTCGGCCTGCCCATCACCCCCGGCCGTTCCCTGGCCCTGGACCAGAGCTATTACCCCCCCGGGGTTCCGGCCTACCTGGCCGGCCAGCGGCCGGAACTGAATGATGAAGAAGAGATCGTCGGCTGGCGTGATTTTGGCCGGTTGGTCTTCAACCAGGACAGCGGCTCGGCCATCCGGGGGCGGGGGCGGGCCGATCTGTTCTGGGGCGACGACCGCTACGCCGCCATCGCCGCCGGGGTCACCCGGCATCCGGTGGAGCTTTTTCTGCTGCTGCCACGCTCCGGAAAGCTTCCTCCAGGCCCCGCTTTTTAAGTTCCCGGACCAGTTCCCGGACCTCCTGCGCCTGCTCCCGGCGGGCCACCAGCACGGCGTCGGCGGTTTCCACCACCACCAGGTCATCAACCCCCAGCAGAGCCAGCAGGCGGCCGGTGGAGCGGGCGTAGCAGTTGCGGCTGTCCCGGCTTACCACCCGCCCCAGCAGCACATTACCCTGGGCATCGGCCGCACCGCCGTCCCACAAGGCACTCCAGGAGCCGATATCCCGCCAGCCGCAGGCCATGGGCACCACCACCGCTTTGCCGGTGTGCTCCATCACCGCGCGATCAAGGGAAAGGGTCGGGGCGGCGGTAAAGGGTTCCTCCGGCAGGCGAATAAAATCCCGCTCCCGCTGCCGCCCCCGGTAGGCCTCCAGCATCCGGGCGCTGATCTCCGGGGCATGGGCGGCCACCTCGGCCAGCAGCACCGAAGCCCGAAAAAGAAAGATGCCGCTGTTCCAGAGATAGCCCTGGGCAAGATATTGCCGGGCGGTGGCGGCATCGGGTTTTTCTACAAAGCGCCGCACGGTAAAATACTCGCCTTCGGCCCCGGCATCGGCGGACTGGGCGGGGGCGGGGCTGTCCCCTGGCTGCCCCGGCTGAATATAGCCGTAACCGGTCTCGGGCTGCTCCGGGCAAATCCCGAAAGTAACCAGGTTGCCGGCGGCGGCAGGCACCATCCCGGTCTTGACGGCGGCAAGAAAGGCATCGAGTTGGGAAATTTGATGATCGGAGGGGAGTACCAGCAGCAGCGGGTCATCATCCTGACCGCCGGCCAGCAGAGCGGCGATGGCGACGGCGGGGGCGGTATCCCGATCCGCCGGCTCCAGCACGATATCAGCCGCCTGCCCTAAGGCCCGGATCTGTTCCGCCACCAGGAAGCGGTGCGGCTCGGTGCAGACCACCACCGGCCGGCCAACCTCGCCCAGCCGCTCCAGCCGGCGCAGGGTCTCCTGGAACATGGATTCCCGCCCGTCCAAAGACAAAAGCTGCTTGGGACAAAGCTCCCGCGACAGCGGCCAGAGGCGGGTGCCGGAGCCGCCGGCCAACACCACCGGGACAATCACGCCCCGGCCCCGAACCATAACATGGCGGTGGGCAAGTCAAGCGGCCAGGGTAACGAGGCCCCCAGCAAACCCGCCAGCAGGCCGCTGGCGTAAGCCGGCAGGTCAAGCCCCAGTCCTAGTTTAAGGGCCGACAGCAATACGGTGCCCAAGGCCAGACTCAACAGCAGGAAAAGAAACCAGAACAGCAGCAGGGCCTTGCGATTGCAGCGCCCCTCCCGGCGGTGGGTGAATCGGTGGTCACGGCCGGACAGAAAAATATAATACCAGCGCCATCGCCCCAGGCCGACGGCCCCGCGCACATCAAAGGGGTGGCGATGGCCCCGCTGGGCCCCCAACGCCGCCTTTAAGCTGAGCAACTGCTCCTCGGAAAAGGAAGCGGCCACTCTGCCCGGCAGCCGGCTCAGAATGCCGGCAATCATCGGATCCTGGTGGATATCTTTACCCACCTGTTCTTGCTGCGTCATAGGCGTCCTCCCAGGGAGGGATTACTCCACGGTGACACTTTTGGCCAGGTTCCGGGGCTGGTCGACATCGCAGCCCCGCAAGCGGGCCACCTGATAGGCCAAAAGCTGCAAAGGAACAGTGTATAGAATCGGATTCAAATCCGGCAGAATCACCGGCAGGTAAACCACATGATCAGCAATCCGGCCGATATTGGCATCGCCCCGGCTGCCCAGCAGAATCAGCCGCCCATGGCGGGCCTTGACCTCTTCCACGTTGGCAACCACCTTGTCGTAAACCCCGTTTTGCGGCACCAGGGCCAGCACCGGCATGTCACGATCAATCAGGGCAATGGGGCCGTGCTTCATCTCGCCGGCGGCATAACCCTCGGCATGGATATAGGAGATCTCCTTGAGCTTGAGGGCCCCTTCCAGGGCGATGGGGAAATTCTCACCCCGGGCCAGAAAGAGAAAATCCCGGCTTTTAACGAACTCCTCCGCCAGCCGCTCCATTTCCTCCTGCCAGCCGGGCAATTCACGCTCCAGCACCACCGGCAGCTCCACCAGCGATTCGATCATGGTCAGCCGCTCCCGGGACGCCATGGTGCCCCGTACCTGTGCCAAATAGAGGGTCAGGAGAAACAGCGCCACCAGTTGGCAGGTGAAGGCCTTGGTGGAAGCCACCCCTATTTCCGGCCCGGCATGGGTGTAAAGGGTGCCATGGACCTCGCGGGTAATGGTACTGCCGAGAACATTGCAAATCGCCACCACCTTGGCGCCGGACTTCAGAGCCAGGCGGGTGCCGGCCAGGGTGTCGGCGGTTTCTCCCGACTGGGTGATGGGGATCACCAGCACGTTTTTATCCAGCAACAGCCGGCGATAGCGGAATTCCGAGGCGATATCCACCTCCACCGGAATGCCGACCCACTGCTCCAGCCAGTATTTAGCCACCAGGGCGGCGTGCCAGGAAGAACCGCAGGCCAGCAGCACGATTCGCCCGATCCCTTTGATGTCGCGATCGGACAGGCCCAACTCCGGCAGGCAGAGCTGGCCATGTTCCGGGTCGATCCGGCTGCGAAAGGTATTTAAAATCGCCTGGGGCTGCTCAAAGATCTCCTTGAGCATGAAGTGGGTATAGCCGGATTTTTCGGCCATGGCCGGGTTCCAGTCGATGGTGTGGATCGGCCTTTTAACCTTACGGCCGTTGCTCAGCTTGCGCACCTCAAAACCATCGGCCCGGATTACCGCCAGATCCTGGTCCTCCAGGTACACCACCCGGTTGGTATAGGGCAGCAGGGCAGGAATATCGGAAGCCAGCAGGCAGCCGCGCTCATCATTTTCCTGCACCCCCAGCACCAGCGGGCTCTGGCTGCGGACCGCCACCAGCTTGTCGGGCTCGCCGGTCCAGAGCACGCCGATGGCGTAAGACCCCTTGACCTTCTTCAGGGCCCGCCGCACAGCACCCACCAAGTCGCAACGGCTGCCGCAAAGAAAGCTTTCAATCAGGTGCGCCAGCACCTCGGTGTCGGTCTCCGAACGAAAGACATGCCCTTCGGCCTGCAACTCTTCCCGCAGGGTACGAAAGTTTTCGATGATCCCGTTATGGACCACCACCAGTTCACCGTGGCAATCGCTGTGGGGATGGGCGTTGAGCTCGGAGGGCGAACCGTGGGTGGCCCAGCGGGTATGCCCCAGGCCGATATGGCTGGGAGTTTGGCGGACCTGGTCAAGCTTGGCCTCCAGGTTGAGCAGCTTGCCCTGAGCCCGGTGTTTGACCAGGCCGTTTTTGCCCAGATAGACCAGGCCCGCCGAGTCATAGCCCCGATACTCGAGGCGTTTCAGTCCTTCCAGCAGCACCGGCACCACCCGCCGAGAGCCGACATAACCGACTATTCCGCACATTTCCCCAACTCCCTCCGTTTTCTTTTACACAAAACCCTGGCGTGAGTTTTGCGCAACCCTCGGCAATACCGCCAGCAAGGCCTCTATTTCCGAAGCCGTGTTGAGCCGGCTCAAGCTGATCCGCAAAGTACCGTGCCTGAAAGTTTCCGGCACCGCCATGGCCGCCAGCACCGGGGATGGGTCCAGATCCCCGCTGTGGCAGGCTGCATGGGCCGAAACGGCAAAACCCAGTTCATCCAGGTCCTGGATCATCTGAGCCGAGGAACAGTACTCGAAACTTACATTGGCGGTGTTGGTCAGGCGCGGCGCCCCCTCGCCGTTGATCCTGACCTCGGGACAGGCCTGCAACAGTCCTTCCTCCAGGCGGCGCCCCATGGCCGCCATGCTCTCACGACCCCCGGCGGCCAGGTATGCCGCCGCCAGTTCGCAGGCCAGGCCAAAGCCGGCAATCCCGGCCACATTTTCGGTCCCGGCTCGCCGCCCCGCTTCCTGGCCGGCCCCCATCACCAGCGGGGTCACCGGGACCGAGCGGCGGGCGTAAAGGGCGCCGCAACCCTTGGGACCATGCATTTTGTGGGCGGCCAGGCTGAGATAATCCACCGGCCACTGTTCAGCGTCGATCTCTTCCTTGCCGGCCAGTTGCACCGCATCGCAGTGAAAGAGCACCTCCCGTTCCCGGCAGATGCCCCCCACCTCGGCCACATCCCACAAAACCCCGGTTTCATTGTTGGCGGCCATCAAAGAAACCAGCACGGTGTCGGGGCGGATGGCGTTTTTAAGCAAAGCCGGGTCCAACCGGCCGGCGCCGTCCACCGGCAGCAGTTCAATTTCATAACCCTGCCGGCGCAAAAACTCCAGCGGCGCCGTCACCGATGGATGCTCCACCGCCGAGGCAATGAGGTGCCGCCCCTCGGGCCGTGCCATGACGGCACTGAAAATCGCCTGGCAGTTGGCCTCGCTGCCGCCGCTGGTAAACACCACCCGATCGGGAGCGCACTGCAACAGCCCGGCCACCTGTTGCCGGCCCGTTTCCACCCGCCGCCGGGCTGCTTCACCAAAGGAGTGGCCGCTGGAAGGATTACCAAAATCCTCCGCCAGGCATTGCTGCATCACTTCTACCACTTCCGGCAGCAGCGGGGTGGTGGCGTTGTTATCCAAATATATTCGCCGCATAATAAAAGTAAAACTCCTACACGGTAACACAACCTCCAAGACCATATAGTATGGCCCGTAAACAAGGCAATGTCAAAGTCATTGGTTTTTGCACCGGGGTGGGGGCCGCGAAACCCGGTAGCGACTCATTCTCGGCCGACATCCTGTCGGCCTCCGAGGCGCCCGCCGCCTCCTGCGCGTCCATGCGCCCGGCGGCGGGCGAACCCGTCGCTACCGGGTTTCGCGGCCCCCGTCCAGAATTCACGCGACGTTGACGTTGCCCTGGCCCGCAAATGGACCGCCCGTAAACGTTCAGCAGTGCCGCAGGTTGCGGCAAGCGGCTCGGCGCCGCGTACCCCAGGTACGCAAGCCGGGCCGATCGCCGCAAGATGCGGTGCTGCTGGACGTTTACAGGCTACATGGTGAGCATTCGGTCCAGGGCCAGGCGGGCCAAGGCCGCCGTTTCCGAGTCCACGGTGATCCGGTTGACCACCTTGCCCGCCGCCAGGTTATCCAGCACCCAGAGCAGATAGGCCGGCTTGATCCGGTACATGGTGGAACACAGGCACTGGAAGGGCGAGAGGGAATGCACCTCCTTGTCGGGATGACGATCCTGCAGCCGGCGCACCAGGTTGATCTCGGTGCCCACGGCCCACTTGCTGCCCGCCGGCGACTCACTCACCGCCTTGATGATCATCTCGGTAGAGCCGTACTGGTCGGCCAGCTTCACCACCTCGCGGCGGCATTCGGGATGGACGATGACCCGCACCGCCGGATCCCTCTGCCGCCAGGCCTCGACATGCTGAGGCTGGAACTGCATATGCACCGTGCAGTAGCCATCCCAGAGGATGACTTTGGCGTTACGCACCTGCTCCGACGTGTTGCCGCCCAAGGGCTGCCCCCGGCGCCAGAGAATGACGGTCTCATCGGCCAGGCCGATGGCGGCGGCGGAGTTGCGCCCCAGGTGCTCATCGGGGAAGAAAAACACCCGCTCGCCGCAGCTTAAGGCCCACTGCAAAACCTTTTCGGCGTTTGATGAGGTACAGACCGAACCGCCCTTTTCCCCAACCAGGGCCTTAATGGCGGCCGAAGAGTTGACGTAGGTCACCGGCACCAGGCGGTCGACGTCGATGTGTTCGGCCAGTTCCCGCCAGGCCCATTCCACCTCCGGCCGGGTGGCCATATCCGCCATGGGGCAGCCGGCCCGCAAATCGGGCAGGAAAACCTGCTGCTCGGAGGTGGTGAGGATATCCGCCGACTCGGCCATGAAATGGACCCCGCAAAAAACGATGTAGTCGCGGTCACGGTTCTCGGCGGCGATCCGGGCCAGCTTCAGGGAGTCGCCGGTGGCGTCGGCATGCCGGAAGACCGCCTCCTGCTGATAATGATGGCAGAGCAGCAGCAGGCGATCGGCCAGCTCTTCCTTGCGGGCGATGATCCGGCGATGCAACTCCTCGGGCTCAGTCCCCAGATAGGCCTCGCCGATATCGGCTTGCTTTAAGACTTCCATAACTGAGAATTTTATTCCTCGTCAAGCTCGGGGGTCGGCGGCACCTTGGCGTGGGCCTGCCGGCGCTTACGCTGCAATTCTTTGAGTTGCAAACCTAAAGTATCAAAGGCCTCGCCGAGAATGGCCCGTACCGATTCGCCCTTGCGCCCCACCACCACGGTATCGTTGGGAACTCCCGCCACCAGGCGCACTTCGTAACCACCGCTCTTGTGGCTGGCGGTTTCTTCGATGCTCACCCGCAGGTGATGCACCAGGCCGGCATGATGCCGCACCAACCGGGCTTTTTCGGTGTCAATTTTATCCTGCCATACTTTACGGATATCCAAGTTACGGCCTTCAACCTGAAGTTCCATGCGCTTCCTCCCAGTTGGGGTCTTGTTATATTATGATGTTTGAGCGAAAAACAGGAAGGTTACCCCCTCTTCGCCCCCCTTGCAACCAAAAAGCCAGTTACGTTTGATCAGCACATAAAACAGCACCGCACCCGTTATCACCATAGTGGGGCAACAAATAATGGTCAAGCAAGTAAGCGCAGGGCGGCGATCCGGGCCAGGGACTGCCGGAGCCTGGCCGGGGCTATCTCACCCCCGGCCAGGGCCTGTTTAAAGCGGGCCAGGGCCCTTCTTACCTTGTCATGATCCCGGCAGATCAGCAGTTGGTCGGCCCCGGCCTGAAAGGCGGCCAGGGCCGCCTCAGGCACCCCTCGCTGCCGTTCAATGGCCCCCATCTCCAGGTCATCGGTAACCACCACCCCGGTATAGCCCAACTTACGGCGCAGCAGGTCGGCCAGGATCAACGGCGACAGGGTGGCGGGACGCTGCGGGTCCAGGGCAGGATAGACGGTATGGGAGGTCATCAGCGCCGCCACCCCGGCCTCGACGGCGGCCCGAAAGGGGAGCAGATCTTGCTCCAGCTCTTGCCGACTGCGCTCGATGGCCGAAATTTCCCGGTGCGGGTCCAGCCGGGCCGCCCCCAGGCCGGGGAAGTGCTTGCCGCAGGCAATCAGGCCGTTATGCTGCATCTTTTCGATGATCAATTGGCCGAGGCGGGCCACCTCGGCCGGGTCGTCGCCCAGCACCCGCCTTTCCATATAATAGCCCTGACCGGCGGGGCAGAGATCAAGCACCGGGGCCATGTTCATATTGATCCCCACCGAGCGCAGCTCTTGGGCACAGGTTTCGGCGTAGGCGGTTAAGGCGGCCTCCGGGTCCGGTTCCGCAGCCAACTGCCGGGCATCGGGAAAAACGGTGAAAGGCGGCTCCAGGCGGGCCACCGTGCCGCCCTCCTGGTCGATGCTGATCAGTGGCGGCCCCAGGCCGGTGGTGCGGCAGGCGTCAGCCAGGGCGGCGGTGAGGCGGCCAAGCTGAGCGGGGCTTTCCACGTTGCGCTTGAACAGGATAAAGTCGTTAATCCGTTCGCGCACGATCAGTTCACGGGTGGAATCATCAAGCGCCAGGCCGGGCAGGCCGACCATGAACAACCCCCCGGGATGGGGCAGCGTGGCTTCATTCATCTGGATCTACTCGGAGCGGGCGGGTTGATAGGTCGTGGGGTCGGGACAACCGGCGGCGGCAAAGCCACGGCGGCGTAATATACAGGCATCGCAACGGCCGCAGGCCCGGTGCTGCTGGTCCGGGTCGTAACAGGAATGGGTCCGGGCATAATCTACCCCCAGCGCCAACCCTTTGGCGATAATCTCCGCCTTGCTCAAATGCAGCAGCGGGGCCTGGAGCCGAAATGGCCGCCCCTCCCGGCCGCATTGACTGCCCAGGTTCAAGGCGGCGGCCAGGGCCTCAAGATAGTCGGGACGGCAGTCGGGGTAGCCGCTGAAATCCACGGCATTGACCCCGATAAAGATATCCCGGGCCCCCAGCACTTCGGCCCAGGAGGCGGCATAGGCCAGAAAGATGGTGTTTCGGCCCGGCACGTAGGTCACCGGCACCTCCCCGGCCATACCGGGAGCGTCGGTTTCAGCACCATCGGGGGAATCGAGAGGCGACAGGTTGTCTTTTGGCACCTCCAGTTCATCCCCGGTCAGGGCCGAGCCGCCGATGGCGTCCAGTTCGATATTGAGAATCAGGTGGCGGGCCGCGCCCCAGTGCCGGGCATTGGCCCGAGCCAGTTCCAGCTCCTGGGTGTGGCGCTGGCCGTAACGAAAGGAAAGGCAGTGGCAGCGGTAACCCGCCGCCTTGGCCAAGGCCAGCACGGTGGTGGAGTCCAGCCCGCCGGAAAGCAGCACCACCGCCGGTTGCCCCTTGGCATCGGGTAAAACACTGTTAGTAATCCCGTCAGTCATAACGCCAAACTACCCCCGCCCCATAAAATCGTCAACAATGAAGTGGTTACAGCAGAGGGCCACGTTATAGTCATTGTTTTTTGCCCCGGGTCGGGGGCCGCTAGCGCGAACGGTCCGGCAACTCATGGTGGGCAGATGGCGCATTTGCTGGCAAAGACCTGGGAGGAGAGATAGCGGTCGCCGCGATCGGGCAGGATGGCCACCACCGTGGAACCCCGGGGCAGGTCGCGAGCCACGCTCATGGCGCCGCTGGTGATCGCTTCCTGGATCATGAAACAGGCCGGGCGATCCTTCAGCGACCCCCCGGGGTTGGCCCCTTCCAGCTTGACCCGAACACGAACCCCGCTTTGATCAGGGTCCCAGATCCGCTCCAGATCGACCAGGGGGGTATTGCCAATGCTCTCCAACAGCTTCATATCGTTATTCTCCGGTGATGGAAAGGAAAGGCGGGATTATAGACCACCCCCGGGCAGAACTCAAGCGGCCAGGGCAGCAAAGGGGGTAGCAAAGGGGACAGAGCTGTTTTTCAAGTATCATAACTGAACTTTCGGACTTGACCTAACTGGCCGTTAAAATGTTTTTATTTCTGCCATTTCCCGCTGGGGATAACAACATATGACAAGCTGTATCCATCAATACATTGATGATTCTTCGCACGGCATCTTCGGTGAGCTCACCGAGTTGCCGTATTTTGTCCAGGGCCAGGGTCATGATGCGCTGGAGCGCTTCGAGCAGGGTGATGTCCTGCATCTCCTCGGCACAGGCGTAGAAGAGGGAGCCCAAAGCCCGCTCATCGTTGTCCATCCGCTGCTGGAAGGAGAGGAAGCAGTAACGGATCATGACTATGGTGGCATGGGCGATCAGTCCGTCGAAATTCCGCATCTGCACCTCCTTTTCCAGGTTGAGGTAGTGCTTGACCACTTTGAACATCACCTCGATATCCCACCGTTTACCGTAGGTCTGAACGATCTCCTCCTCGCCGAGTTCCAGATCGGTGGACAACAGGGCCAGCCAGTTTTTGGTGCTGCGATGCCGGACGAAGACAATTTTGGCCGGCAAGCCACATGTCAGCTCCACCGTGGTGCTGGCCAGGATTTTGGCCCGCCCCGGTCGTTTGTGCAGGTTCCGGTAGATTTCCCCCACTCGCCGGGAAACACCCTGATGCCGGAAACGGATATTGGGCATGTCCTTCAGCATGCAGATCACTGGCCTATGCCGGTGCAGTTTCCTGATGATCGAGGGAAAGGCGAACCAACTGTCCATCAGGATGTAACCGAAGTCGATGCCGCTTGCCATGATCCGCTTGATCATACCATCCAGCAGATCGGTGGACTTGGTCACCGCCTCTTGCCGGCGCCGGGCAGCGCAACAACGCCGGTCAAGTCGTCTTTTCTCACCCCACAAACGTTTCTCCGGTTCACGCGAAGAAAGCAAGGCAAAGTCCACCGGCAAGGTGTTGTAACCATCCGACCAGGCCATGGTCAGCAGCTTGAAGCCCCTGGTAAACCGTTTACGGCAGTTGTCACGCACCCTGGCCAGCAACTCCACCTTGCGGGCATGGGGCCGTTCGTAGGTGCTGTCGTCGATGATCAGCACCTTCCGTTTTGGCTCCTCGGTCAGCAGGGAGAAAACGGTGGCGATTTTGGCCGCCAGTTGCAGCAGCAGCCGGCGCCAGTTGTAGTTGGCCCCCTGCAGGAGGTCATAGGCGGCGTCCTTGCCAAAGCCCTGCTCCCGTTCCACGATTCCGCGAAAGAAGTTCTCCTGGTTGAAGGCCAGCATGAAGATGGACTTCAGCAGCCGAACCGGCGAAGCGCCCCGCAGCTTACGGATACCCGCCCGGTTGAGCAGGGTGCCGAGGGAGAAGTTGTCAAAGAACTGATCGACTTTGCTGTTCAGTTGCCTTACTGCTTGCTGTTCTTGGCTGCCCGTGATATTTTGCATTCACGCCTCTTCTTTTTGATTTTATTGAGTTTTTGGCAATTCCCAATATATCAAAAAGCAAGGGGCGTTTCACGTTTTATTTAGTTAAATCAGGGCTTTGAGTTTATTTTTTTCTCAAGTCCGAAAGTTCAGTATCATAACGTTGCCTTAGCCGGCCGGGCCAGCGCCCCAGACCTTACTCCACTGAAACCCCTTTTCCTGAAAGAGGCGCACACAGGCCGCCACCACGGCCGGATCATAGCGCCGCCCCTCATGCTCCCGAATCTCCTGAATCGCTTTTTCCAGTTGCAGGGCCGGGCGGTAAGGGCGATGGTTGGTGATCGCCTCCACCACGTCGGCCACCGCGATGATCCGCGCCTCGAGGACGATCTCATCGCCCCGCAAATTATTGGGGTAGCCGCTGCCATCCAGCCACTCATGGTGCTGGACCACCATTTCAGCCACCGGCCAGGGAAAATCCACCCCCTTGATGATCTCATGACCCACCTCGGGGTGGGTGCGAATGAAGCGAAATTCCAACTCGTCAAGCTCTCCCGGCCGGTTCAACAGCTCCGCCGGAACATAAATCTTGCCGATATCGTGGATCATCGCCCCAAGACGCAAACCTTCGATGCGCTGCTCATCAAGCCCCATCTCCTGGGCGATAGCCACCGCCAGCTCCGCCACCCGTTGCTGGTGACCGGCGGTGTAGGGATCACGTTTTTCGATGGTGGTGGCAATGGCTTGGATGGTCTGCACCAGGCTGCGTTGCAGGCGTTCGGTCAGTTGCTGCCGCCCCTGTTCAGCCTCTTTGCGTTTGGAGATATCGAGGATACTGGCTCGGCACTCCACGATCCGGCCCGCTTTGTCGAAAACCGGTTGGGCGGTAAGGCTGATCCAGATGGTCTCACCATTTTTGCGCCTGACCTGCAGTTCCTGGTCCCTGAGTTGTTCCCCTTGGCTGAAAAGGCCAAACAGGGACTCGGCCCGGGCCAGGCCGTTTACTCCCGGGGGGAACAGGGCGAACAGGGAGCGATCAACCAGTTCCCCTCGCTGGTAACCCAGCATCCGGATGGCTGCTTCGTTGACCTGGATGATAGTACCGTCATGCAGGCGCAGCAAAAGATAACCGGCCGGCGCGTGCTCAAAGAGCTCCTGGAACCGGGCTTCGCTGGCGGCCAGGTCACGGACCGCCGCCTCCCGTTCGGCACGAATCCGCAGCATATGGATGCCAAAGGCAAGATCATCGGCCAGCTCGCTGAGCAGCACCACTTCATGGGTGTCGAAGGCATTGGGTTCGGCGGCATAAATTGAGAGGGCGCCGTACAGCTCATCCCCATCAAACAAGGGTAAGGCAATTACCGAGGCATAGCCCCGCTCCAGGGCTTCGTCCCGCCAAGGCGCAAAATCCGTGTCGTTTTGCAGATCGCGGGAGGCAACGGCCTGGCGCCGGACAATGGCAGCTCCGGTGGGCCCCCGGCCATGGGGTTCATCGGCCCAGGTTGTCGGCACCGCCTGCAGAAAGCCATCCTCGCGACCGGCGTAGGCCATCGGCTTGACTGTTTGTGCCGGGTCAGCCTCGGCATAGCCCACCCAGGCCATCTGGTAACCGCCGGTTTCCACGAGAATTTGGCAGATTTCGTTGAGCAATTCCAACTCGTCGGTAACCCGGACCAGCGCCTCGTTGCCCCGGCTGATGGTGCGCAGAGAGCGGTTCAAGCGCTGCAGCTCCAGGGCGAAGCGGCGCAATTCGGTCAGATCCTCCAGGATATGAATGGAGTGGCGGTAGCTCCCATCGGCCCGGCGAATTCCAAAGGAGCGGGAAACCAAGACCTCGCCCTGGGGCAGGGTTACTTCATCACCACTCTCCTGGGCAAGTTTTTCCGGGAAATCCCGGCAAGATGGCAACGGCTGGGAGAGCTTGGGGAAAATTTCGTAATAGGTGCGGCCCCGCAACTCCTCCAGGGGCAGACCGGCCCGCTGGACATAAGCGGGATTGGCGTGGACGATCCGGTGATTGCGATCATGGATGAATATGGGGTCCTGAATGGCGTCGAAGGCGTCATTCCAGTCCCGGTGGGCCATCTCGATGCGGCGCCGGCTCTCTTCCAGCTCAACATTGGCCTGCTCCAGCTCGGCGGTGCGTTGCCGCACCCGCACTTCGAGATTATCCCGGGCCTCCCGCAAGGCCTGCTCCGATTTTTGCAGAGCACTGGTGCGCTCCTCAACCCGCTGTTCGAGTTCCTGGTTGTAGCGGTGCAACTGCTCCTTTTTTTGCCTCAGGCTGGCGGCCATGCTGTGGGCCGCCGCAGTCAGTTCAGCCAGCTCGTCCTGGTGCTGAAAAAACTTTCTTTTCTGGCCCGGGTCGGCAACAATTTGCTCCTTCACCCCTTGGGGGAGCTCCTCCTGGTCCCGAAATATTTCGAGGATCCCGCGCAGGTTGGTCACCACCATGTGGTGAAAGAAAAAATTCAGCGCCAACAACACCAAGGCCAGACCGCCGGCGACCACCACGAAAATCAAGGTCGCCTTTTGCCGGGCCTCGACCAGGGTCGCCGCCACCGGTACCCCCACCGCCACCAGGCCGGCCAGTTCCCCTGCCGTTCGACCGAAACCCAGGCGGTCTCCATAGATTTCAATCAGGCCCGGCGGAGCGTGTTCCGGCCGGCCATGGCAAAGCAGGCACTCCTCTTCGAAATAGACCGGCCGGAACCGTTTAAATTTGTCCTTGCCATTAACCTGCAACAGCCCCCGCCATTCGGTTTGCTCGGGGTGCTCAACAAAATAAGCGATCATCCGCCGTTCCAACTCACCGGCTTCATAGTGCGGATTACGGGCATTAATGGCCACCCGGCGGTAGTCATAATCGTCCACCAGCGGGGCAAAACGCTCCATAACCGACCGCCCCACATATGAGGTGGACATGGCCTCGGGAAGAAAAATATCCGGCCCAAACCGGCGGTACATCACCGGCCGCAACTCTTCCCGAACATAGGCCCGGCTGGCCTCCACCGCCGCCATTACAAGCTCCGACTGGCCAAAAGCCCTTTCCACCAGTTGCCTTTTCTCGGCCTTATAGATGATCAGGGCCGTCCCCAGGCAGTTGAGCAGCAGAATCAGGCCGGTGACCAGGAAAAACTTGGACTGCACACTCAAGGAGTCCTGCAGCATGCGTCGCAACCAAGTCGATTTGCCCTGATCGTTTTCAGGGTTTTGGCCAGCAATAAGTTTGTCATTCATTACTCACTCCTTGGGCGCCTACCCTGCGCCCTTCCTTGCGGGCATAAAAGCAGATATTTGATTATCTTGAATCGCCGTCTGAGCTGTCAATCTAAATACTGCTTCGCGCAGGACGGGAGGGAGCCGATCAGGAGCAGTTCCAGCGGGCAGTGGCCCGAGCCCATGACCTCCGGCAAAATGACGCGGCAGGAATTCGCGCATCGTGCCATTTGAGCCTGAGCAGCCTGGCTGATTCCGGCGCGGCGGCGATTGACAACGAAAGAAGGTTTGTGGTTGAATATCCGCCATGATCCTCTTTGCCGACCACCGCCATTTCGCCCGCCGGCTGTTGCGCCGCAGCCTGGAGCTGGCCATCATCTGGCTGGTCCTCACCGGGGCCGCCCCCGACGGCCTCTTGCCCGGCCTGATAGTGGTGATCTCCGCCGCCGTGGCCTCATTGCTGCTGCCGCCGGGTTATTCCTGGGTCTGGCGGCCGCTGGGGCTGCTGCGCTTTCTCCCCTTTTTCATGATCCGCTCCCTGCTGGCCGGTTTTGACGTGGCCCGCCGGGCCTTCAGCCCAGATCCGCGCCTGGCGCCCACCCTGGTAACTTTTCGCTGGCGCCTGGCCGAGGGGCCGGCCCGGGTCTTCTTCGCCAATGCCGTTTCCCTGCTGCCGGGCACCCTCAGCGTGGGTTTTGACCGGGAAAGCCTGGAGATTCACAGCCTGGATCGTTCCCCCGGTCTGGAGCAGGAATTGCGCCGCCTTGAAACCAGGATCGATGAGCTGTTCAAGCAGGAAACGGAATCTGCCACCCGGGAAGGCGCCCATGAACGATGAAATTCTGCTGCTGGCCTGCACGCTTTTTCTGCTGCTGACCATCTGCCTGGGGCTGATCCGGGTGGTCAAAGGACCGACGGCGGCGGACCGGATGCTCACCGCCCAGCTCTTCGGGACCACCGGCGTGGGTATTTTTTTGCTGCTTGCCGAGGTTTTCACCCACCCCACCCTGCGCCATATCGCCCTGGTTTACGCCCTGCTGGCGGCGGTGGCGGTGATCACCTTCGTTCGCCGCTACCGGGGGGCGGAGGTCGCCGCCACGGACCAGCCAGGGGCAAAAGGGGTGATGGAGCCGGCGCCCAACCAGGCCGACAACGAGGTATAACCTTGGAACTGCTGGCGGATATTCGACACTGGCTGGCCCTGGGGCTGATCGTGGCGGCCATGCCCTTTTTTCTGGCCGGCACCGTGGGGCTGCTGCGCTTTCCCGACACCCTTACCCGGATCCACGCGGTGACTAAGGCGGATAACGTCGGCCTGGGGCTGCTGGTGGCGGGGTTGATCCTGCGCAACTGGAGCCCGGCGGTCAGTGCCGAATTGCTGCTGATCTGGGTGCTGGTGCTCTCCGCCGGGGCCACCGCCGGTCACCTGGTGGGCGCCACCGCCCGGCGCGACCAGGAACAGACGCACGCTACGGGGAATAAAACATGAAGCTGCTGACCTGGGGAATGGATCTGACCCTGGCCGCCACCTTGCTGGGCCTGGCCTGGGCGGTGCTCTTCAGCCGGGAGGAATTCCGGGCCGTGGTGCTGTTCATCGCCCTGGGGCTGGTCATGGCCCTGGTCTGGGTGCGCCTGGACGCCCTGGAGGTGGGCCTGGCCGAGGCGGCCATCGGCGCCGGAATCAGCGGAGCGTTGCTACTCTCCTTCCTCGGCCGTCTTCATCGTAAACGCTCAGCAGCACCGCATCTTGCGGCGATCGGCCCGACTTGCGTACCTGGGGTACGCGGCGCCGGTCCGCTTGCCGCAACCTGCGGCACTGCTGAGCGTTTACGGTCTTCGGCCCGCTTTGCTCGGGTGGCGGTGTTTTTTTGCGGCCTGGGGGCTTTGGTTTTGCTGGGGATTGGGTGCTGGCTGCTGTGGGCTTATCCGCCTTTGCGGCTGGGGCCGGCGGTGGTTACCGTCGAGGCCATGCCCTTGAGCGGGGTGAGTAACCAGGTGACCGCCGTACTGCTCAACTTTCGCAGCTTTGATACCCTGCTGGAACTGGTGGTGCTGCTGCTGGCGGTGATCGGCATCTGGTCCCTGGGCAAAGCGCCCCGCCCGCCGGTGGGCATAGCGGTTAACCCCATCCTGCTGACCATGATCCGGGGCATTTTACCCTTTTCCATTTTGGTGGCCGGTTACCTGGTCTGGCTGGGGGAGCACGCGCCGGGCGGCGCCTTCCAGGGCGGGGCGGTACTGGGTGCGGCCGGCATTCTGCTGGCCCTGGCCGGCCGGCCCCTGCCGGAATTCTGTCCCCGGCCCCTGCTGCGGGCCACCCTGGTGGGCGGCACCTTGATCTTTCTCGGGCTGGCCGCCCTGCCCCTGGCCCTGGGCAAGCTGTTTTTCCAGTACCCGGCGGCACAGGCCGGGGCCTTTATCCTGGCCATCGAGGCGGCGGCGGCCATCTCCATCGGCCTGGCGCTCTGCCTGCTGCCCGATGCCGGTGCACCGGCCGCCGCCCGGCAGCAGGTGTTTGCCCCCGATGAACCGTTGCCCTCCCCCCAGCGCCACTTGCCGGCGGAGGAGGAACAGCGATGAGCACCGCCCTGCTTTTCGGGATTACCGGCCTGCTGCTGTTTCTGCTGGGGCTGGTAGCGCTGTTTGGCCCGGAAGGGACGCTGCGCCGGATTCTGGCGGTCAATATCAGCGGCAGCGGCATCTTCCTGCTGATGATCAGCGTCGCTTACAACCCCGGCGGCGAACCCGACGCGGTGATCCACGCCCTGGTGCTGACCGGCATCGTGATCACCGTCAGCATCACCGGTTTTGCCCTGGCCTTGGCCGGCCAGGCCGGTGAAGATGATGGTTCAGGGGAAGATAACCCGGCGCCGGAGCCCCCCCCGGCCCGCAGGGAAAGTGGGTCGGACGGTTTCAACCTGGGGGACGCGCCGCCGCCATGAACCCGCTGCCGCCCCCCTGGCCCATCCTGCTGATTGTCCTGCCGCTGGTTGCGGCCATCCTGGCCTTTGCCGCGCCCCGGCGGGGGCGCCTTTTTGCCCTGGCCGGAATGGCCGGCGTGACCGCCATGCTGGCGGCGCTGACCTACGGTATGCAAGGGCAGGAGCAACTGCTTTATCCCCTGGGCGGCTGGCCGGCGGAGCTGGGCATCGGCCTGGCGGCCGACGGCCTGAGCCTGTGGCTGCTCTGGCTGACGGCGCTGGTCAACATCGTGGTGGGCCTCTACAGCCCTCACTATTTCACCGATGTTAACCCCCCATCGGCCACCGGGCGGGCAACCACGCCCCAAACATCATCCGCCAACCGGCGCTTGCGTTATTTCTACCCGCTCTGGCTACTGCTCTGGGCCTCGCTCAACGGCCTGCTGCTCAGCGCCGATTTGTTCAACATCTACGTCGGCCTGGAATTGCTGGGGCTGGCGGCAGTCTGCCTGGTAAGCCTGTCGGGCACGGCGGCCGCCCGGCAGGCCGCCCTGCGCTATCTGCTGCTCAATATCTTCGGCTCGTTTTGCTTCCTGCTGGGAGTGGTCTTGATCTACCGCCAAACCGGCTCGCTGAACCTGGCCCTGTTTGCCGAACTTGCCGACCCCGACCCGCTGATCCGCCTGGCCTTGGCCTTCATGACCCTGGGGATGATCGTCAAGTCGGCTCTGTTTCCCCTGCATTTCTGGCTGCCGCCGGCCCATGCCAACGCCCCGGCGCCGGCCAGCGCCTTGCTTTCCGCCCTGGTGGTCAAGGCCTCGCTTTACCTGGTGCTCAAGATATGGCTGCCGCTGTGGCAACACGCCGACCTGGAACTTTACGCCGCCTTTCAACTGCTGGGCGGCCTGGGCGCGGCGGCAATTTTCTGGGGTTCGGTGCAGGCCCTGCGCAGCCACGCCTTAAAAGAATTGATCGCTTACTCCACCGTTGCCCAAATGGGCTATCTGTTCCTGGCCTTTCCGCTGCTGCTGGGCCCCAACCCCCACGCCGCCCTCTATGGCCTGCTCTTTATCCTGGCCGGTCATGCCCTGGCCAAAACCGCTTTCTTCCTGGCCGCCGGTATCGTGCAACAGTATACCACCCCCCCTCCCCGCCTGGCCCCCGGCGAGTGCCCCTCCAAAGCCCGCACCGCCGAGGTAACCGGTCAGAAGGACCGCTTACCTCGCGCTTTGTTGGTCACCGACCTCAGGGCCTTGAGCCAGCACTTGCCGCTGACCGCCATAACCATCTCTTTGGCCGCCGTTATACTGATGGGCCTGCCCCCCAGCGGCGGCTTCATTGGTAAATGGTACCTGCTGCTGGCCACCCTGGACAGCGGCCAATGGTGGTGGACCCTGACCATTGTCGGCGGCACCCTGCTGAGCGTGGCCTACCTGTTGCCCCCCATCACCGCCACTTTCATGCGCCCGGCCAGGCATCGGCAAACGGCGGTGGTTACCGGGCAACCCATAACCGTTATGGCCGCCCCGCTGGTAATGCAATGGGCGCCCCTGCTGCTGGCTTTAGCCGGCATCCTGCTGGGGCTGTTCCCCTGGCTCAGCCTTGAGCTTACCGGCGGCGGCCTGCCGGCTGGCTGGCAAGCACCGGCGGTGAGCGTTGCGGGAGGTGGGCAACCATGAGCAACATCAACGCCTGGCTGCCGTTGGCCATTCTTTTCAGTTCCTTCGGAGTCGGGGTGGTCATCTTCTTTTTACGGGAAGAAAGTGTTGCCCTGCGCACCACCCTTAACCTGGGCGGCTCGGTGAGCAAACTGATCCTGATCGCCATTCTGGTCCGCGGCCTTTTTGCCGGAGTTGAATACCAGGCGGTATTACCGTTGCTGCCGGGCATCAACCTGGTGCTGCGGGCCGATTCGCTGGCGGTCTTCTTTGCCACTTTGTCGGCGGTGCTCTGGCTGCTGACCACTATTTACGCCGTGGGCTATCTGGAAAACTCCCCCAACCGCAGCCGTTTTTTCGGTTTTTTCAGCTTATGTGTCAGCGCCACGGTGGGGGTCTCGCTGGCCGGCGATCTTTTTACTTTCCTGCTGTTCTATGAAATGCTCACCCTGGCCACTTACCCCCTGGTGGTTCACCGCGGCACCCCGGAAGCTTTGGCCGCCGGCAAGGTCTATCTTTATTACACCGTGGGCGGCGGCGCTTTGCTGCTGCTGGGAACCGCCTGGCTCTGGAGCTGGGGCGGCGACCTTGCCTTCGGCAGCGGCATGATCGCTGCCATCGCCGGCGAAAGTGATCGCCTGACCCTGCAGCTGATCTTCGTGCTGCTGATCGCCGGCCTGGGGGTCAAAGCGGCGCTGGTGCCCCTTTGCGGCTGGTTGCCGGTGGCCATGGCGGCCCCGGCCCCGGTCAGCGCCCTGCTGCACGCGGTGGCGGTGGTCAAGGCCGGGGCCTTCGGGATCTTCCGGGTGGTGGCCGACCTTTACGGCCTGGAACTCTGCCAGATGCTGGGGGTGTTGCCGCTGCTTACCATCCTGGCCGCCGCCACCATCATCTACGGCTCCATCCGGGCCCTGCAAGAAAACAGCATCAAAAAACGGCTGGCCTGGTCCACCGTCAGCCAGGTTTCCTATATCGGCCTGGGGGTCAGCCTGGCCGGGCCGCTGGCGGTTACCGGCGGCCTGGTCCACCTGGTGCACCAGGGCCTGATGAAGATCACCCTCTTCTTTTGCGCCGGCAACCTGGCGGAAACCCTGGGTATCCATCGCATCGACGAGATGTCCGGGCTGGGGCGGCGGATGCCCTGGACCATGGCTGCTTTCACCATCGGTGCTTTGGGGATGATCGGGCTGCCGCCCATGGCCGGTTTTTTCAGCAAATGGTACCTGGGCTGGGGCGCGCTGGAGGTCGGGCAACCCTGGATTCTGGCCATCCTGGCCATCAGCACCCTGCTTAACGCCGCCTACTTTCTGCCGGTGGTGCACCGGATCTGGTTTAAGGAACCGCTGCTGCGGCCGGAACGGGAACGGCGGGCGACCCAGGCCGGCCACCGGCGAGGGGGGCAGGAGGCCAACAACATGCTGCTGATCCCCTCGCTGATCACCGCCCTGCTGGTCATCATCGCCGGCCTGCTGGCCGCTGCCCCGGCCAGCCCGTTGTCGTGGGCAAAGTTTATCGTTGGTGGAGGTTTTCCATGAGCGCCCTGCCGCCACCGTTGCTCATCGCCCTGGCGGTGACCGCGCCGCTGCTGGCCGCCGCCCTGCTGGTCTGGCCGGCGGCGAGAAGTATAGTGCGCCGGCTGGCGCCGCTAACCGCCCTGCCGGCCCTGATCCTGGCGCTGACCGGCGGCGAGGCGGTGCTGCCGCTGCCCTGGTTGCTGCTGGGAGGTGAGTTGCGGTTGGATGCCAACGGTCGGCTCTTCCTGCTCTTTACCGCCTGGCTGTGGCTGATCGCCGCCTGGTTTGCCGCCGGTTACCTGGCCAGCGACCGGCGAGGGCATTACTTTCTGCTCTTTTTTCTGCTGGCCCAGGCCGGCAATTTCGGCCTGATTCTGGCCGGCGACCTGATCAGCTTCAACCTCTTTTTCACCCTCATGGGCCTGGCCGCCTACGGCCTGGTGATTCACCGCCGCCGGCCAAGCGACCTGGCGGCCGGGCGGGTTTACCTGACCCTGGTGATCATCGGCGAGGTGCTGATTTTCCTCGGGCTGCTGGGGGTGATTTTTACCACCGACGGGCTGATCAACCTGCCGGCGGCCATGGCCGGGGGGCCGCCGCCGGGAAGTTTTACCTTCTTTTTCCTGCTTGGTTTCGGGGTTAAAGCCGGGATGCTGCCGGTGCATTTCTGGTTGCCGCTGGCCCACCCCGCCGCGCCGGTGCCGGCCAGCGCCGTGCTGTCCGGGGCCATGATCAAGGCCGGGCTGCTGGGCTGGCTGCGTTTTCTGGCCCCGCCGCCACCCGCCGCAGCGGAGCAGGCCACGGTCGGCGGCCCCGCCCTGCCGGAGTGGGGCCTGCTCTGCCTGCTGCTGGGGGTGGCGGCGGCCTTTTACGGCGCGGTCATGGGGATGACCCGGCAGGA
The DNA here is from genome assembly GCF_000092205.1 of Desulfurivibrio alkaliphilus AHT 2. Lineage (GTDB taxonomy): Bacteria > Desulfobacterota > Desulfobulbia > Desulfobulbales > Desulfurivibrionaceae > Desulfurivibrio > Desulfurivibrio alkaliphilus. Next base: position 2,742,241 of record NC_014216.1, on the reverse strand, counting down.
ACCCAAAAGTGTGCTGGCCTGGTCCAGCATCAGCCAGATGGGGCTGATCACCGCCGCCCTGGGGTTGGGGCTGAGTGTGCCGGAGCTTTTTCCCCGGGCGATTGAAACCATCAAGCTCTACGCCCTGCATCACGGCCTGGCCAAGGGCGCCCTCTTCCTGGCGGTGGCCCTGGCCGCTTACAAAACCAATGGTAAACTGCTGACCCTGGGACTGCTGTTGCCGGCCCTGGCCTTGGTCGGGGCGCCGTTAACCAGCGGTTATTTCGCCAAAGAGCAGTTGCTGGCCCTGGGCGGAGCCGGGACTGTGGTGGACCCGGCCCTGTGGGAATGGCTGCTGAAACTGAGCGGGCTGGCCACCACCCTGCTGCTGCTGCGCTTCCTGGCTCTGATGCGGCAACAGTGGCGGCAACACAACCAGACCGACGCCGCAGACACCGCCGCCGCTCCCCGGACAATGCTGCTGCCCTGGGGCCTGCTGGTACTCTCCGGCCTGCCCCTGGGATGGTACCTTTACCTGCCCACGGCCTCCACCTTGCTGCCGGCCCTCGGCCCGCTGCTGACGCCGGGCAAACTGACCGGCGCCCTGCTGCCGCTGCTGGCTGCCCTGGCCCTGGCCCGGCCTCTTGAGCGCCGCTGGCCGACCCGACTGGACACCAACCCCCGGGAATCCGCCCCGCTGACGCTGCTGGCCACCACCTGGCAGGCCGGGGCCACCTTTAGCGCCCGGGCGGTGGGCAAACTGGACCAATTGCTGCAACGGCTGTGGCATGCCATCACCACCATCTGGCAAAACCCGGCCCAGCGGTGGGAAAAACAACTCACCGCCTGGCCGGTGGCCGGTTGCTGCTCAGTGCTGCTGATCCTTATGCTGTTCTACCTGATCTGGTAGGGCGGCACGCTCCGTGATCATTTACAGATGCACCGGTAGCGGGGTGTCCAGGGTGATCCCCGCCGGGGTTGGCGTGGCCCGGTAGGCCAATATTTCGACACCCCCGGCGGCCACCCGGGCCAGGGTTTCGGCATAGGCGGGGTCGATGTGGGCCGCCGGGGTGAAGAATTGGGCGCCGCCGTGCTGCACGCAAAAAAGCACCGCCGCGGCATGGCCCTCCCGACACAGACGCAACAGCTCTTCCAGGTGCCTGGTCCCCCGGCTGGTAACCGCGTCGGGAAACATGGCCCGACCCTGCTCCACCAGGGTACAGTTTTTGACCTCCAGGTAGGTGTGCCGTTTTTCGCGCTGACCGGCAGATGCCGCCAAAGCGGGGTGAGTCAGGCAAAAATCGAGCCGACTGCGGGCGGAAACCTTGACCTCGGCCCGGATCTCCTCAATGGGTTGCAACTCGGCGATAACCCCCTTTTCCAAGGCTTCCCGCACCAGGGCATTGGTGCGGGCGGTGTTGATCCCCACCCAGTAGCCATCACTTTGCACCAACTCCCAGGTATGCGGATATTTGCGCTTGGGGTTGGCGGCAACCGAAAGCAGCACCGGGCTGCCCGGCTCCCGGCAGCCCAGCATGCTGCCTGAATTGGGGCAATGCACGGTGATAATCTCACCTTCGGCCAACTCCACCTCGGCCAGGAAACGTTTGTAGTGCCGCACCAGCCGGCCGGCGATCAACTGCTGGGCAAAGCGCATGATTTTTTACCCGTAAACTTCCAGGATGAGTAAGTGTCGACAAATTTCATTGACAGGGATTTAACGATCAGCTTGGATAAAAGTGGTTCCTACCACGAAAAACGACCTTTGCCCAGGAATGTCACCATGGCCAACCACTCTTTTTTTATCTGCAGCGAGCAACTTCACCCCGCAAGTTAACGAAACAATGGCTCCCAAGACACCCAAGACACCCGGGGCTCCCAAAAATCCTCAAAAAACACCGCCACGCAAGAAGGCGGTGGCCCTGCGCTACGACGCCGAGCAGCAAAGCGCGCCGCAAATGGTGGCCAAGGGCAGCGGGACGGTGGCGGAAAAGCTCATCGCCATCGCCCGGGAACACGGCGTCCCCATCCATGAAGACGCCGACCTCACGGAAATTCTTTCCCGCCTCGACCTCTACCAGGAAATCCCCCCCGAGACCTACCTGCTGGTGGCGGAAATTCTCGCCTTCATCTACCGCACTAACCAGGAATACCAGTAAGCGAACAGCCGCAACTCCACTCAGCCCACCGACCCAGGGCAACGTCAAAGTCGCCTGGGAACTGGAAGGGGGCCGCGAAACCCGGTAGCGACGGGTTCGCCCCTAACTAAAACCGGGGTAAGCGGTCACAGGGTGCCGCAGATTGCGGCAAGCGAGACGGCGAAGCGTACATCAGTACGTGAGCCGGCTCGATCGCCGCAAGATGCGGTGCTCTGTGATCGCTTACCTTTTCTTGGCACGCTGTTTGCATTAGCTCCCGGCACGAGATGTTTCGCTGGTAATCAAGTGCAAGTGAGGAGTGCCATGTATATCCATAATCGGCTGGGAATGATTGAAGGGGTGGAGACCATGCTGGCCCAGGAGCGCCGCCTGGACCAGGTGGCCAACAATCTGGCCAACGTCGACACCGCCGGCTACAAGAAAGACGCGGTGAGCTTCTGGGAAATGCTCTACCAGGCCAACGCCGAGCGCCAACGGGTGGGCAAGGCTTTGCGGGTGCATACCGACCACCAGCAGGGACACGTCGACCCCACCGGCAACCCGCTGGACCTGGCCATCCAAGGGGAAGGGTTTTTCCGGATCCAGACCGACCAGGGCATCCGCTACACCCGAGCCGGCAGCTTCCAGCTGGACCCCATGGGCCAGTTGCGCACCCCGGAGGGGGGCCTGGTGCTGGGCGACGGCGGCCCCATCGTGGTTGACGGCAACAATTTTGCGGTGGAAAGAGACGGCCGAGTAATGGTGGACGGCGTGCAGGTCAACCAGCTGGAGGTGGTTGGTGTCAATGATTTGACCAACCTGATCAAGGAAGGCCGCAACCTCTTCCGGCTGGCGGCAGAAGGCGAAGAAATGCCCCTGGAGGCCATGAATTTCCAGGTTCGCCAGGGTTTTCTGGAAAAGTCCAACGTCAACTCGGTGGAAGAGATGACCACCATGATCGATCTGCAACGCAGCTATGAAGCACAACAGAAGATGATCCAGGCCATCGACGACATGGATGAACAGGCAATCAGCCGAGTCGGCCGCTTCAACCGGTAATTGACCAGCTTTCGGCCGCTGAACGAAAAAAATGATTTTTTGCTGAACCATTAAGGAGGAACAACCATGATCCGCGCACTTTACTCCGGCACCACCGGCATGCGGGGCCAGCAGTTGCAGTTGGATACCATCTCCAACAACCTGGCCAACGTCAACACCGCCGGCTTCAAAAAAAGCCGGGTCCAGTTTGAAGACCTTTACTACCAGGAGATGCGGGCGGTGGGGGTGGAAACCGTGGACGGCGGCCAGGTGCCCTCGGGCATCCAGGTGGGCCTGGGGGTGATCGCCACCTCCACCCAGAAGCTCTTTACCCAGGGCAGCATCCATGAAACCGGCAACGACCTGGACCTGGCCGTCGAGGGCCGGGGCTTTTTCCAGGTCATCCGTGACGGGGAAGAGTTTTACACCCGCTCCGGCAACTTCACCCGTGACGCCGACGGCTTCATCGTCACCCAGAACGGCGACCGGCTGCAGCCGGAGTTCGCCATTCCCGCCGATACCGTCACCCTTAGTGTCGGCACCGACGGGCTGATCCAGGCCAAAAACGCCGCCCAGGAGATCATCGCCGAAGGTCAACTGACCCTGCACAACTTTATCAACCCCGGCGGGCTCCGGGCCGAAGGCGGCAATCTTTTCCGCCCCACCGAGGCCTCCGGCGACCCCATTGAGTCGGACCCCGGCACCGACGGCGCCGGGGTGATTTTGCAGAATTTCATCGAGGTATCCAACGTCGATGTTACCGAAGAGCTGGTGAACCTGATCATCACCCAGCGGGCTTTTGAGATGAACTCCAAGTCGGTGCAGACCGCCGACCAGTTGCTGGAAGTGGCCAACACCTTGAAGCGTTAGGCATAAACGCCCAACAGCACCGGAGTAACAAACATTATTTTAGGCTTGAGAAAAGAGGAGATGGAACCATGACCACCGGCCCCGGTCTTCGCCTGTTCATTGCCCCCCTGCTGTTGTTGCTGCTGATCCTGGCTGCCATTCCGGTCCAGGCTCGGAGCGGCGGCAGCACAATTACCCTGGGGGAGAGCGACTTGCAGGAAATTTTTGCCGCCATCATTGCCAAAGAGAGCATCTGGCCCCGGGACGAGCTGGAGATCAGCGGTTTTTCCGCCTTTCCGGCAAGTGTCACCATTCCTGCCGGGCTCCTTGACTACCAGTTGGACAATGCCCTCGACCCCGGCCACCTGGGTCGGCAAAGCCTTCAGGTTACCCTGCTGGTCAACGGCAAGGCCGAGGCCCGGGTGCGCCTGAATGCCAACCTGCAGCGCATGGGCCAGGTGGTCATGACCGCCCGCCGCATCAACAGGGGGGAGGTGATCAGCCGCGATGATCTGGTCGTGCATCGCCGCGACATCGGCATGCTGGACGGCAGCATCATCAACGATCCCGCCCTGGTAGCCGGCATGCAGTTGCGCACCACCCTGCAGGCCGGGGCCATCGTGTACCAGAATTTGCTGGAAAAACCGCCCCTGGTGCGGCGCGGCGACCGGGTAACGATTCGCGCCTCCACCGGCCGGGTGCTGGTCAACGCGCCGGGCGAGGTGCGGGAAATCGGCGCCGAAGGTGACTTGGTCCGGGTCCGCAACCTGATGAGCCGGCGGGAAATCATGGCCCGGGTGGTCAACAGCGGCCTGGTTGAAACCGAACTGTAATAAGGAGAACCGTCATGCGTAACTATATCTTGCTGATTGCCCTGCTGTCGCTGTGGCTGACCGGCTGCGCCACCACCGGCAGCAGCGGCAGCGGCGGCAGCGACCAGGCCGCCGCCCCCCCCTCCGAGCGCCTGCCGGAACGCTTCGCCATGCCGGACCCCGGCAGCCCGCCGGAAACGCCGGCCGAGGGCACGATTTACAACGGCAACCGGGGGCTGGACCTTTATCGCGACAACCGGGCCCGGGAAGTGGGCGACATTTTGCTGGTACGGGTGGTGGAAACCTCCAGCGGCCGCAAAAACGCCACCACCATTGCCGAGCGTGACTCCAGCATCAACGCCGGGATCAGTTCCTTCTTCGGGCTGGACAATTTCGTCGGCGAACGCAGTTCCATCAATGCCGGGATTAATACCGACTTCGAAGGCCGCGGCCGTACCAGCCGCGACAGCGACGTCACCGCCACCATCTCCGCCCGGGTGGTGGACAAAACCATGGAAGGCAACCTGGTTATCCGAGGCTACCAGGAGGTACGGGTCAACAACGAAACCCAGTTCATCATCCTCTCCGGCCTGGTGCGCCCCGACGATATTAATGCCAGCAACTCCGTCAACTCCGACCGGATCGCCGACGCCCGGATCGAGTACAGCGGCAAAGGGCTGCTGGCCGACAAACAACGGCCAGGCTGGCTGTCGCGGGCAGTGCAGGCCATCTGGCCCTTCTAGGGAAAACGTCCGGCAGCACCGCATCTTGCGGCGATCGAGCCGGCTTGCGTACTGGAGTACGCGGCGCCGTCTCGCTTGCCACAACCTGCGGCACTGCCGGACGTTTTCCTGGTGGTGGATGGCTTTTGGGATTTGCCACTGGCGGGGGCTTTTGCCGGCGGCAAAAGTTTCCTCCTTGGTTGCTGGCACGGATAGTGCATAACAACTTGACAAAGTTTTTTTTCGTGACCGGCAGCGCACACCATAAACCTTGAAAGAACAAAAAAATTATCCGGGTGAGACCATGAACGCAGCTTCTGTTAAATATTCCCGCAAGCCGACTACGGCTACCCCGGCCGGGCTTTTGCCGGTGGTGGCCGGGCTGGTGCTGGGCCTTGCCTGCCTGGTTTTCGTGATTGCCGACGCCACCGCGGCGGTACGGCTCAAGGACCTGGCCTCCATCCAGGGGGTCCGGCATAACCAGCTGGTGGGTTACGGCATCGTGGTGGGCCTGGACGGCAGCGGCGACGGCCGCAACGCCGCCTTCACCATCCAGGGGCTGGCCAACGCCATGCGCAACATGGGCCTTAACATCAACCCCGACGATATCCAGGTCCGCAACGCGGCCGCGGTGATGGTCACCGCCAAACTGCCCCCCTTCGCCAAGTCCGGCCAGAATATTGACGTCACCGTTTCTTCGGTGGGCGACGCCTCCTCGCTGCAGGGCGGCACCCTGCTGGTCACTCCCCTTAAAGGCCTGGACAACCAGATCTACGCCATCGCCCAGGGTCCGCTGAGCATCGGCGGCTTCGAGCCCCAGGGGCCGACGGCACCGGGCCGGCAACAGAACCATCAGACCGTGGCCCGGATCCCCAGCGGCGCCTCGGTGGAGCGGGAAGTTCCGGTTTCTTTCGCCCAACGGGAAGAGATCGTGATCAGCCTGAACTCCCCCGATTTTACCACCGTTCAGCGCATGACCCAGGCCATTAACAACCACCTGGGCAACAGCGCCGCCCACCCCCGGGACGGCGCCACGGTGGTGGTCAGGGTGCCGGAGAATTACCGCGACAACGAAATTTTCCTGCTGGCCGAACTGGAAAACCTGCAGATTGTTCCCGACAACCGGGCCCGGGTGGTGCTGGATGAGCGCACCGGGACGGTGGTGATGGGCGAAAACGTCCGCATCCGGGAGTTGGCCGTGGCCCATGGCGATCTTAACCTGCAGGTGGCACCGGCCCTGGGCCCGGAAGAGTTGCTGCAGCCGGATGCCGCACCGATGGCCGCCGAAGGCGACCAGCTGGTACGGCTTGACCCCGGCGCCACGCTGGGCGAGGTGGTCCAGGCCCTGAACGCGGTGGGCGTCGCCCCCCGGGATCTGATTGCCATCTTTCAGTCCATCAAGGCCTCCGGCGCTTTGAACGCCGAACTGGAAATCATCTAAAACCCAACCAGCCACGGGAGTAAGACATGGAAATCAACAGCCTGACCGGCGGCCCATTCAAGCCCGCGACCGCAACGTCCGATAAGGAAGGAAATCCCCAATTGCGGCAGGCCTGCGCCGAGTTCGAGGCCATCATCCTGCAGAAATTCCTCAGCATGGCCCGCCAGACCGGGCCCCAGAGCGATCTGCTGGGCGGAGGGCATGCCGAAGAGATGTACCAGTCGCTCCACGACCAGGAGCTGGCCCGGCACCTGGCCTCCGGCAAAGGGATGGGGTTCGGTGAAATGCTCTACCGGCAGATCAACCAGCAGCATTACAGGTAATCGTTCAGCAGCACCGCACCTTCGGGCGATCAGCCAGGCTTGAGTACCCGGTGTACGCGGCGCCTGGCTGCTTACCCGAATCTGCGGCACTGCTGAACGATTACGGCCCGTCAGACAGCTAAGTTAGTAAACCTGGTGAACGGATACCATTACAGCAGAGGATAGGACCATGCGGCATAAAATACCAGCCAACATCTTTGATCTTCTGGAGCAGGAGTTTACCCTCTCCCGCGAGTTGCTGGTCATGCTGGACCGGGAACAGCAGGCCATTGTCAACATGGACATGCGTGAACTGGTGGGCTTGAGCCGTCGCAAGGCCGAACAGATCGCCACCCTGAAGGAGGTGGACGAGCAGTTGCGGCGGTCGGTGGAGGAGTTCACCGGCAAGCCCTCTGAAAACGCCGTCCGGCTTTCCGACCTGGCCGCGATGACCGACGGGGAAGAGAAAAAGACCCTGGAAAAACAACGCCGCGAACTGGTGGCCCTGCGCCAGGATATCGCCGCCAAAAGTGTGATCAACTACAATTTCGTGGAAGACACCAAGCGTCATTTACATGACGCCATCAGCCTGATCACCCGCGCCGCCGGGGAAGAGCAAACCGGGTACGGCAAGCCGGGCCACCAACAGCGTCCGGGGGCCTCCCGCCCCAGCCTGATCAGCCGCGAGGTATAAAACCATGGCCGGCTTAACGCACGTCCTGAATACCGCCAAACAGGCCCTGCTGACCCAGCAGCGGTCGATCCAGGTCACCGGCCACAACGTGGCCAACGTGGATACCCCGGGCTATTCCCGGCAAACCCACAATATCCGGGCCAACCATGCGGTGCAGATGGGCAATGCCCTGCTGGGCGGCGGGGTCTCACCAGACACCATTACCCGCAGCTACGATCAGTTCATGGTGGAGCGGATCACCCGCCAGTCTTCCCTGATGGGTAATTTGCAGGCCCAGCAGCAGTCCCTGCGGGTGGTGGAGCCGATTTTCAACGAGGCCCGCGGCCTGGCCATGAACGACCTGCTCAACCAGTTCTGGAACTCCTGGCAGGAACTCAGCGATAACCCGGAAAGCCTGGCGGCCCGACAGAATGTGCTGCAAAACGGCCATCTGCTGTCCGATCATTTTAAAACCATGAACGATGAGATCATCCGGGCCCGCTCGGATATCGGCACCAACATCGACACCGCGGTGGGCGACATCAACTCCCTGACCTCGCAGATCGCCGCGCTGAATTCCCGCATCACCAGCGCCGAGGTGGCCAAGGCGGAGGCCAACGACCTGCGGGACCAGCGCGACAACCTGGTCAAGGAGTTGGCGGGACTGGTGGAGATCAGCCATTTTGCCAGCAAAAACGGCACCTACACGGTCTTGATGGCCAACGGCCACCCACTGGTGGAAGGCGATGAGGCCTGGCAGGTAAGCTGGAGCGACAACCAACTCAACTGGGTCAGCACCGATGGTTCCGGCAAAAAGGTCAGCCGCCCCCTCACCGGCGCCCAACTGGGCGGCAAGATGGGCGGCTGGCTGGAGATCCACAGCGAACTGGCCCCCGGCAACCCCAACAACTATGCCGGTCGCCTGGATGCCTTGGCCAACGCCCTGATCCGCGAGCTTAACCAGGTGCACAGCACCGGCAGCGGCACGGTAAAATTTGCCGACCAACTGGTGGGCGGCGACATCGGTCGACCCACCTCGGTGACCACCGGTACCGTGGCCACCGGCACCGCCAGCCGCAACATTGCCGCCGGGGCAATCCAGATCAACGGCCTGGATATCGGCGCCATCAACGGCGCCTTCCCGGTGCACGGACTGGCCACCACCAAGGCGGCCAACACCGTGGAGGCCATCAACCAGGCCGATACCGGGGTCAGCGCCCGGCTGACCACCCAGGCAAACGGGGTGGCCATTACCGAAGCTGACCTTAACGCCGTCAGCGCCGGCGACAGCTTTAGCTTCACGGTCAACGGAGAAGAGATAACCGTCACATTATCAAATGTAGACGGATTTCAAGACCCAGACGATGATGACAATGAAATCGAGTTCAACGTAAATGGCAGAGACAACATAAGTTTTAGCATCGGCGACCTCGAAGAGGGCGAAAACGTTCATACCAAGTTCCTGGAAGAGCTGACCAAAGAAATCAGCAAGGTGCTGGAAGATCACAATATTGAAGCGGCGGTGGGCGACGGCAGCAACGGCGCCGCCACCAACGCCCTGCTCTTCCGCAACACCAACGCCGGGGATGAGTCCTCCATCACCATCGACAATCTGATCTTTACCCCGGACGACGAGGACAACCCCGCCGGGCTCAGCGCCTCCATGCTCGGCCTGGATGCCCTTGCCGGCGAAACCATTGTCGCCGATGCCGACCACAATACCGGCCAGGTCACCCTCTTTTCCGACCAGCGCTACACCATCAAGGCCGGGGTGGACGATACCATCCTGGCCCAGTTGGGCCTGCACGACAAAAGCGATGACGGCATCACCGGCAACGGCCGGATCGCGGTAACCCCGGACCCTCTGGAAGATAAAGTCCTGCTCACCGGCTTCAAGTACGGCGATGAGCTGAACACCGAAGACGGCAGCTTTGAAATCTGGCTTTACAGCGCCGACGGCTCCCTGGCCCTGCCGGAACCGGTAACCGTTTCCTTGGAGCGGGCCTACTCGGCCAATGATGCCGCCCAGGCCATCAACCAGGCGATTCTCGCCGCCGGCGGCACCAGCGACGGCGAAACCCCTTGGGTGAAGGCCTCTTTCGACCGCCAGAGCGGCCGCTTCAAGCTTGACCCCGTCGCCGGCCACCAGTTCGCCTTTGGCGCAGATTCCTCCAACTTCCTCCAAGTGGCCGGCCTCAACACTTTTTTCACCGGCCACAGTGCCGGCACCATTGGGGTCAACCGGGTTATTGCCGACAATCTTGACTACATGGCCGCCGGCAAGGTGGGCGAAAACGGCGAAATTTTTCCCGGCGACAACCGCAACGCCTTGGAGCTCAGCAACCTGCAGCACAAGGATGACATTCATTTCCTCGGTGGCCGGGTCAGCTCGCTTAATGGTTTTTACAACTCGCTGGTGGGGGATATCGGCAACAAGGGACGGACCATCGACCGCAACGTGGAGTTCAACACCCTGGTGCTAAACCAGATGAACGAGATGCGGGATACCGTCTCCGGGGTCTCCCTGGACGAGGAGATGGCCAACCTGATCAAGTTCCAGCATGCCTACACGGCGGCGGCCCGGCTGATCTCCACCTCCGACGAAATGCTGGTCACCCTGCTGGACACCGTAAGATAGGAGACAAGGCCATGCGGGTTACAATGCAGTCTATCTATAACAATATCCTGACTAACCTGAACAAGGTTAACAGCGATATGAACCGGATCAACCAACAGATCTCCTCGGGCAAGCTGATGTCCAAGATCTCGGACAATCCGGTGAACCTGGTCAACGCCCTGGGCCTGCGCACCAACCTGTCGGAAATCGGCCAGTACCAGCGAAATATCAATTACGGCAACACCATCATCAGCGCCTCGGAAACCGCCTTAACGGAAACCAAGGACCTGGTGATGCGGGCCAAGACCCTGGCCATCCAGGCGGCCAACGCCCCCATGACCGCGGAAAATCGAGAGAACGCCGCCATGGAGGTAAAAAACCTCTGGGAGCAGGCCATCATCCTGGCCAACTCGGCGGTTAACGGCAAGCATATCTTCGGCGGCTTCCGCACCATCGGCTACACCCCGGCCGAACCCACCCCCTTTGTCAAAGGCGCCATGGACGGCTATTTTGTTAACGGCGCCGATCCCGCCCCGCAAGGAATCAGCGGGCCATTGACCAGCGACCAGATCTCCGGCGGAACCCTGACCACCGATGATTTGCAAATCAACGGCCAAGACCTGGTAACCCTCCTGCAGGAGGCCGAATATCCCGGCCTGAACGGCGACGACGACCTTGCGCTTAACAATCCCGCCACGTTAGGCCTGGAGATGGCCAATGCTGACGCTTTAGCCGCGGCCTTGAATGAAGTCGGCGACATTACCGGGGTAACCGCCAGCCTGACCACCCTGACCGCCGGGGCGGCAGCCAACGCCGAGGGCGGCAATGGTGGCGAGACCATGCTCCAATCCATCAATGGCGTCAACTTTGCCGTGGTCGTGCCGGACGGAGCCAGCGCCGCCGATGTTGCCGAACTTACCGTGGCGGCGATCAATAATATTACTGAACTAACCGGAGTGGCCGCCAGAGTCGGAGACGGCGACAACGGCGGTGCACTCAACTCGGTGGTGCTTTACAACCTTAACCCCGGCGATGAATCTGACATCGAAGTCGGACCACTAACCAACGCCAATGCCAATACCGGCCTGGCCGCCGGCGCCTACACCGTGAATAACGGCAACACCGGCTCTATCTCCCTGAGCGGAGCCGAATCTTTTACCATCACCACCAGTGGGGCGGCAAATGACCCGCCCGATGACACCATTCTCGAAATGATCGGCCTGCACGGCGGCGGCTGGGGTTTTGCCGACCTGCCCGACGACGGGGTGCTGCGTTACGGCCCGTCCCTGCAGGAAGGCGATTTGCTGATCAACGGCAAACCGGTGACCACTGCCGCCGATGAGCATTCCACCATCTACGCCGATGCCTCGGCAGCGGCCAAGGCAGCGGCCATTAACGGGGGCAATTACGGGGTGACGGCGGAAGTCACCCCTGCCTCGGTTATCGCGGGCACGGCAGTAAACAGCGGCCATGCGGGAGTTTCACGGCACATTGATTTCAACGGCATGGACGTGGAAGAAGGCGCCACTTACACCCTGACCATAAACAATCAGGATTTTGCTTACGAAGCCCAGGTCGGAGATGACCTTGACGCTGTCATTGCCGGGCTGGCAACGGCCGTCAGCGCCGACTACCCGGTGGCCGTTGACGGCACCGAGTTAACCATCGTCAGCGGGGCCGGCACCGGTGACATCACTTTCGCGGCGGCAGATGCCGACGGTGATAAACTGGCGGTCAAGGCGGTGAGCATTGACCAACCCCACCGCACCCGGTTGAGCGAAAACGACCTGGTGATCAACGGGATCAGCATTTTTGATGAGCCCGCCACCATCCAGGAAGGGGACGCCGACAACACCCTGATCCGGGCCATCAACGCCAAAACGGAGGAAACCGGGGTTACCGCCGGCCGCGACCAAGACGGCAAACTGATCCTCACCGCGGTGGATGGCCGCAACGTTCATGTGCAAACCTCGGCCCAGGGCCATTATGCCACCGGTTTCAGCGGTGATCAGGTCCATTTCGGCTCAGTACGCTTGTGGTCGGACCAGCCCTTCCGGCTGGAAAGCGGCCAGGTGGGCGAAGATGATGCGGCCATCGATGTAGGCTTTGCCGCCTTGGGCCTGAGCGAACCCACCGGCCATGACGACCGCCTGGAAGACGGGGTCATGCAGGTCCGGACCATCCACCGGGACAACGATTACGTCCGTTACGCCGGCGATCGCAACAACGACATCGCCATCAAGGTGGGCCAGCACAGCACCATCGATATCAGTAAAAACGGCTTTGACGCCATTTACGACACCGGGGTGTTCAGTATCCTGAAAGATCTGGAGCAGTTTCTCAAGGGCGAAGGATTCCGCACCGCTACCAGCGCCGCCCAGGCCGGGGACATTCACGCCACCCTGGGCAGCGGCGAAACCGGGCTGGAACTGGAAGAGCGCATCCAGGCCGGCAGCTTCAAGGTGGCGGTCACCGACCACCACCAGGTGCCGCCGCAGGAGCGGGTAATCACCATCCAGGTGGACCCGGCAAACGACACCCTAAACGATATCGCCCAGCGGCTCAACGGCATCCCCGGCCTCAACGCCCACTGGGATGACAGCGGGTACCTGCAGCTCAACAGCAGTGACGAGCGCTACAGCTTCGATCTCAAGGAGGATACCAGCGGCCTGCTCAACGCCACCGGCCTGGAGTTTGACAATATTCAGACCAGCGGCCTGCAAAAATCCATCGGCGACCTTGAAGGCCTGCTCAACGAGCTGACCAACCAGATCGCCGATTTCGGCGCCCGGGCCAACCGCATGGAGGTTCAGAACAACATTTACATGAACCTGAAGCTGGCCACGGCGGAAAATCTTTCCGAACTGGAAGATACCGATATGATTAAGGCCATCATGGAACTGAAGGCCAAGGAAGTAGCTTACGAAGCAGCCCTTAGCGCGGCGGCCAGAACCATGCAGTTGAGTTTGGTTAATTTCCTTTAAACCAAGCGGGCATAAGGAGTAACAGCACCGCGTTCGCCACCGGGCGGCACGCACCCTGCATTAACACCAGAACAAAAACCGGCCGCCAGGAAAGCAGCCGGCAGATTTTGCCAGGAGGGCATGACAATGTTGATTTTAGCCAGAAAACCGGGGGAAGCAGTGGCCATCGGCGATGAGATTTCCATCCGGGTGCTGGAGGTAAAAAACGGCCAGGTCAAGCTCGGTGTCGAGGCGCCGGATCATGTTTCCGTCCACCGGGAAGAGATTTACCGCCGGATTTTAGAGGCCAACCGCCGCGCCGCCGCAGGAGAGTTCGGCGACCTGGAAAGCCTCGCCGTCAACTTGGCCGAAAAAAAGCGTGAAAGTTGATAATTTGTTTCAGAAATCTGGCAACAAGCCGATATTACAACAAAGGGCGGACATGAGGTCCGTTCTAAAACCACCAGGAGGTGAACCAAATGGCTCAAGCAGCGATGAAGATTGAAGAAGGCACCCCAACCATCACCTTGCAGACCAGCCGTTTCGGCAGGATCAGCGTCGATCCGGAAAAGATCATCACCGTGACCAGCGCTTTTCCCGGCTTTCCCGAATCACGCCGTTTCGTACTGCGCCAGCACAGCAGCAAATCACCCTTCATGTGGCTGCAGTCACTGGACAACCCCGAGCTGGCCTTTGTGGTGATCCAGGCCAGCCGCCTGGTGCCCCAGTACCAGCCGGATTTACCCACCGCCGCCTTGCGGGAACTGGGTGACCCCGAGAACAGCAAGCTTGAGCTGCTGCTGATCCTGGCCATCCCCCAGGGCAAGCCTGAGCAAATGACCGCCAACCTGCTGGGACCGGTGGTGCTGAACCCGGTTTCCCAGTTGGCCAAACAGATCCTGCTGGATCCCAACAAGTTCGACGCCGCCTGGCCGGTATTTGAGCCGGAAGAGAACTGAAGCATTACCCAGGAAAGAGGGTTCCCGCCGGGCAAGGCTGCCATTAAACGGCTATACGGCACAAGGAAGTGCCGTGGCACACCCCATCTTGACCATGCCAAAGGTTCACCCAATCAGCCCGCCGCCGATCATGTTTGCCGTTCATTTTTGATGATTGCGCCAACTCTTTTCCTCACCGCGCCACAAGCGCCCGATGTTGTCCCGGTGTTTAAACCAGATCAACAGGGCAAACAGCAGGGCCAGCAAGGTTTCCAGCCAAATTTCAACCCAGGCCGGGCCCAGCAGTTCCCCCACCCCCGGCTCCAAAGCCGCCGGCGCACTGTAAAGCAGCCAGACCAGGCCCGGCATCAGCAGGGCGGCGCTCAGCGAGGCCAGGGAGACATAGCCCCAGTTAAGCAGCACCAGCACAAAAACCACCATGGACCCCAGGGCCGCCAGCGGGGTCAGGTACAAAAAAACCCCCAGGGCGGTGGCCACCCCTTTCCCACCCTTAAAACCCAGGTAGATGGGAAAAAGATGCCCCAGAAAGGCCGCCGCGCCGCACAGCCCCACCACCAGCGAGCGCTGCTCATCGCCGGCCAGCCACCAGGAAGCCAGCAGCATGGGCAGCACCCCTTTGAGCAGGTCGGCCAGCAAAGTCGCCACCCCCAGTTTTTTACCCAGTAGCCGCCCCACATTGGTGGCCCCGATATTGCCGCTGCCCCCACGCCTGACGTCTATCCCCGCCATTTTCCCCAACAACAGGCCAAAGGGCACCGAGCCCAGCAGGTAGGCGCCCAGCAGCAGCACAATGTAAATAGCCATCGAAAAATCCATTGTCATTTATCCACAGAAGTATGATAGCATTGACCGCAAGCGGTTCAAGATATCATCTTTCCGGCAACTTGCCCGTTTTTTTGCCGCTTGTCGCTTTACAACCAACGAAAAAACCAACCATTGCAAACCGGGAACAGCAAGTGGAACACGAAAAGTTCATCGCGGCAACTATCGCCCTGGCCGGAGAAACCATGCGCCGGGGCGATGGCGGCCCTTTCGCCGCCCTGGTGGTGCGGGACCACGAAATCATCGGCCGGGGCTGGAACCGAGTCACCTCCGCCAATGACCCCACCGCCCACGCCGAAGTGGAGGCCATCCGGGCCGCCTGCGCCCAAGTCGGTGACTTCAGCCTGGCCGGCTGCACCCTGTACGTCAACTGCGAACCCTGCCCCATGTGCCTGGCCGCGGCCTACTGGGCCGGCATCGAACAGATCTACTACGCCGCCGACCGCCATGATGCCGCCGCCATCGGCTTCGCCGATCTGCACATTTATGAAGAACTGACCCGCCCCCCGGCTAAGCGCAGTATCCCCACCCGGCAACTGCTACGGGACAAGGCCCTGCCCCTGTTCAAAGAATGGCAGGAAATGCCGGACAAAATCCTTTATTAAAAAAAACAAATCCTCTTGACCCAGGTCAAGGTGGCAAAAGATTCCATCCGTTACCATGCCTTTCAACACGAAGATAAAAACCGGTCGGCGTCATCGGGGCTGCCGACCAGCTTTATTATCCCAATTCAGAACGGAGGATGGACTATGTTTTGTTACCAGTGTGAACAGACGGCTAAAGGTGAAGGATGCAAGACCATGGGGGTATGCGGCAAGAAGCCGGAAGTGGCGGCGCTGCAGGATCTGCTGATTTACGCCTTGCAGGGCCTGGCCCTGGTGGCGGTGGAAGGTCGCAAGGCGGGCGTGACGGATGAAGAAGCCAACCTCTTCACCTGCGAGGCGGTTTTCTCCACCCTGACCAACGTTGATTTCGACCCCGAGCGTTTCGTCGCCCTGATCAAGCGCACCGTGGCCCTGCGCGACTCCCTGGCCCAGAAGGTCAAGGCCGCCGGCGGCAAGACCGACTTCAGCGAGGCCGCTTTCACCTTCCAGCCCGCCGCCGACCTTAACGGCCTGGTCAAGCAGGGCGAAGAGGTAGACCTGAAAAACGCCTCCGACGACAATGCCGACATCCAGTCGCTCAAGCACATCCTGCTCTTCGGCATCAAGGGTGTGGCCGCCTACGCCGACCATGCCAAAATCCTTGGCCAGGAAGATGACCAGGTTTACGCCTTCATCCAGGAAAGCCTGGTCAACCTGCTGCGCAAGGACATGGGCCTGCAGGACTGGGTGGGTCTGGTGCTCAAATGCGGCGAGACCAACCTGCGCGCCATGGAGCTGCTGGATGCGGGCAACACCGGCACCTACGGCCATCCGGTACCCACCGAGGTACCCTTGGGCGCCAAAGCCGGCAAGGCCATCCTGGTCTCCGGCCACGACCTGAAAGACCTGGAAATGCTGCTCAAGCAGACCGAGGGCAAGGGGATCAACATTTACACCCACGGCGAGATGCTGCCGGCCCACGGTTATCCCGAGTTGAAGAAGTATTCCCACTTCTACGGCCATTACGGCACCGCCTGGCAGAACCAGCAGAAGGAGTTCGCCGAGTTTCCCGGGGCCATTTTGATGACCACCAACTGCATCCAGAAGCCCCAGCAGTCTTACCAGGGCAACATCTTCACCACCGGTCTGGTGGGCTGGCCGGCCGTGGCCCATGTCGACGACAAGGGCTGCCCCAGCCTGCTGGACAAGGTTAAGAGTGCGGTGGGCCTGGGTTGCAGCAGCCAGGGTAAGGATTTCAGCGCGGTGATCAAAAAGGCCCAGGAACTGCCGGGCTTTGCCGCCGACACCGACAAGGGCAAGGTCATGGTCGGTTTTGCCCGCAACACCGTGATGGGTGTGGCCGACAAGGTTATCCAGGCGGTCAAGGACAAGAACATCCGCCACTTCTTCCTGGTGGCCGGTTGCGACGGCGCCAAGCCGGGCCGCAACTACTACACCGAGTTTGTGGAGAAGGTGCCCTCCGATTGCGTGGTGTTGACCCTGGCCTGCGGCAAGTTCCGCTTCTTCGACCAGAACCTGGGCGACATCGGCGGCATTCCGCGGCTGCTGGACGTGGGCCAGTGCAACGACGCCTACTCAGCGATCCAGATCGCCGTGGCGCTTTCCCAGGCCTTCGAGTGCGGGGTCAACGACCTGCCGCTTTCCATGGTGCTCTCCTGGTACGAGCAGAAGGCGGTGGCCATCCTGCTCACCCTGCTCCACCTGGGCATCAAGGATATTCGCCTGGGACCGAGCCTGCCGGCTTTTGTTACCCCCAACGTGCTGAACGTGCTGGTGGAGAATTTCGATATTAAGCCCATCAGTACCCCGGATGAGGATTTGAAGACCATTTTGGGATAAGGGGTTGCAAAAGGAGCCCGTAGCGAGGGTTGACCGGTTCACTGTTTTAGCTCATTCTCGGCGGGCATCCTGCCCGCCTCCGAGGTGGCCGCTGCCTCCTGCACGTCCATGTGCCCGGCAGCGGCCAAACCCGCAAAAACAGTGAACCGGTCAACCCGGAACGCTCTTTGGAAGTTTTCACCCGCTTCATGGCGGATCATTTTTATGCCTGGAGCAGACCAATACCACGAGACCTTATTGTCATGCAATGCCCCGGACAGGATAGCCGTTTTTGGGACGGTAGCGCGGTTTTTGAAACCACCTGCGAGAAGTGCGGCGCCGAGTTGGAGTTTTTCAAGGATGACGCCAAGCGGGTCTGCAAGAGTTGCGGCCACCGGATGCTCAACCCCAAGATGGACTTCGGCTGTGCCTCTTACTGCCCCTACGCCGAACAATGCCTGGGCGAGCTGCCACCGGAGTTGCTGAAAAAGAAACAGGAAGAGTTGGTGGACAAGGTGGCGGTGGCGGTCAAGAAGCTTTATGGCGACGATTTTAAACGTATCGGTCATGCCGGGCGGGTGGCCAACCGGGCCGCCGAACTGGCCGCCGACACGGAGGGAGCCAACCCGGCGGTGGTACGGTTGGCCGCTTATCTGCACGACCTTTATCAACCGGCGGCCGAAGCAGCCGAACAGGGCCAAGCCACTGCGGAAATCCGGCAACTGCTGGCCGACGCCGGGGCCAATACCGGCCTGGTGGAAGAAATCTGCCACGCCGTGGAGTCCCTGCATCAAACGACGACCGACAACGCCGACGACAAGGAGATCAACATCAACCTGCAAATTCTGCATCAGGCCCACCGGGCGGCGGAAGAACAACATTAACATCAGTCATTGAAATAATAACCGGGCCATCGCCGACAAGGGCGGGCCCGGCCCAGTGGAGCTACAACCATGAAAGTAATGCGTAAAATAATCGAGATTGACGAAAACCTCTGCGACGGTTGCGGCCAGTGCGTGCCCGACTGCGCCGAAGGGGCTCTGGAAATCGTTGACGGCAAGGCCCGGCTGGTGGCGGAGAAGTACTGCGACGGCCTGGGCGCCTGCCTGGGAGCCTGTCCCACCGGGGCCTTGAAAGTGATCGAGCGCCAGGCCGACGACTTCGACGAAGCGGCGGTGGAAGAGTTGCTGGCCGCCCAAAAGGCCCAGGCCGAAGCGGCCCCCGCGCCGGCTGATACCATGGCCTGCGGTTGCGCCTCTTCGCATATCCAGAGCTTTGGCCCGACCGTCTCACCTTGCCAGGCGGCCAACCAGCCCCGAGCCATGACCAATGCGCCGCCGGTACCGGCGGCCTACGCCGGCGCCGAGGCCGAGTCCTCCGCCCTCACCCACTGGCCGATCCAGATTCGTTTGGTGCCGCCCGAGGCGCCTTTTTTGAAAGGGGCCGACCTGCTGGTGGCCGCCGACTGCGTGCCGGTGGCACACCCCGCTTTCAACCGGGAGCTGTTGCCGGGCAAGACGGTGCTGCTGGGTTGCCCCAAGTTCGACGACGCCGAATCCTACGTGGCGAAGTTCAGCGAAATTTTTCGCACCGCCGGGATCAAGAGCATCACCGTGGCCATCATGGAAGTACCCTGCTGCGGCAGCATGCGCGGCATTATCCAGGCCGCCCAGCAGCGGGCCGGCACGGCCATTCCGGTGGAAGAGGTGGTGATCGGGGTGAGAGGCAACCGGCTGTAAACGCCCCGCCATCCGGCGAGCCCAAACCGCCCAACCCCTTGATTTTTTGAGCTATCTTGCCAAAAAACCAGGGGTTGGCATTTCTCCAAACAATACGGTATAATCACCGCTTGTCATGCAAATTCTCACCGGGAGCCAACCCGGTGAGAATTTCTCTTTTTTAGTAACCAGCCAGTAGCACCACGTAAGCGGCTATCAGGTCGGTTTGGGTGCCTGATGCATACACTACCCCGGCCTGCTAACCGCAACCCGGATGGCTGTAGTTACATTACGAAACGAACTGGATAGTTACATCTTGCTCAGAATAATCACGGAGAAAAAAAGTATGTCGCGCCACCTTGCCCCCCTGCCCCTGTTGCTGTTTTGCTTGTTCGCCCTGGTACTGCTGACCCTGCCTGCTGTCACCGGTTGCTCCCGCAGCGACGGTCCGGTTACCAGCATGCCGACTTTTTCCCTTGCTTCCGCCCAGGACGGCCGCACCATTCACAGCCGCGATTTTGCCGGCAAAACTCTGGTGGTGACTTTTTTCGCCACCTGGTGCCCGCCTTGTCGGCAGGAAGTACCCACCTTGATCGCCCTGCAGAACAAGTACGGCGATGGTGACTTTTCGGTGCTGGGCATTTCGGTGGACCAGGGAGACACCCGGACGGTTCGCAACTTCATGAACGAACTGGGCATCAACTACCCGGTGGTGATGAGCGATGCCGACACCCCGCGTAACTTCGGCGACGTTTTCGGGATTCCCACTACTTTTCTCATCGATCGCAACGGCGAGATCATCCAGCGTTTCGACGGTTACGTGGATATTCGCATCCTGGAACGCGAGCTGCAAAGTATCCTGTAAAGCTGTCAACCAAGGCCCGGCAACTCGCCGGCACGTTACCTGAAAGGACCAAATTAATGCCAAACGACCCTGTTTTGCCCCCGCAAGCGGCCGAAATTCTGGCCAATTTACAAAAAACCTACCAGGTGGAACTGGAGCCGTGGAATATCCGGGAGCATCAGTTGCGCCTGCTTCAGGTCAGCGACCTGGCGCCGCTGCTGGGCGATAAGGACCCTTTTGAGGATGTCGCCGGCTTCCCTTTCTGGGTCAAGGTGTGGGAAGCGGCCCTGGTCCTGGCCGATTTCATGGCCACCCAGGCCCCCGAGCCGCAAGGCCGGGTGCTGGAGTTGGGGGCCGGGCTGGGCCTGCCGGGTTTGGCGGCGGCCGCCGCCGGCCACCGGGTAACCCTAAGCGACTTTGAGGAGCACATTCTTGATTTTCAACGGGTCAGCGCCGCCGCCAGCGGGGTGGAACAGCAAGTGGAGCACCTGCTGCTGGACTGGCTCAGCCCGGGTGAGTTGCCGCAGTTTTCCACCATCATCGGGGCGGAAATTCTCTTCCGGGAAGAGTTTTTCTCGCCCCTGCTGGAGATCATGGACCGCTTTCTGGCCCCCGGCGGCACCATTTACCTGGCCCACGACATCCGCCGCCAGAGTGTTTCCCCCTTCCTGACCAGGGCGGAAAAAGAGAAGAATTTCACCATTGCCATCAGCCAGCGGCGGATGCGGAGCAACGACAGCGAACACACCATCATCCTCAGCCGGTTACAAAAAAAATAACTGCTCGGGAACCCATCGGGTAAGCGGCCACTGAAATGCGCCACCGCATAAATGATCAAAATGATCAAAATGATAAAGGGGATCGAGGGGTAAGCGGTCACGGGGTGCCCCAGATT
This sequence comes from Desulfurivibrio alkaliphilus AHT 2, assembly GCF_000092205.1. Taxonomy (GTDB): domain Bacteria; phylum Desulfobacterota; class Desulfobulbia; order Desulfobulbales; family Desulfurivibrionaceae; genus Desulfurivibrio; species Desulfurivibrio alkaliphilus. Next base: position 2,721,046 of record NC_014216.1, on the reverse strand, counting down.
GCGGCAAGCGGGACGGCGATGCGTGCTCCAGCACGTGAGCCGGCCCGCTTGCCGCAAGGTGGGGTGCCCCGTGATCGCTTACGCTACCGCGATCTTGACTGGAACGCCATGTGGCGGGAAGAGCGGCGCCACAAGAGCCGACCCCGCCGCAACCGGGGAGAGTGGGACCGGCGGGCGGCCGACTTTGCCAGCCGCAACCTGGACTCCCCCTACACCGACCAGTTCCTCGCCAGGTTCCACTGGCAACCGCACTGGACCGTGCTGGATGCCGGCTGCGGCCCCGGCACCCTGGCTCTGCCTTTGGCCCGCCGGGTGCACCGGGTAACCGCCGTTGACTACGCCGCCGCCATGCTGGCCGAACTGAGCAAGGAACAGCAGCGCCAGGGCCTTAACAACATCCGCCCCGTCCAGGCAGCCTGGGAGGATGACTGGGAGAAACTGGCCATAGAGGCCCACGACGTGGTCATCGCCTCCCGTTCCCTGGCGGTGGACGACCTGGAGGGGGCGTTAAAAAAGATGGACCGCTTCAGCAAATGCCTGGCCATCATCGGCGACCGGGTGGGGGCCGGCCCCTTCGACCCGGAACTCTTTGCCGCCCTGGGCCGCCCCTTCGACCCCGGCCCGGATTATATCTACACCCTCAACATCCTCTACCGACTGGGTATCCACGCCAAGGTGGACTTCATCATCCTCGACCACGAACGAATTTATCCGGATCGGCAACGGGCCATCGACTCCCTGCTCTGGATGATCCCGGCCGAAGAACCCCTTTCCCCCGAAGAACAGCACCGCCTGGAGGAGTACGCAGACGCCCGCCTGCACCCCAAGCCGGACGGCCGCCTGGCCCTGCGCCGCGACACCCCCTCCCAGTGGGCCCTTATCCATTGGGAAAAAAACCAGGCCTCCGCGCATGGACGGGGGCCGCGAAGCCCGGTGCAACAACCAAAAATTTCAACGGATTCTCCCATAAAAAGCGGAGGCACCCGATGCGGATCATGATTGTCGGGGCCGGCATGGTCGGCCGCCATCTGTGCGAGAAACTTTCCGGCGAAGGCCAGGAAGTGGTGCTGGTGGACAGCGATGAAAAAAAACTGCGCCGGCTGGAACGCGAACTTAATGTCATGCCGGTGCACGGCAGCGGCGCCTCCCCCAAGGTGCTGGAAAAGGCCGGCATCGAGCAGACCGAGTTGTTCATCGCGGTCACCGACAGCGATGAGATCAACCTGATCGCCTGCATCATCTCCCGCCAGTACAAGGTCAAGACCCGGATTGCCCGGGTGCGCAACAAGGACTTTTACGCCCACGGCACCTCCGGGGTGGAAAGGACCCTGGGGATCGACCTGGTTATCAGCCCGGACCTGGCCATGAGCGAGGAGATCCTGCGGCTCACCACCTTAAGCCAGGCGGTGGAGGTGGCGGAATTCGGCCACGGCCAGGTGGACCTGCTGGGCTACGTGGCCAAGGAGGAACACCCCTGCGTGGGCTCATCCCTGGCCGACCTGCGCGACCTGCAGGACCTGTACCACTTCCTGGTGGTCGCCATCACCCGGGGGGAAAAAACCATCATCCCCCGGGGCCACGACCAGGTGGAGCCCGGCGACAAGCTGTATATTGTCGCCCGTCGCCCCGATGTACCGGCGGTGGAACACCTGCTCTTTGCCAGCACCAGCCGCCTGCCCCGCAAGGTGTTCGTCATCGGCGGCGGCCCCATCGGGGCCATGGTGGCCCGCCAGATGGAGCAACTCAACGTCGATATCAGCCTGCTGGAACAGAATCCCGAGGTCTGCGAAACCCTGGCCGAAGAGCTGGAGGACACGGTGGTGCTCAACAGCGACGGCCTGGAGGCCAACGACCTGCTGGAAGAAGATATCGACCAAGTGGATCTGGTAATCGCGGTAACCAACAGCGACACCACCAATATTCTCTCCAGCCTGCTGGCCAAGCACCACGGGGCTAAGAAATGCATCACCCTGATCAGTAACCCCGGTTTCATGCCCATGCTGGGCAAGCTGGGCATCGATGTGCCGCTTAGCCCCCGCCTGGTGGCGGCCAACATGATCCTGCGCTACGTCCGCCACGGCGGTGGCCGGATCGTCAGCGTGGCCAGCCTGCTGGGCGGCGAGGCCGAGTTAGTGGAGATGAAGGTACCGGACCAAGATCAGTTTGTCGACCTGCCGCTCAAGCACCTCACTTTTCCCCACGGATCCATCGTCGGGGCCATTATCCGGGGGCATCAGACCATTATTCCCACTGGCGACACCCTGCTGGCCCCGGACGACAACCTGATCATCTTTTTCACCAGCGACGCCGAGCAGGGCGTGGAATCCCTTTTCGATAAATAACGATGCATACCGGTGGCGTATTAAATATTTTAGGGAAGTTGCTGCTGCTGATCTCCCTGTTTCTGCTGACCCCCATTCCGGTCAGCGCCTACTACGACGACGGGCTGATGGATATTTTTCTGCTCTGCGCCGCCATCGGGGCCGGGGCCGGGGCGGCGCTGATCCTGCTGTTCAAGCCCATCAAGGAACTGAGCCTGCGTGATGGTTTCGCGGTGGTTACCGTCTGCTGGCTGGGCATGGCCCTGCTGGGCTCGCTGCCCTACCAGCTTTCCGCCCAAGTGCCATCGTTCATCGACGCCCTGTTCGAGTCCATGAGCGGCTTTACCACCACCGGCTCCACCATCCTCACCGACATCGAGGCCCTGGCCCCCAGCCTGCTCTTCTGGCGGGCCACCACCCAGTGGCTGGGGGGGATGGGGATCATCGTCCTCTCGCTGGCCATCCTGCCGCTGCTGGGAATCGGCGGTATGCAGCTTTTTCAGGCCGAGATGACCGGCCCCACCAAGGATCGGCTGACCCCCCGCATCCAGGATACGGCCCGGATTTTGTGGACCGTCTACCTGCTGTTCACCATCCTGCTCATCGCCCTGCTGCTCTTGGGTGGCCTGAGCTTTTACGACGCCGTCACCCAGGCCTTCTGCACCATCTCCACCGCCGGTTTTTCGCCCTATAACGACAGTGTGGGCCATTTCAACTCCCTCTACGTGGAGGTGGTGGTGATCATCTTCATGTTCATCGGCGGCATCAACTTCGCCATGCACCACCACGTGCTACGGGGGCGGCTGAGCACCTACTGGCACAGCGAGGAATTCCGGCTGTTCCTGGGGCTGGCGGTGGGCGCCACCCTGCTGATTACCTTTTTCAACTACCACTTCAATCTTTACGAAAATCTGGCCGGCTCCTTGCGCTACGCCTCCTTTCAGACTGTCTCCATCCTCACCACCTCGGGTTTCGGCACCGCCGATTTCACCCTCTGGCCCTCCTCTTCGCAGTTGATCCTGGTGGGGTTGATGCTGGTGGGGGGCATGGCCGGCTCCACTGCCGGCAGTATCAAGACCGTGCGTTTTTTGCTTTTTTTCAAGTATGTCCGGCTGCAGTTGCGCAGCCTGATCCACCCCCAGACGGTGAGCATCATCAAGCTGGGCGGGCACCGGGTGCCCCGGGAGGTAATGACCGCGGTGCTGGGGTTTTTCGCCCTTTACTTCATGATCTTTTTGATTGCCACCCTGGTGGTCACCGCCCTGGGGGTGGACCTGGTCACCGGCACCACGGCGGTGATCGCCACCCTGAACAATATCGGCCCGGGGCTGCATTTGGTGGGTCCGGCCCACGGCTTTGCCGAGCTGCCGGCCCTGGCCAAGGTGGTCCTCACCTTCTGCATGCTGGCCGGCCGCCTGGAGCTCTACACGGTGATCGTCCTGCTGACCCCCGCCTTCTGGCGCACCGCCCGCCGCCCGGAAATACGCCTTTTCAGCCGTAAACAAGCGGCGGGAACGGGAAGTTGACGGGGAAGTTGATGAAAGAACATTACGATATCATCGTGGTCGGAGCCGGTCATGCCGGCTGCGAGGCGGCCCTGGCGGCGGCCCGGCTGGGCTGCCGCACCGCGCTACTGGTGATGAATGCCGACACCATCGCCGCTTTAAGCTGCAATCCGGCGGTGGGCGGTCTGGCCAAGGGGCACCTGGTGCGGGAGATCGACGCCCTGGGCGGGGAGATGGCTCGCAATATCGACGCCACCGGCATCCAGTTCCGCCAGCTCAACACCAGCCGGGGGCCGGCGGTACGCTCGTCGCGGGCCCAGGCCGACCGTCGCCTTTACCCGCAGCGGATGAAAAAGGTCATCGAAGCACAGCCCAACCTGGAACTGCGCCAGGCCACCGCCGATCAACTGCTCATCGATACCAGCCACGGCCGCTCGCGGGTCTGCGGGGTGGAAACCTCCCTGGGGGAAAGGTTGCTGGCCGGGGCGGTGATCATCACCACCGGTACTTTCCTCAATGGCCTGATCCATATCGGGCTCAAGCATTTTCCCGCCGGTCGCCTGGGCGACCCGCCTTCCCTTTCTCTGCCTGGCCACCTCAAGGCGCTGGGCTTTGCCATGGGGAGGATGAAAACCGGCACTCCGCCGCGCCTCAACGGCGGCAGTATCGATTACCGGCAGCTGGAAAGCCAGCCCGGCGATGACCCGCCCCAGCTCTTTTCCTTTGCCAACGTCGGGCAGAAGCCGCCCCTGCCCCAGGTGCCGTGTCACATCACCTACACCACCGCCGCCACCCACGAGATCATCCGCGCCGGTTGCGGCCAGTCGCCGCTGTTCACCGGAGTCATCCAGGGGGTGGGGGCCCGCTACTGCCCCTCGGTGGAGGACAAGATTATCCGCTTCCCGGAAAAGGAGCGCCACCAGATTTTTCTTGAACCGGAAGGGCTGGACACCCTGGAGGTTTACCCCAACGGTCTTTCCACCAGCCTGCCGCTGGAAGTGCAGCATGCCATGATCCGCAGTGTGCCGGGGCTGGAGCGGGCGCGGATGATCCGGCCGGGGTATGCCATCGAATACGATTACGTCGACCCGCTGGAGCTGCACCCCTGGCTGGAATGCAAACGCCTGGAGCACCTTTTCCTGGCCGGCCAGATCAACGGCACCTCGGGCTACGAAGAGGCGGCGGCCCAGGGGCTGATGGCCGGCATCAACGCGGTGCGCCAGCTGGGCGGGCTCGAACCGGTGGTGCTGGACCGTTCCCAGGCCTACATCGGGGTGCTGATCGACGACTTGGTGACCAAGGGCACCAAAGAACCCTACCGACTCTTCACCTCCCGGGCCGAATACCGGCTGCTGCTGCGGGAAGACAACGCCGATTTCCGCCTCTGTGAAATCGGCCACCAGATCGGCCTGCTGGATGAGCCACGCTACCGTTTTTTCCGCCGCAAACGGGAAAATATGGCCTTGCTAAAACAACAACTGGAACAGACCCGGCTCCACCCCACCCCGGAGGTGAACCGGCAACTTGCGGAGTTGCCAAGCTCCCCCCTGCGCCAGCCCATCAGCCTGGCGGAACTGCTCCGCCGGCCGGAGTTGAACATCGACACGGTGCTGGCCCTGGCCGGAGAAAGCGGGGCGCTCCCGGCCGCCCAACCACTTGCCGCTGGAACGCTTGCCGCCCCCGCTCCCGCTATTGACCCCGCCATTGCCCCCGCCGGCCATGGCGAAGCACAACAACCCACCTATTTTTCCCGCCACATCCGCCAGGAGGTGGAACTGGAATTGAAATACGCCGGTTACATCGCCCGCCAGCAGGAACAGGTGCAGCGCTTCCGCAAGCTGGAGTCCCAGCGCCTGCCCGATGATCTGCAATATGCCGGCATGCCGGGCCTGAGCCTGGAAGTGGCGGAAAAACTGGAACGGGTCCGCCCCCGCACCCTGGGCCAGGCGGCCCGCATCTCGGGCATCACCCCGGCGGCCATCAGCATCCTGCAGGTGCAGCTCAAAAAGAGGACCGCTTAACCAACAGCTTCGGTGCAGATCAGCACCGGCTGACGCCAGGGGTAGACGGTCGCGGCCACAAGCATTGAGCCAGGGAGGCGCCATGGCCAAAGAACACCATTACCACAACCTGAAACTGCTTTACGACCCGCAACGCCAAGAGCAGGTAAGCCAAAGGCTGCTGCCGCTGTTCGGGGACCGGCCGTTGGAGGCGGTGCCATACAAGGCGGGCAAACCGCCGCTCTGGCCGGAAGGTGAAACCACCGTGGTCTGCTACCTGGGGGATCGGGAACTGGCCATGGTGTTGCCCCTGGCCATGGAACAGGGCTGGCGACTGGCTTTGCTGCCGCACCCGGAGTTGAACCGGGCCAAGGCGGGGTTTGGGATTGCAGCCAACCTGCCGGAAGCGGTTGCCGATATCTTCACCGGGGAAGAGCGCTGGGTGGACCTGTTGCTGGTCAACGGCCGACCGGTACTGCAGTCGGTGGTCCTGGGCGAGGTTTTCGATCTGGCGCCGGGCAGCCATGTGGCGGGTTTTTCCGCCCGACTGACCAAGTTCTTTGGCAACCTGAAGCGGCTGACCACCCTGTACCTAAAGCCATACACCTTTAAAACCGCCCTGGGCAAAACCCTGCATACCGCCGCCCTGGGGGTACTGCTGGTGGAACACACCCGCAGCAGCCTGCTGACTCGCAACCTCCTGCCGGACAGCAACATCAATGACGGCATGATGCATGCCATGATACTGGCCCCCCGCAGCCTGCTGGGCCTGCTCCGCCACCTGCTGGGCGGCCTGCTGGGTTTTCACCGCGGCAGCCAATTCCCGCCTTTTGCCGGCCATATCAAAACCGGTACGCTGGAAATCAGCGCTCCCACAGCCATCGATTATCAGCAGGACGGCCTTTCCCTGAGCCAGAAAAAACTGGTCTGCGAAACGGTGCCCAAGGCGCTGCGGTTGCTGCCCGGCCGCCATCTTACCATCGACCGGGCCGTCCCCCCCGGCAAGGAAAGATTTCGCATCCAGGGGCTGCCCACCGGCGAGGCCCGTACCGCGCTGCTGGCCAAATCCCTGCCCATCCTGCCCCATGCCGCCACCGAAGATTTCAAGGAGCTGTACCAGGCCCTGCGGCAAAACGCCTTGGCCACCCCGGCTTATCTCACCCTGATGGTGCTTTCCACCCTGCTGGCGACCATCGGTCTTTTTGCCAACTCGCCCCCGGTGATCATCGGGGCCATGATTCTGGCCCCGCTCATGGCTCCCATCATTTCTTTGGCCATGGGGGTGGCACGCCAAGACACGGCGCTGCTGGCCGGCAGCGCCCGGACCCTGGCCCTGGGGGTGGTTCTGGGGCTTGGCTGCGCTGCCCTGCTGGCTGCCTTGCTGCCACTGAAGGTGGTCACCACCGAAATCGGGGCCCGCCTGACCCCCACCCTGCTCGATTTGGGCGTGGCGATCATCTCCGGCATTGCCGGGGCCTATGCCCATGCCCGGGCGGAAGTGGCCCGCAGCCTGGCCGGGGTGGCCATCGCCGTGGCCCTGGTACCGCCGCTGGCGGTGGCCGGCATCGGTATCGGCTGGGGGGACTGGTCGGTACTTTGGGGCGCCTCGCTGCTCTTCCTGACCAACCTGGCCGGAATTGTGCTGGCCGCCGGGCTTACCTTTCTTACCCTTGGCTACGCGCCTTTTCATCGCGCCAGGCGAGGGCTGCTGATTACCATGGCAGCGGTAACGCTGATCAGTATTCCCTTACTGCTGGGCTTTATGGGCATGAAGGAAGAGCAGACTCTGGTCAGTCAACTGGAGGGACTAACCCTGCAAGAGGTAACCATCCGTGAAGTGCGGATCCGGCCAGGCGAACCGCTGCACCTTAGCTTACGGCTGATCTCGGCGGGAACCATCAGTGACGGGCAACTGGAGGAGGTCAAAACCGCAATCGAAAACCGCATCGGCCGGCCGATTGTCCTGGAGGCGACCATGAGTATTGTGCGCTAGCTCCTGTCCTCATTGCGGCAGGAAAAGCAGGTGCCAGAGCTCATCGATCCAGGCGGGAAAGAAGAGCCAGAGCCAGGCGGCAACCACCAGGAAGGGGCCGAAAGGGATCACGCTGCGGCCGCCCTTGCCTTGGCGGATCATGGCCCCGATGCCCACCACCAGCCCCAGCAGTGAGCTGGCCAGAATAATAAAAGGCAGGGACTGCCAGCCCAGAAAAGCCCCCAACATGGCCAGCAGCTTGATATCGCCGCCGCCCATACCGTCGCGTCCGGTGGCCAGCCGGTAACCCAGGGCCACCAGGTAAAAGGAGCCACCGCCCAGCAAGATGCCCAGGCCGGCATCAACCCAGGTAACGCCGCTCAACACAAAAGAAGCGGCAAAACCCAGCACAATGCCGGGCAGGCTGATGACATCGGGGATCAGTTGATGATCGAGGTCGATAAAAAGGATAGCCAGCAGCGCGGCGGAAAAGATAAAGTAAATCAGCCAGTCCAACGTCAGCCCCAGGCGCAGCAGCAGAGCCAGCGCCAGGCCGGCCATGGCCGCCTCCACCAGGGGGTAGCGCCAGGAGATTTTTGCCTGGCAGGCCCGGCAGCGCCGACGGAGCAGCATAAAGCTGACAAGCGGAATATTGTCGTACCAGGCCAGAGGATTTTTACACCGGGGACAACGGGAGGCCGGCCAGACAATGGTCTCCTTCGCTCCCAGCATACTGGCCGGCAGGCGCAGGATAACCACGTTCAAAAAGCTGCCCACCACCGCCCCCAGAACCATGACCATGGCGATAAGCAGGTAATAAGGGATGTGATATTCCATCGGCATATGGTATATCGGAACCGGTTAAGATGCAGCAAAAAAGCTCTTCAACACTGAAGGTTTCACCGCCATGGCCATTTCCATCGACGAATCCATTCGAATCTTCAAGGCAGAGATCATCTCCCAGGATCAGCGCCTGCCCCAGCGGCGCAGCGAACCGCTGCTGGAGGCCTGCGCCTGCTTGAAACAGCGTTTTAAATCGCGCAAAAACATCCTGGCCTTGCTGGGTATGGCAGAAGGGGTGGTCCTTTACATGCGCAAGCGGCAGGCCGTGGCAGATCCCGAATGCCTGGACTTCCTCAAGGAAACCCTGGCCCATGTGGTCAATATTTACGAAGAAGGCAAGTTCGACCCCGAACGGGAAGAAGAGTTGGGGCGGCGCATGTACAAACGCTTCACCGGCCTGAAAAATCAGTTACAAGAGCGCCGGAGCCCGCAACCGGCCAACCGGGCGGCAACTCCATCCCAAGACCGCCCACCGGCAAACACCAATCCCCCGGCCAGCAAAGCCAGCCGCCCCACCGTTGCCCCCGCCTCGAATGCAGCCGGGGCAGCGGGCAGCAACCGGCCCCACCGCTATGCCCCGATCCCCGGCGAGAGTTGTCGACTGATCAAAATCGGCGAGTTTCCGCTGCTGGTAGTCGGCAAAGCCGTTGCCCGGCTGGCTCCCATCAAGCCCAGTGAGCGCCAGGCCCTGCTGGCGGCCACCGAAGTGTCATTGAAAGATTTCAGTCGCCTGTTCCGCCGGCTGCCCAGGCTTTTTCACGGCCCGTTGAGCAAAATCCCCGCCGGCCGCTTGAAAAAACTCAAACTTCCCCTTATCCTGCCCAGAGGCGGGGGCCTGCCGCCGCTGCCGCCGGAAAACGCCGACCACCTGCTGGTCCTCAGCCACGGCCAGTGGCACGGAGTGATCCCGGTTCGCCTGGCCGGCAGCAAGCCGCTGACCTTGAAGCGTTTTCAGGCGGCCGCCAACGGCGATATCGCCGGCCTGGGCACCACCGATGACGACGCCTCTTACCCTTTGCTCAACCCCCGCGCCCTGCTGGAGCGGGAGGGTTTTCTGACCATGCCCGAGCGGGACTGACTTTTTTTGCCCCCCGCAAGCTGCCGGGAGTGACGCCCAACAAACCAGACCGGGAGGATAAGGCCATGACCACCGCCAACCGTCGTCATAACAGCCGGGTCCCTTTTCAGGCCACCGCCACCCTGCGCTTTGACCATCATACTTACGAGCATTGCCAAACCTCCGACCTCAGCCTGAAGGGGGTGTCGGTGGAGGGTATCAACGGCCATCAGGTGGGCGAACAGTGCCGGGTGGAACTTTATCTTACCGGTAGTACCAGCAACCTGCGCCTGCAAATGAAGGGCGAGGTGGTTCGGGTGGAACAAAACGGCCTGGCCCTGCGTCTCTTTGCCATGGATCTGGACAGCTTTTATCATTTGAAAAACATCATCGCCTACAACCTTGGCGATCCGGACCAGGTGGAGGAAGAGTTTTCCCGCCAACTGGAAAAACCGGATACCATCGTCTGAGCAACCAGTTTTGTTTCCCGGAGTCTACTCATGCCCGCCCGACAAAGCCGTAAAAGTAAAAAGAACCGCACCGAAATCCGCCATGCCCCCTTTGTGGTGATCCTGGTTTTCATGCTCATGGGTATCGTCGGCATTGCCGCCGGCGAGCCCCGGCGGGTCCTGGAGCAGGCCATCCAGGTTTGCCTGAGCTGTATCGGAGTGGGTTGAGGGAATGGAAAGGATACGTCGCTGGGTTCAGGTGTTGTCCACCCTGCTGGTCAACGGCTACTGGGAATTCCCGGTTACCCGTACCATCTACCAGGGGCCGCTGAAGGTGCTCTGCGCTCCGGGCCTTAACTGCTACTCCTGCCCGGCCGCCACCACCTCCTGCCCCATCGGCGCCCTGCAGCAACTCTTTGCCGGCGTGCGCCACACCCTGGAAAGCGGGCAGCTTTACATCGGCCTTTATGTCGCCGGCTTCATGGGGGTGATGGGGGGCGTGCTGGGCCGGGCGGTCTGCGGTTGGCTCTGCCCTTTTGGCTTGATTCAGGATTTGCTTTACAAGATCCCCAGCCGCAAGTTCGGCATTCCTTACTTTATGCGTTACCTCAAGTACGGCTTTCTGCTCTTTTTCGTGATCCTGCTGCCCCTTTTGGTGGTTAACCAGTTCGGCAGCGGCGACACCTGGTTTTGCAAATACATATGCCCGGCCGGAACCCTGACCGCCGGAATCCCCATGTTGATCATGCAGCCCAGCCTGCGCCAGGCGGCGGGCCTTCTTTTCTTGAATAAATTATTTATTATGGTTATGTTCATAATATGGGCGGTTTACGCGAGCAGGCCTTTCTGTCGGACCACCTGTCCGTTGGGCGCCTTTTACGCCCTGTTTGCCAAAGTGCGGCTGGTCAGGTTGCAACTTGACCGCTCCCGCTGCACCAACTGCAAGGCCTGCCACCAGGTTTGCCCCATGGGGGTCAAGTTCAACGAGTCACCGGACGATGCCGAGTGCATCACCTGCCTGGCCTGCATGGACAAAGCCTGCGAATTTGACGCCATTTCGCTGGAGATCGGCGGGGTAACGGTGGGCTCTCGCAGCCCCCGGCCCGCTGCCGCTGACGCCCGTAAGCCATAGCAACCAGTAACACCAACCAAAAGACGGCAACCGCGACCATGAAAACCCCAAAAACAGGTATGACCATGATCGGTAAACGCACTGCCTTGAGCCTTTTTTTCGCTGTCCTGTTCTTGCTCGGCCTGGTCACCGCGGCCCAGGCCATTGAAATGGTCAGCGTCGACCGCCCCAAAATCAACATGCGCAGCGGTCCCGGCACCAACCACTCCATCCTGTGGGAATTGGGCAAAGGCTACCCCCTGATGGTCATCGGACGCCAGGGCAACTGGATGAAAGTGCGCGATTTTGAAGGCGACGAAGGCTGGGTTTACCAACCGCTGGTGGGGCGGACCCCGCACCTGGTGGTCAAGGTACCGGTGGCCAACATCCGCAGCGGCCCCGGCACTCGCTACCGGCTGGTGGGTCAGGCCCGCTACGGGGTGGTCCTGCAGACCATGGAACGGGGCAGCGGCTGGGTAAAAGTGCGCCACGAAAACGGGCTCACCGGCTGGATGTCACGCGACCTCCTATGGGGCTGGTAGGTAAACGGGCCGCAGGGTAAACGGGCCGCAGCACCGCATCTTGCGGCGATCGGCCCGGCTTGCGTACCCGGGGTACGCGGCGCCGGTCCGCTTGCCGCAACCTGCGGCACTGCGACCCGTTTACCCGTGTTGTCCCGGCAGGGATAATGCCTAGGTGATTGGTCCCGTTTCCCGATTGATTGGCCCCCGGTTGACCGGCTGGTCTTCTACTCCCTCCTCCTTAACAGCATCATCCAAAACACCCACCAGGCAACGAGGTAAAAGTTCGTAAGTGCCGCAGGTTCGGGCAAGCGCCCCGGCGCCGCGTACCCCAGGTACGCAAGTCGGGGCGATCGCCCGAAGATGCGGTGCTTACGGACTTTTACCGGCTTTTACCGGGGAAAAGCGGCGGGTATGCCGCCATCCACCGGCAGGGTGGCGCCGGTGGTGGGGGTCTGGCCGGCGGCGAAGAAGACCACGGCGTTGCCCACATCTTCAGCTTTGACCTCGGTTTTCAGCAGGTTGCGCTGGCGGTAATAGGCCCGCAGGCCTTCCGGGTCCAGGTTGCGGGCCTGCATCCGCTCCGGCCCCACCAGGTCCCAGAGCCCGGAGGAAACCCCGTCGGCGTCGAAAACCGCATCGGCGTTGATCATGTTGACCCGCACCCCGATTTCCGCCAGTTCCAGGGCGGCGATTTTCCCCAGCTGGTGCGCCGCCGCCTTGGAGGCGCTGTAAGCCCCGAAAGCGGCACCGGGATCGAAGACATTTTTGGAGCTGTTGATGACGATCTGGCCGCCGCAATTTTGACGCCGGAAAATTTTCGCCGCCTCCCGGATGGTCAGCAGCACCCCGTCGGCATTGACCGCCATCACCCGGCGGAAACCCTCCGCCGACAGTTCCTCCAGCCTGGCCACTTGGGCAATCCCGGCGTTGGGCACCAAGATGTCCAGGCCTCCGGTCTGCCCCACCAACTGCGCAAACCCGGCGCGCACCGACTCCGGGTCGGTGACGTCAAACTTTAGTCCCTGCACCAGTTCCGGGGCAAAGCGCCGCTGTAATTTGTCGACCACCAGTTGCAGGCGCTCCGGTTGAATATCGGCCAGCAGGACCCGGGCGCCGGCGGCCAGCAGGCGATCGGCAATGCCCAGGGCCATGGCCCCGCCACCGCCGGTAACCAAGGCTGTTCTGCCCTCCAGCAGCCTTGGGCTGCCCTTGCCCAGCTTGGCCTGTTCCAGGCTCCAGTACTCCATGGCAAAGATCGAGGCCGGCTCCAGTTCCCGGTATTGCCCCAAGGCCGCACCCCGCAGCTTGGCCCGCACCGTATGGGTGGCGATATCGGCGGCGATCCGGGCCGCCGCCGGGCTGGTGCCGGCCCCGATCAGGCCCAGGCCGGGGACCATAATCACCCGGGGCAGCAGATCCAGCCGCTGTTTTTGCACCTTCCCGGCGGCGCACTGCTCCTCAAAATAGCCCTGGTAAGCGGCAGCATAGTCAGCCAGGGCCCGTTTCAGGTAAGCGTTCCGGGCCGCTTCGTCGGACGCCCCGGCAAAATCCAGCCACAGCGGGTAGTTCTTGGTGCGGATCACATGATCGGGGGTCAATACCCCGCCGGTGAACAGCTCACGGCCGTCGGGCCGGGCCAGGGCCGCCTGCAGGTCGGTATCCCGCCGCCAGTCCAGGCTGAAGCACAAGCGTTGGTCTTCCAGGCCGCGGTTCAGGGCACCCCGCAGCAGGGGCAGCAGTTCCACCGGAGCAGGCGGCGGAGGCGAAGCCAGGACTTCGGCGCCAGAGGCGTTGACGCCCTCCCGGGCACCCGTCACATCCGCGCCTGGACGGGGGCCGCCAACTCCGGTAGCGGCGGGTTCGTCGGCGGCAGCCGACGCCTCGGAGGCGGGCCGCAGGTCCGCCGAGAATGAGCCGCTACCGGAGTTGGCGGCCCCCACCCCGGTGCCATGACCAAGTGCCTTAAGATCTTCTCCCCTGGCGCTCCATTCTTGGGCCACCTTGGTCAAAAAATTTTCGGCCCGGCTGACGTAATCGATCATCCGGCCGTAGGCGGTCTCGGCCTCGTCGGCAAAGGTGAAAATCCCGTGGTTGAGCAAAATAATCGCTTCAATCTGCGGGTTTTCCTCATAGGCGGCGGCCATGGCCTTGGCCAGAGGAAAGCCCGGCATGATAAAGGGCAGGATGGCGATCCGGTCGCCCAAAGCCTCCCGCAACAGCTTTTCCGGCTGATGGCGGTTGGTCAGGGTGACAATGGCGTCGGCGTGGGTGTGATCAATGAAACGGTGGGGCAGAAAGGCATGCACCAGGGTTTCAATGGACGGCCCCGGGGCGGCGGCATCCAGCAGGTGGGTACGGAACTGGTTGACCATCTCCTCATCGCTCAAGCGCTCAAGCACCCGCAGACGACGCAGCCAGGCCAGATCCAGGCCGGGAAAACCGGCCGCCTCGATGGTGGCCAGATCCCAGCCGCTGCCCTTGATGTAGAGCACTTCCATCTCCTCGCCCAGGATATTGGGAACCACCGCCTTAACCGAGGTGTTGCCGCCGCCATGCAGCACCAGTTCCGGTTCACGGCCGATCAGCCGCGAGGTATAAACCCGCAGGGCCAGCGCTTCGGAACAATCAGAACGGGCAGCCACAAACTCCCGGGCCTCAAGATGATCGTAAAGGTTTTTCATCGGCTCATTCCTTAGCAATAGATATTACTCAATAAAAAGGGGCGCAACGTTCACGGGAAGTCCCGAAAGGCTTTACCATAGTTGGTTGTGGCCAGGGGGTGGGGGCTGCACGGAAATTTCATGTTGTACACCAAGCCCCCCGTAAAACACATTCAAACCAGACTCACGATGTAGAGCAGATAGGTTGCCAGCAGGACAACCCCCAGCCCACGACTCAAGCGCTCCCGCAGATAGAGCATGACCAGAAGCAGCAAAGAAAAGGCCAGCATCACCGGCAGGTCGCGGGCCAGCAGCACCGGCGGCAGGGCAAAGGGCATCAGGCTGGCGGTGACTCCCAGCACCATCAGGAGGTTGAACAAATTGCTGCCGATGATGTTACCCACCACCAGAGCATCCTGGCGATGACGCACGGCCACCAGACAGGTGGCCAGTTCCGGCAACGATGTCCCAATGGCGGCCAGGGTCAGGCCGATCACCAGCTCGGCAACCCCAAAATAGGAAGCGACCGCCACTGCGCCCTGGATGAAAAGTTCCGCCCCCCCGGCCAGGGCCGCCAATCCACCCAACACCAGCAACAGGGCCAGCGCGACCGCCCCACCGCCCCCCGGCTTGGTTTGAATTTCGGGGTCCTGCTGCAGCGCCGCTTCCTTGCCGGCACGGTTACTGCCACGATAAGCCCAAGAGGTATAAAATATCAGCGCCCCGACAAACAGGAGCCCGACCGGGCGGGGGAAAAAACCGTAAAAGGCCAGGGCCAGCAGCAATGCCGTAGCCAGGTGCAGCAGACCCAATTCCAGCACCACCGTCCGGAAGGCAAGGCGCAGCGGCACCAGCAGCAGAACCAGGGCCAGGATCAAACCAATATTGGCAATATTGCTGCCGACCACATTACCCAGCATGATCTCTGGATGCCCTCGCCAGCTCGCGGCCAGACTAACGAACAACTCCGGCAGGGAAGTCCCGAAAGCTACCACGGTCAGGCCGATCAGCAAAGGCGACATCCCCCACAGCCGGGCCAGCCGGCGTGCCCCGCCGACCAGCAACTCCCCTCCTCCCCAAAGCAGCAGCAAGCCACTCAGCAGAATCAACAGGGGCCAGAGCAGGGTGGTTTCCGTCATCACATTTCCTTATCGGTCCGCAGAAAAAACCAGCCCTGGCATTTTCTACGAGCAGTTATGGGCCTTGAGCGGGGGGCGGCAAACAGGACCAAAAGTACCAGGCCCACCGGCCCCGGTAAAGCCTTTTCCCTTGACAGCGGTGGAAAACCGGGTTCAGTTTAACCAGTTAGATTGGGGCGAAGGAGCTTGTGGGAAAAGCTTGTACCGGTACGACGTTTGCCGGCCCTGACTTGCTGACAGCCCGTTTTCCAGCGGACTGTTAACGATAGCGTAACCGTTTACCATGGCCTGTACCCTGCGGGCGTAGCGGGCCGTAACCGTCCAGCAGCACTGGGCGGTTACCTGAGGGGAAGTGAGTTTATGGCGGCAGAGCAGACACGCCAGGAAGTCGTTCGGCGGATTAAGGAAGCGGCGGATATTGCCGAAATTATCGGTGAGCATGTCAGCCTGCAGCGCTCGGGAGCCAATCTCAAGGGCCTGTGCCCTTTCCATGCCGAGAAAACACCCTCCTTCATGGTCAGCCCCGACCGCGGCAGTTTCCACTGTTTCGGCTGCGGCGAAGGCGGTGATGTCTTCAGCTTTCTCATGCTCTACCACCGGCTCAGCTTTCCCGAAGCCTTAAGGCAACTGGCCGACCGTTACCGGATTCCCCTGGCGGAAAACACCCTGACGCCGCAGCAGCAGGAGGAAGCCCGCCGGCGGGAAAATCTTTACGCCGTCAACGCCCGGGCCGCCGAACTTTACCACCACTACCTGCTGCACAGCCCGGCCGCCGCCGCGGCCCGCGACTACCTGGCCCAACGGGGCATGGCCGGGGAAATCATCCAGCGCTTTCAACTGGGCTTTGCCCCGGACAGCTGGGATTTCCTCTTCAATCAGCTCAAAAAAGAGCGGCTCTCGCCGGAACTGGCCGCCGAGGCCGGTCTGTTGGCGGCCAAAAAAAACGCCCCCGACGGCCATTCCGCCCGCGGCTACTACGACCGCTTCCGTAACCGAATAATTTTTCCCATCACCGACCTTACCGGCCGGGTTTGCGGTTTTGGCGGCCGCATTCTCGGCCAGGGTGAGCCCAAATATCTAAACACTCCGGAAACCCCGGTATTCGACAAAAGCCGTATCCTGTTCGGGCTTTACCAGCATCGCGAGGCCATTCGCAAGGCCAAAAGCTGCCTGCTGGTGGAAGGCAACTTCGATCTGCTGGCCCTGGCGGCCCACGAAATCTCCGAGGTGGTCGCCCCCCTGGGCACCGCCCTGACCACGGAACACCTGCGGATCCTCCGGGGGTATGCCGACGAGGCGGTCCTGCTGTTCGACGGCGACGCCGCCGGGCTCAAGGCGGCCATGCGGGCCATCCCGCTGTTTTTGGCCGCCAAGCTCACCGGCCGGGTGGCCATGCTGCCGGAAGGCCACGACCCGGACACCTTTGTCCGCCACCACGGCCCCGACGGATTGCGGCAACTGACCGTCGCCGCCGTTTCCCTGCCGGAGTTCGTCTTTACCGAACTGGTGGCCCGGCACGGCCTGGGGGTGGACGGCAAAAACCGGATCATCGAAGAGCTTGCCCCCATCGTGCACAGCCTGGATGACCAGATGCTGCTGCGTACCCGCTTTATTGCACACTTCAGCGAGCGGCTGGGGATCTCCGGCGACCAGTTCTGCCAGAGCATCGCCCGCCGGCCCCAGGTTCGCCGCCAGCCCCCGGAAGAAGGCGACCAGGAGGCAACCGCCCGGCTGGAAGCCAACGAGGAAAAACTGTTTGCCTTCCTTTTCCTGCATGGTTCTCACCTGCCGGACTTCATGGAAGCCGGGCTGCAGGAGGTCATTACCAGCCCCGCCGCCCACCGGTTGCTGGAGCTGATGCTCGAGGCCGGCAACGATTTTGTCCGCACCCCGGAAAATCTACTCAACCTGGCCGAGGGCAGCTTCAAGCCGCTGGTGGCGCGCCTGCTGATTCAGGGCGGCACCTTTTACCCCGATGAACACCGGGAAGAGAGTTCCCAGCAGCTTATGCAATGGCTAAAACGCAACCAGCGTAAAAAAACCGCCGACCAGCTTAACCGGGAAATCAACGCCGCCTACCAGAGCGGCGACCAACAGCGGCTGCTGGAGTTGATGCAGCAGAAACAAGCCCTGCAGTAAGCGTTCAGCCGCACCGCATCTTCGGGCGATCAGCCAGGCTTACGTACTGATGTACGCTGCGCCTGGCTGCAAGGCCAAACCTGCGGCACTGTTGAACGCTTACACATATCTCAAGGAGTAGCATGTTATGAGTGGCAAGAAAAAAACCACCAACGGTTTCACCGCCGACTCCGCCCGAGTAAATGGTAAACGGGGCAAAAACAGCTCCCCGGAGGCCCTGGACCGGAAAATGCGTGAGCAGGAAGAGCTGGGCGATGATTCCGACTGGCTGCTGCCGGACAACGATGCCCCCCCCCTGCCCCTTGGCCGAAAGACCGTGAGCGAGGATGACGACACCTCCGCCGGGGCCGATTTGCCGGGCAACTACCGCGCCGACAATGACGACGATGGTGACGACGAGGTCGGCGACCCTTACTTCTGGCCGGGGGAATCCGCCACCGACCAGGTCGATCCGGTCAAGGTTTATCTCCAGGAAATGGGCGCCGTGGCCCTGCTCTCCTCGGAAGAAGAGGTGGCGGTGGCCAAGGAAATCGAAAGGGGGGAACGGACCATCCAAGACGCCCTGGTCATTGCCCCGCCGGCCCTGGCTTACCTTGATGAAATCGCCAAAAAAATACAGCACGGCAACCGGATGCTCAGCGATATCGTCCGGGGCCTGGACGAGCTGGACAAAGAGACCCACGAAGAAAAACAAAAAAACTTTCTCTGGCGGATCGAAGAAGCCCTCCGCCTGGCCCGAGAAACCACGGCCCTGCGCCGGGACCAGCTCAACGCCGCCGGCAGCAACGAAGGAGCCCAGGAACGCCGGCAGCAGAGCCGCATCGACCGCAACCGCAAGGCCCAAGCCGCCCTGTTTGCCGACGACCGCTTCAGCGCCAAACACCTGCAGGCCATGGTTCGGCTCTTACGGGAACTGGAATCCAAGCTGATCGGCCCAAAGCCTGGCGGCCAGGATCAGGACGCGGCTTTGCAGGAGTGGCACTTTACCTGCCTGGAGCAGTACGGCCTTGATCGTCAGGAGCTGAGCGCTCTGCTGGCGCAGATCAGCTTGGGTGAGGAGATCAGCCGTGAGGCCAAAAACCGGCTGGTGCAGAGCAACCTGCGGCTGGTGGTCAGTGTGGCCAAAAAATATGCCGGCCGCGGTTTGCAATTACTGGATCTGGTCCAGGAGGGCAACATCGGCCTGATGAAGGCGGTGGAAAAATTCGAGTATCGCCGGGGCTACAAATTCAGCACCTACGCCACCTGGTGGATCCGCCAGGCGGTGACCCGGGCCATTGCCGACCAGGGCCGGACCATCCGGATCCCGGTCCACATGATCGACACCATCAACCGCATGCTCAAAGGGGCCAAGGAATACCAGCGCCAGCACGGCCGGGAACCAACTCCGGAGGAAATGGCCGAACACCTGGGGGTGGACATCGCCAAGGTCAAAAGCATTCTCAAGATCGCCAAAGAGCCGTTGTCGCTGGACACCCCGGTGGGCAGCGGGGAAGACAGTTTTCTCTCCGACTTCATTGAAGATGCCGACTCCACCTCCCCCGACGAGGCTACCATTTACGACAGCCTGCAGGACAATCTGGCCCGGGTACTGAAAACCCTGACCCCTCGCGAAGAGATGGTTCTGCGGCTGCGCTTCGGGATCGACACCGCCACCGACCTGACCCTGGAGGAGGTGGGAGAAAACTTTTCCGTTACCCGGGAACGAATTCGCCAGATTGAGGCCAAAGCCCTGAAAAAACTAAAGCACCCCACCCGCAAAAGCATCCTTTCACCCTTTTATGACGACGACTGAGCCAGACATTCCGCTGCTCCGCTGGCTGACCCTGGCCCACACGCCGGGCCTGGGGCCGGCCGGCGCCAACCGGCTGCTCGAGGCCACCGGTAGTATTGAACAGCTCTTTGCCGCCAGCCCCAACGAACTCCAGGCCCTGGGCCTGCGCCCGGCCATCGCTCAAGCCCTGATCAAACGCGACGGACTGGCCGCCGCCCGCCGGGAACTGGCGGCCGCCCGCCACGCCGGCCTGCACTGCCTGCCCCGGGACCACCCCCTTTATCCCGCTCTGCTCAACGAAACCAGCGACCCGCCGCTGATTTTATACGGCCACGGAGACCCCAACGCCCTGGCCCAACCGGCCCTGGCCCTGGTCGGGGCCCGGGCCGCCTCGGTTTACGGGCTGAAAATGGCGGCCAGACTGGCCGGTGAGCTGGCCGCCGCCGGGTTCACCGTGGTCAGCGGCGGGGCTCTGGGGATCGACAGCGCCGCCCACCAGGGCGCCCTCGACACCCCCGGCGGCCGAACGGTGGCGGTGCTGGGCTGCGGCCTGGATGTTGTTTATCCGCCCCAGAACAAAAAACTTTTTGCAAAGATCGCCGCAACAGGTATGCTCCTGAGCGAATATCCACCGGGCACCAGGCCGGAACCTTTTCGTTTTCCGGCCAGAAACCGCATTATCAGCGGGATGAGCGCCGGTACGGCGGTGATTGAAGCGGCCCGCCGCAGCGGCTCCCTGATCACCGCAGAAATGGCCATGGAACTGGGGCGGGAGGTCTTTGCCGTACCGGGCCGGGCAGACAGTAACAAAAGCGAAGGCTGCCACCGCCTGATCAAAGAAGGGGCCAAGCTGGTCCACGGGGTGGAAGACATCCTGGAGGAACTGGGTACCAGCCGGCCAGCACAACCGGCCGCCGGCGCCGCCACTGCACCAGGCGGCCGGCAGGGCGCCGGCAGCGATCTCCTTGCGGGGCCGCCGCTTACCAATGAGGCCGCCACCGTGCTGGCGGTATTGGACGACTACCCCAAGGCCATCGAAGAGATCATCACTCAGGCCGGAATGGCGGCCCGGCAGGTCAACGCGGTGCTGCTGGAACTGGAGTTGCAGGGGCTGATCGAGAGCGAACCCGGCCCCCAGTACCGTAAAACCTGAGTAAGCGAACAGCCGCACCGCATCTTCGGGCGATCAGCCAGGCTTACGTACAGGGGGTACGCTGCGCCTGGCTGCTTGCCCGAACCTGCGGCACGGCTGTTCGCTTACGGCCCGTTATACCGGTAGGTTAGTACCCCTGGTGAACGGTTACAAACCTGACAGCCGGCAAACACTTAACAAAACCTAAACCAACAAGTTGAATTCATGGGAAAATCATTAATTATCGTGGAATCACCGGCCAAGGCCCGGACCCTGCAAAAACACCTGGGCAAAGATTACCTGGTCAAGGCCTCGGTGGGCCATATCCGCGATCTGCCGGTGAGCTCGCTGGGGGTCGACATCGACCACGACTTTGCCCCCCAGTATGTCACCATCAAAGGCAAGGCCAAGGTGATCAGCGATTTGAAAAAAGCCGCCAAAGAGGCCGATCAGGTTTACCTGGCCCCCGACCCCGACCGCGAGGGCGAGGCCATTGCCTACCATATCGCCGAAGCCCTCAAAACCACCAGAAAGCCAATCCGGCGAGTGCTTTTTCATGAGCTGACCCACAAGGCCGTACTGGCGGCGCTGGAGAAATCCGGCGAGGTGGACCACCACCTCTTCGAGGCCCAACAGGCCCGCCGGGTGCTGGACCGGCTGGTGGGTTACCAGATCTCTCCCTTGCTCTGGGACAAGGTACGCCGGGGGCTGAGTGCCGGCCGGGTACAGTCGGTGGCGGTGCGGATGGTCTGCGAGCGGGAAGAGGAAATTGAAAAATTTGTCTCTGAAGAATACTGGTCGATCACCACCACCCTGGCCGGCCCTCAACCGCCGCCCTTCCAGGCCCTGCTGGAAAAGGTGGACGGGCGCAAACTGGACAACCGCAAGCGTAAAATCGCCGATGAAGCCCAGGCCCGGGAACTGGTATTGCAACTCATGGCAGCAGAGCTGAAAGTTGCCGGGGTGGATAAAAAGCAGCAGCGCCGACGCCCCAGCCCGCCCTTCATCACCAGCACCATGCAGATGGACGCCAACCGCAAGCTGCGCTTTTCCGCCAAAAAGACCATGGCCCAGGCCCAGCGCCTCTACGAGGGGATAGACTTGGGCAAGGAAGGTCCGGTGGGGCTGATCACTTACATGCGAACCGATTCCACCCGGGTCAACGACGAGGCGCTGGGCATGGCCCGGGATTACATCGGCAGCACCTACGGCGCCGACTACCTGCCGGCCAAGCCGGTGCAGTACAAAACCGGCAAGGGCGCCCAGGACGCCCACGAGGCCATTCGCCCCACCGATGTCAGCCGCACCCCGGAAAGCCTGGCCGGCAAGCTGGACAAAGACATGCTGGCCTTATACACCCTGATCTGGAAACGTTTCGTGGCCAGCCAGATGGCCCCGGCAATTTATGATCAGACCAGCATCCGCATTGCCGGCGGCCCCGAGGGCAGGCATGAACTGAAGGCCACCGGCTCCATCATGCGCTTTCCCGGTTTCATGACCCTTTATGTGGAAGCGGTGGATGAAACCCCGGAAGAAGGCAAGCAAAGCGGCAAAGGCGGCAAGGACGCCCTACTGCCCGATCTGCAGGAAGGGCAACTGCTCAAGCTCAATGAGATCACCCCCAAGCAGCACTTCACCCAGCCTCCGCCCCGCTACACCGAGGCCACCCTGGTCAAGGCGCTGGAAGAAAACGGGGTGGGCCGCCCCAGCACCTATGCCGCCATCCTCTCCACCATTGTCGACAAGGAGTACGTCAGGCTCACCCAGCGCAAATTCTACCCCACCGATTTGGGCCGAATGGTCAATAAGCTGCTGGTGGCCCATTTCCCCAAGGTAATCGACACCGATTTTACCGCCAAGCTGGAACAGGAGCTGGATGAGATTGAAACCGGCAAGGTCGACTGGGTCCAGGTGATGCGCGAGTTCTACGGGCCTTTCCAGCAGAACCTGGAACAGGCCAGGGAAGAGATGAAAGCGGTCAAGCACAGCGCCATCCCCACCGGCCTCAACTGCCCCCAATGCGAGAGCGAGTTGGTCATCAAGTGGGGCCGCAAGGGGGAGTTTCTGGCCTGCAGCAACTACCCGGAGTGCAAGCACACCCAGGATTTCACCCGCGATGAAGAGGGCAAAATCAAACCCCTGGAACGGGAGGCCCCGGAAGAATCAGGGGAAAGCTGCGACAAGTGCGGCAAGCCCATGGTCTACAAGCATGGCCGCTTCGGCAAATTCCTGGCCTGCTCTGGCTACCCGGACTGCAAGAACGTCCGGGCCATCAGCACCGGGGTAAGCTGCCCGGAGGACGGCTGCGACGGGGAAATAGTCCAGAAAGTCTCCAAGCGCGGCAAGGTCTTCTACAGCTGCAACCGCTACCCCAAATGCACCTACGCCCTCTGGGACAAACCGGTGGCCAAGCCCTGCCCGCTGTGCTCCTCCCCTTTCCTGGTGGAAAAAAGCAGCAAAAAGGGCCGCCGTCTGGCCTGCCCCAACAAGGAGTGCCGTTACTCCGAGGAATTGCCGGAGGAAGGGGAATAACTAAAAGCAGGAAAAATTATTGTTGGAACTTGGCAATCGGTAATCCGATAAGTATAATATAGAGAATAACACCATAAGTTTAAGCTTTCAGCATCATGCATAACGCTAACCACCGCTGACTGCTTATAACCTGCCAATATGTAAGCGATTACGGAGTACCGTCGCTTACAGGGAGTACGCACCATGGTTACCGGAATCCATTCAGCCCTGTCCGGCCTGCTGGCCCTGCAGCAAAAGACCGCGGCCACGGCCCATAACACCGCCAATGTCAACACCGACGGCTACAAGAAGGTCCGGGTAACCCTGCATGAAGGCGTGGCCCCCGGCACCGTGGAGCCACGGGCGGAGAAGATCGAGACCCCCGGCCCGGTGGTGCAGGAGCAAACCGCCGCAGGCCCGGAGATGGTGGAAAAATCAAACGTTGATCTGGCTCAGGAGATGCCCAACCTGATGCTCAGCCGCCGCTACTACCAGGCCAACCTCAAGGTCGTCCAGAGCGAGGACGAGCGGCTGGGGAGCCTGCTGAACATCAAAAGCTAACCTCATGTAATCGAACAGCCGCACCGCATCTTCGGGCGATCAGCCAGGCTTACGTACTGATGTACGCTGCACCTGGCTGCTTGCCCGAACCTGCGGCACGGCTGTTCGATTACAGCCCGTTAAGCGGTAAGCTATCACCCCTGGTGAACGCTTACGACCTCATGGGTAATCCGGCCATCCATGATGGTCAGCACCGCCCTGCCCTGCATTTCCCAATCGAGAAACGGTGAGTTGCGGCTGCGCGATTTGAGTTGATCGGCCTGAAAGGTAAACCGGTAATCCGGGTCGATCAGGGTCAGGTCGGCGGGTTCGCCCACCGCCAGGCGGCCGCCGGGCACACTCAGGATCCGGGCGGGATTGGTGCTCATCAGGGCCACCAGTTGCAGGGGGCTGAGCAAGCCGTCCCGCACCAGGGCCAGGCTCAGAGGCAGGGCGCTTTCCAGGCCGATGATGCCGTTGGCGGCCAGTTCAAATTCCAGCTCCTTTTCCAGTTCACTGTGGGGGGCATGGTCGGTGGCGATCACCTCCAGGGTGCCGTCGGCCAGGGCCTCGCGGATGGCGGCCACATCGGCGGCGGTGCGCAGCGGCGGGTTCATCTTGGCCCGGGTGTCGTAAAGGCCCACCGCCTCTTCGGTGAGGGTGAAGTAGTGGGGGGCGGTTTCCGCCGTCGCCTGCACTCCCCGCGCCTTGGCCCGCCGCACCAGGTCAACCGCTCCGGCGGTACTGACATGGGCGATATGGATGGGCCGGCCGGTATACTCGGCCAGGGCCAGCTCCCGGTGCACCATAATCTCCTCGGCCACTGCCGGAATCCCCCGCAGGCCCAGGCGGGTGGCGGTCTCCCCTTCGTTCATCGCCCCGTTGCGGCTCAAGCTGTCATCTTCGGCATGGCTGATCACCAGCAGGTCGTGGTCGCCGGCATACTCCAAGGCCCGGCGCATGAACTGGCTGTTGCCCACCGGCCGGCCGTCGTCACTGACCGCCCGCACCCCGGCCCGGCGCATTTCACCAAAAGGGGCCAGGGTTTCGCCCTGCAACCCCACGCTGATGGCCCCCACCGGGTAAACCCGGGCGGCGGCCCCGGCGGCGGCGGCCATGATCTGGCAGGTAACCGCCGCGCTGTCGTTGACCGGCCTGGTGTTGGGCATGCAGGCCACGGCGGTGAAGCCGCCGGCGGCGGCGGCCGCCGCCCCGCTGGCGACGGTTTCCTTGTGTTCCTCGCCGGGTTCCCGCAAATGCACATGGATGTCGATCAGGCCGGGTGCCAGCCAGCGACCGTCGGCGTCAATCCGCCGCAACTGCGGCGGCAACTCCAACCCCGCGGGGCTGCCCGCCGCCACCGCCACGATCCGGCCCTCGTGCACCAGCAGATATCCCTTCTCGTCCAGACCGGAAGCCGGGTCCAGCAGCCGAGCGTTTTCCAGCAAAATCGAAGCATCAGCAGACATACGCAATTATTCTCCGTAAACGTTCACCAGGGGTACCAACTTACCGGTCTAACGGGCCGTAATCGTTCAGCAGTGCCGCAGGTTCGGGCAAGCAGACAGGCGCAGCGTACCCCCTGTACGTAAGCCTGGCTGATCGCCCGAAGATGCGGTGCTGCTGTACGATTACTATTCTCCACCCATTATGAGGTACAATAGGGCCATCCTGATCGCCACCCCGTTGGTCACCTGGTCCAGGATAACCGAGCGGGGCCCGTCGGCCAGGGCCGGATCAAGCTCAACCCCTCGATTAATGGGGCCGGGGTGCATCAGGATGGCATCGGGCGCGGCCAGGGCCATGATTTCCGGGGTAATCCCGTAAAAGATGGCGTATTCCCGCAAGGAGGGCAGCAGCGGGTCCTGCTGGCGCTCCTTCTGAATCCGCAGGGTCATCACCACATCGGCCCCGCTCACCGCCTGGCGCACCGAGCGGCAATGCTGCGCGCCCATGGCGGCAATCCCCGGCGGGATCAAGGTGGCGGGCCCGGCCACCCGAACCTCGGCCCCCATTTTGCAAAAGCCGATAATATTGGAATGGGCCACCCGGCTGTGGGTGATATCCCCGATGATCGCCACTTTCAAACCGGCAATTCGCCCCTTGTGCTCCCGCACCGTCATCAGGTCCAACAGGCCCTGGCTGGGGTGCTCATGGGCCCCGTCGCCGGCGTTGATCACCGAGGCATCGATATGCCGGGCCAGCAGGCCGGGGGAGCCGGAACAGGAGTGACGGATAATGATGCAGTCGGGGTTCATGGCCGCCAGGTTACGGGCCGTATCCACCATGGTCTCACCCTTAGCCGTGCTGCTACCGGCCCCGGAGATGTTGAAGGTGTCGGCGCTCATCCGCTTGGCGGCGATCTCGAAAGAGAGCCGGGTGCGGGTGGAGGGTTCCAGAAACAGGTTGATAACCGTTTTCCCCCGCAGGGTGGGCACCTTCTTGATCGAGCGTTGCGATATTTCCTTGAAGCTCTCGGCGGTTTTAAGAATGAAATCGATATCGGCGGCGGCCAGATCACCAAGCCCCAGGATGTGTCGATGCGGAAAAAGGTAATCGGCGCTCATGGTTATTCTATCCTCTGCCCCAGTCGATTCCAGCGCACCCCGGTTTCCTCATGATCCCAGGACCAGTATAAAACAAAGGCCTTGCCCCGCAGGGCAGTGGTCTCCACCATGCCCCAGAAGCGGCTGTCGTGGCTGTTATCGCGATTGTCCCCCAAAGTGAAAAGTTCATCGGGGCCCACTTTCACCGGGCCGAAGTTGTCGCGGGGCTGGCGGGAGGGAGGCAGGATATCGTCGTCGCGAAACACCGCCCGGGGGTCTTCCAGTGGTTCACCGTCGATATAAACCTGTTTATCACGAATCTCCACGGTCTCACCCGGCAGGCCGATAATTCGCTTGATATAGTCCTGCCTAGGGTTACGGGGATAGCGAAAAACCACCACGTCGTAACGCTTAGGCTCTTGCAGACTGACCCAGACCTCCCCGCTGAAGGGGTTGCGCACCCCGTAGACGAACTTGTTGACCAGCAGATGATCGCCGATTAACAGCGTCGGTTCCATGGAGCCGGAGGGAATTTTAAAGGCCTGCACCACAAAAGTGCGAATGAGCAGGGCCAGGAGCAGGGCCACAATAATGGCCTCGGCATATTCACGAAAAACTGATTTCCGTGAAGACTCCCGATTATTATCGGTCAAACTTTTTCCTCCAGCAAAAGATTTTTTAAAAGACCCGCTTAAACTGCCGCCAACGGCGCCGGTGCCTGGAGGCGCCCCATCTTAAACCCAATGCCTGTCAGGGTTTCGGGCCGTCACCCGGGGCGGCGAAAACCGTCCGGCAAACCTGTGTAGCTATACCGCAAAGCACAAAAAAAGACAAGCAACCGCTTGATATTTAAGCTTTACCCTTGACATCGCGGCCCTTTTATGTCCTTAATGCGATCATGACGTTAGGCTTAAAAGCCTGGAAGTACCCGGAAGCATAAAGAAAGGCGACAAATGATGAGTTGCCTGCTTACATAGCAATGTTGTGCAAGTCTGGTGACAGGATCAGCGATGGCCTTAACCCTGCCAAACCTTAAAAAAATAAGCCTGTCCTCCCTCGGGCGGCTTACCCTGCCCGGTGGCGGCCGATCCGCTTTGGCCCTGGGGCTGGACATCGGCTCCCATGCCGTCAAGGTCTGCGAGCTGCATCGCCTGACCGACGGCTACCGGCTGCTGACCCTGGGCAGCGCCCTGATCCCGCCCGAGGCCACCGAAGATGGCGCTCTGCTCGACGCCGAGGCCGTGGCCGGGGTGCTCTCCCCTTTGCTGGCCAACCTGAAAAGCAAAAACCGCAAAGTGGCCATTTCCGTTTCCGGTTACTCGGTGATCGTAAAAAAAATCAACCTCCAGGTGATGAGTACCGAAGAGCTGGAAAAGCACATCATCGAAGAGGCGGAGCAGTACATCCCCTTTGATATCGATGATGTTTACCTGGACTTCCACGACCTGCAGACCAACCGGGAAGGCGACGAAAACACCGATGTGATGCTGGTGGCGGCCAAAAAGGAGCTGGTGGACGGCTACCTGGAACTGCTGGACGGCCTGGGGCTGGAAGCGGTGGTGGTGGACGTGGACGCCTTTGCCCTGGAAAACGCCTTCGACGCCCACCAGCAGCAAGCGGAAAACGTGGCCCTGGTGGACATCGGGGCCGGCAAAATGAACATCAACCTGCTCAGTGGCGGCAGTTCGGCCCTGACCCGCGACATCACCCTGGGCGGCCGCGACCTGACCATTCAACTGCAAAACTCCCTGGGTCTTTCCTTCGATGAGGCCGAGGCCCTGAAAACCGGCAAAATGCCGGCTCCCTCGGAAGAAACACGGCAAAAAGCGGCGGAGATTGTACAAGACACCTGCCGGCAGTGGAGCGAAGAGATCAAGCGGGCCATCGCTTTTTACCTCTCCAGCAACGAGGACCAGCCCATCAGCCGGATCGTGATCAGCGGCGGCAGCGCAAGGCTTACCGGCCTGGCCGATTACCTGGCCCAACAGTGCGAGTTGCCCTGCACCGTATTCAATCCCTTCACCAGAATTGAATACGACCCAAAAAAAATCGACCCCGAGTACCTGCAGGTCGCCGCCCCGGAAATGGGCCAGGCCTTCGGCCTGGCCACCCGGTCGGTGGAGTTTTAGGGGAAGACCATGATTAAGATAAACCTGCTGCCGATCAAGGAAATCAGGCAAAAACTGCGCCGGCGCTACGAGTTTTTCGGCCTTTTCGGCGCCCTGGCGGTTGTGCTGCTTGTTCTGGGCGGAATCACCCTGGTGATGGCCCTTCAGGCCGGCCGGCTGGAGGCGAGAATCAGCGACCTGGAGGCGGAGCGGGCCTCTTATGTCGCCATCCAAAGAGAAATCGACGGCCTTAGAAGAAAGCGTGAAGAGCTGGAGGTCAAGATTGCCGCCATCGACCAGTTGCGCGCCGACTCCCAGTTGCCCGTCCGAATCGTGGACGAGATCAGCAACCTGACTCCCAGCGCCCGGATGTGGCTAACCTCCCTGCGGATGTCCGGCACCACCATCAACCTGGCCGGTATCGGCCTGGACAACCCCACCATCGCCCAATACATGCAGGCCCTGGAACGCTCCCCCTATTTTAGCAGCGCTGATTTGACCAGTTCCACCCAGACCGAGGTGGGCGGCAACCGGCTTAAATCATTTTCCCTGGTTATCCGGGTCACCCCGCCCAAACCGGCATCGGAGGAAGCGGAATGAACCAGAAACTGAAGCCGCTGCTCAAAAAGCTGGATGTACTGCTGGAAACCAAAACCGGCATGCTCACCAGCCTGCACAAACTGCTGATCCTGCTGGGGGTCTGCGCGCTGCCGGCGGTTATTTTCACCTTCCTGGTGTTTATCCCCAAAGCGGGCGAAATGGACCAGGCCCGCAACCGCATCCAAAACCTGGAAAGCGAGATCACACGTCTTGCCCGGGTAGCAAGGGAAATTGACCAGCATCGGGAAGACACCCGGCAGGTGGAACTGCGACTGGAAGAACTATCCCTACTGCTACCCGAAGAAAAAGAGATTCCCCTGCTGCTGACCAGCATCTCCAACCTGGGTACCCACTCCGGCCTGGATTTTCTGCTGTTCCGCCCCCAGAGTGAGGTGCGACACCAGTTTTACGCCGAAATCCCCCTCAGTATCTCGGTCCGGGGACCATACCATAACGTCGGCACCTTTCTTGACCGCATCAGCAAACTGCCCCGGATTGTCACGGTGCAGGACATCAATATGAGTTCACCGACCCGCACCGGGAACCGGATGTACCTGACCACCAACATCACTTTGCTGACTTACCGCTTCATCGAACCGGAAACGGCGCCGCCCCCACCGGCCCGCTCGCGGAGGCGATAGGAAATCATGCGTTATTCGGCAAGCAAAACCATACGCATCGGCACCCTGGCCATGGCTTTTGGCCTTGCCGGCCCGCAATGGGCCACCGGAGAAGAGGCGCCTGCAGCCGACCAAGTGTCCCCGGAAGTCATCCTGGAGGTACCGGCCCCGCCGTCGCTGGCCGACACCCCGGAGTTACAGCTTTCGCCTCAGGCCGACTTTGTTTACCGCCTGGTCGGCCGCCCCGACCCCTTTATGCCCTTCGTGGAGGCCGCCCCCGCTCCCTCGCCGGACGTTGACGTAGCAGAAAGAGAGGAGGAGGTACTTACCGGCCTGCGCCGGTTTGAACCCGGGCAATTGACCCTGACCGCCATCATCGTCAGCGACCGGGAGACCATGGCCATGGCCGAGGACTCCACCGGCCGCGGCTATTTCATCCGCCCCGGTGACTTAATCGGCCGCCAGGGCCGGGTGGAGAGCATCACCCCGGGTCGGGTCATTATCAAAGAGCCCACGGTGACCCCAACGGGCGAAACGGAATACCGCACCATTGAAATGTTTTTAACCCAAGAGGGAGATTGACCGTGATGACACCCATCCCCCGACATATCAAGGCGATCGTGCTGGTGCTGCTGCTCGGCGGGCTGCTGGGCGGCCACCAGGCTGGTGCCACCGCCGCGACCGCCGGTTATGTGGTTGACGCCATCACCCTGGAACCAAAAGACGACGCCATCATGTTGCGAATCTCCGGCAGTTCGGCGCCGACCTTTACCAGCTACCTGCTCTTTGACCCGCCCCGGGTGGTGATTGATATCGCCGATGCCGACTGGGCCGAGGGCCTGGTCACCCCGCCCGGTTTGCCGCAGGGTGAACTGCAGGAACTGCGCCGCCGTTCCCTGGAGCCGCAGAACATCATCCGTCTGGAGGCCATTCTTTCCAGCACCCTGGATTACCGTACCACCGCCGACCATCATGACATTCTGCTGACCCTGGCCACCCCGCCGCGGGTGATGACCGCCGGCAAGGCCAAACCGGCCCCGGCCGTGGAAGAAGAGATCAGCAAGACCATCCCCGCGCCCAAGATCAAGCAACCTCCGGCGCCCAAGCCCGATGATCCTGCCGCCGCCATCCTGGCCGATCTTAAAAAGGCGCAACCGCCGCTGGAGACCGCCGAGCCGGTGGTGCCCAGAATTCCATCCCTGGAGTTTCATACCCGGCCACGGGTGGAGCCAAAGCCGGAAACCCCGGCTTATGACCTGGCCGACCTCGCCATCGGGGTAGCGATGGAGGAGCCGCCGGTGCTGGCGCCGGAACCCGATGATGAACAGATGCGGGTCAATGTGGAATTTTTCAAGACCGACCTGCATAACGTCTTTCGCTTTTTTGCCCAGGCCACCGGGCGCAATGTGGTGGTGGACGAAGCCGTTCGCGGTCAACTCACCCTGACCCTGAAGGATGTGCCATGGGATTTTGCCTTGAACATCATCCTCAACCTCAAGGATCTGCAAAAGGAAGAACGCCACAACACCATCGTCATCTCCCCCCGGGCCAAAGAATTTGTCTGGCCGGAAAGAGAAGATGACACCGTGGCCCCGCAACAGTTGCAGGTTCGAGCCGCCCCGCAGATCACCGTGCAGCAGCGCATCGAGCTGCCACCGGAGCAGATCCGGGCACGCCGATTGATCCGCCAGGCCACCGAACTGGACGAAACCGGCAACCATGACGGAGCGTTGACCGTCTACGAAACGGCCCTGGAGCTGTGGCCGGAGAACTCGCTCCTGGCGGAGCGTATCGCCACCATCTACCTGGTTAAGCTTGGCAACAATGCCCGGTCCCTGCATTTTGCCCGCATGGCCCTGCGCCACGACGAGACCAACGACCGGGCCGCCCTGGTGGCGGCCATTGCCGCCGCCAATATGCAGCGCGGCGCCGACGCCAAGGAGTTCTTCGACCAGTCCATCAGCCAGCCCCAGCCGTCGGCCGAGGCCTTGATCAGCTATGCCGCCTTTGCCGAGGAGCATGACAGCCCCAATGGGGCCCTGGCCCTGCTGCAACGCTACAAGCAGCTGTTTGGTGACGACCTGGACACCATGATCGCCAAAGCCCGACTTTTTGACCGTACCGGCGCCGTACAGCAGGCCCGAGAGCAATACCGCGCTATTCTGCATTCCGGATTTGAGCTGCCGCAGGACCTGCAGCGTTTTATCCGGAGCCGAATCGCCGACACAGGAGAGTAGAGGAGAAAGACCATGCGAGCACTGAAAATTATGCCGACCATACTGGGAATTATCGCCCTGACCCTGGGTCTGGCCGCTTGCTCCCCCGTTGCCTCCGATCCCTCGGAACGGGATGCCGCCCCACTGGCCCCCACCGTGGAACAGGAGACCACCGACCAACTGCCGGCACGCTACCAGCGCCCGGCCTATGCCTTCCGTACCCAGGACGCCAGACTGCAGCTTGGCGTCGAGGATGAACCGGAAGTCCGGGTGCCGGTGGGAGCCGATATCTCTTCCAGCGTCGGCCCGGTGCCGTTGCGGGAGATTTTGCGTAAACTGGCCGGCCTTAGGGGAATGAACATCAGCTGGGCCAGCGATGTTGATCAGCATGTGCCGGTGGATGTGGATATCCGGGCCAATGATGATTTTTACCAGGCCATCAATAACCTCCTGCGCCAGGTCGACTACTTCCACGAGGTGGACAACAACACCATCGTGGTCAGGTACCAGGAAACCCGGGCCTTCCACGTGGCCATGCCCTTCATGCGCTCCACCTACAGTACCGGTGTAGGCGGCGATGTACTGGGTGCCGGCGGCATAGGCGGCGGCAGTGGCGCCCTGGTGGGCAACATTCAGCTTACCAGCGACGGCAATGAGTTCGATATCTGGGAAAATATTCGCAAAAACCTGGACCAGATCCTGGAGATCTGGGATGAAACCGTGCAGACCACCCCGGCCCCGGGCACCAACGGCGAGGTCACCACCACCCGCCGTCGTGATGTCAAAGGGGCCAAAGGCTATTACGCCATCGACAAGCCCATCGGGCTGATCACCGTTAACGCCCCCCGGCCCCTGGTCAACAAGATCGAGGAATACCTGGATAACCTGAAATCCCGTTTGTTCCGCCAGATCTCCATCGAGGCCAAGATCGTCGAGGTCAACCTGGATGAGCAGCACAAAAGCGGTATCGACTGGCGCGGGGTATTAAGCGGCAAGCACCTCAACTTTGAGCTGTTCGGCCCCGAGGGGATTATCTATCCTTGGGACGCCGCCGGCGGCGGGGTAACCCAGGCCACCATCGGTCCCAACCCCTTCCAGGTGCTGCTTGATGCCATTGAGACCCAGGGCGCCGCCGATGTTTTGGCCAACCCCAAGATCAGCGTGATGAACGGTCAACCGGCCCTGATCACGGTGGGTGAAACCTTCCGCTACATCTCCCAGGTAGAAACCACCACCGACACCGGCGGCGGCATCTCCACCAGCGTGACCACCGACACCGTGATGTCCGGCCTGGGTCTGGCGGTGCTGCCTACCATCACCGATCAGAACGAGATCGTCCTGAGCCTGACCCCGGTTACCTCCAGCCTTACCCAACCCATGCAGGAGCGGACCTTTCAGGGCATGACCGTCCAGTTGCCCCAGATCAACATCCGCGAACTCAACAGCGTGGTCAAGGTACGGGACGGCGACACCCTGATGATCGGCGGCTTGATCGACAATGTGCAGGATAGCACCAGCCACCGGGTGCCGATTCTGGGCAACATCCCCATTTTAGGAAAGCTGTTCAGCCACGAAACCAAGACCTCCCGTAAACGGGAACTGGTCATCCTGCTGCAGCCCACCATTATTTGATGACGGAGGGGTTCATCAATGCTTAACATGGCAAAAACAGCTGGTTACGGAGTCCTGCTGCTCCTGCTTCTGTTCATCTTCAGCGCCTGCGCGGAAAACAAGAACGACGACGACAACGACATCGACAATGGTGAATTTGCCGATGTCGGCAGCATTACCCTGCTGGCCAGCAGCCCGGAGCTGCCTTCCGCCAGTACCCAGCCGGTAACCCTGGACGCCATCGTTTATGATACCGGCAACGTGCTGATGCAAGGGGTTACCGTCAGTTTTTCCATTGTCGATGGCTACAGCGGCAGCCTGGCGGTGGTCAACGCCACCACCGATGAGGCCGGCCGGGCCCAGGCCCTTCTTTCCACCCCCGGCGACAAGAGCAACCGAGAAATTCAGGTCAGGGCCCGCGCCGGGACCGTAAGTGACACGGTCAGCGTGATGGTCACCGGCACCGAGATCACTCTGCTCACCGCTCCTGGTACCGCCACCCATAACAGCACCATCCAACTGGAGGTGGCCCTGCGGGACTCAGCCGGAGCCGGAATTCAAGGCATTACCCTGGCCGCTGAATCGGCGGCGGAAAACGATATTGCAGAAATCGCCCCTACCAACGCCAGCGGCCGAACCACCATCGCCATAACAGTAACCAACGATGTAGAGGACACCATTACCATCAGCGGTGCTGGTACTGCCGTTACCCACACCTTTCAGGTTACGCCGGACATCTTTGTGTTTATTGCACCCACCGCAGCCGACGGCGAAGAATGGCCGGAACTGGAACTGGACGAAACCTACGAGGTAACACTCCAGTGGACCCATTCCGGTGCTCCCGTGGCAGGCGAAGAGATCAATTTTCACAGTGCGCGTGGCTCTCTTTTGCCGCCCACCGCCACGACCGATGCCGAAGGCAAAGCCACGGTCAACCTTACCGCCACCGGCGCCGACGGCGCTGGCCTGGCCAAAATCTCAGCTGAGCATCAAACGCAGCAGGCGACCACCGAAGTGCTGTTTGTCGCCACCGTCGCCGACTCCATGACCCTGCAGGCCGATCCAGCCATCATCGCCCCGGGGGAGCAAAGTGAAATTGTCGCCACCGTCCGTGACCCGTTAAACAACCTGGTTAAAAACAAGACCGTGAAATTTAGCTTGGCCGATAACACCAGCGGTGTAATCGACCCCATCTCAGCGATCACCGACCGCTACGGCCGGGCAAGAACCACTTACTATGCTGGCGATTCCTCCAGCGCCCTGGACGAAGCCGTGGAGATCACCGCCCAAGTATCCGATGCCCCAGCGGTTAACAAAACCGTTACTGTCACGGTCGGCGGCGCGCCTCTGTTTATTACCTTAGGCACCAGCAACGTGATCGGTGAATATGGCGAGCTTTCCTATGCCCTGCCTTACGGAGTGCTGGTAACTGACTCAGCCGGCGGTCCCGTAGCTGGAGCCAAGGTGACCCTCAGTATCTGGCCCACCCATTATTACAAGGGTTTTTACACCTGGGGTGGGAGTTACTGGGTGCCAACCACCACCGCTATTTGCGAAAATGAAGATGTAAACAGGGACGGTATTGAGGACGCCGGGGAAGACCAGAACAACAGTGGCAACCTGACCCCCGGCAACGTGGTAACCCTGTCCAACGAAGCGGGCACCGCCACCACCGTCGAGGTTATCACCGGCGATGACGGCTTTGGCCATTTTGATATCCGTTATTTCCGGGAACTGGGTCACTGGATCCGGGTGGAACTGACCGCCCGGGCCATGGTGGCCGGCAGCGAAGGCAAGAGAAGCCGCTATTTCCGCCTCCCCATGCTGGCCGATGACCTGAACGACAGTGGCATCAACCCACCCGGCAATCCCAGCCCTTTTGGTGAGTCAGGCAGTTGTTTTGACACGTTATAAAACACCCCCCGTCGACTACCCCAACAGAAAAGGCCGTGAACCAACCAGGTTCACGGCCTTTTTTCTTTTTGTTTCTTTATTTTTTTCTCTTACTGCTGCTGCGGGGCGACGCCTTCCTGCTGCTGTTGCTGCTGGCGGCGCGAGTTTTCATACAAAGCCAGGAAGTTGACCGGGTCCATCAGGAAGGGCATGAAGCCGCCGTCGGCGGTGGTCTGGCTGATGATCTGGCGGGTAAAGGGGAACAGAGTGGCCGGGCACTCTACGGCCAGCACCGCCGGCATGTGTTCGGCGGGGATGTTCTGGAGCAGGAAGACCGCGCCGTGTTCCACCTCAACGATGAACATGGTCTTGCCGGTTTTGTTGTTGGTCACCGTGGCGGTGATCTTGATGGTCACCTCATATTGATCGGCGCTTTCCAGCTTGCGATTTTCCAGCTTCAACTGCACATCGGCCTTGGGGTCCACCCCCTGCTCGGTAAAGATCCCCGGCGCGGTGGGGCTTTCAAAGGAAAGATCCTTGAGGTACATCTTCTGCAGTCGAAATACCGGGGCTGCAGCCTGTTGCTGGCCCTGGGCCTGGCCCTGACCTGCCGCCGCATCGCCTTTCTGTTCCTCGCTCATTGCTCATCTCCTTGCTCAGTCGGTTGTTCTTTTATGATTTCCGCAGGGTTAAGTCAGCATATATAGCGAATATTCACCCGAATGCCAAGCCTTACCTGTCAGCCCAGCAGTGGCTTGAGATAGCGGCCGGTATGTGATTCCGGGCAGGCCGCCACCTGTTCCGGGGGGCCGGCGGCCACCACCCGGCCACCGCCCTCGCCGCCTTCCGGGCCCAGGTCGATGAGGTAATCGGCGGTCTTGATCACATCCAGGTTGTGCTCGATCACCACCACCGTGTTGCCGCTCTCCACCAGGCGGTTCAAGACATGGAGCAGGTGCTCGATGTCGGCGGGATGGAGGCCGGTGGTGGGTTCGTCGAGGATATAGAGGGTGCGGCCGGTCTGGCGCTTGCTCAGCTCGCGGGACAGCTTGATCCGCTGGGCCTCGCCGCCGGAGAGGGTCACCGAGGACTGCCCTAGGGGCAGGTAGCCCAACCCCACCTCAAACAAGGTCTCCAGCTTGTTGCGGATGGTCGGCACGGCGCTGAAAAACTCCCGCCCCTCGGCCACCGTCATGGCCAGCACCTCGGCGATATTTTTATCCTTGTACCGGATATCCAGGGTTTCCTCGTTGTAGCGCTTGCCGTTACAGGCCTCGCAGGTCACGTACAGGTCGGGCAGAAAGTGCATGGCGATCTTGATCACCCCGTCGCCTTCACAGGCTTCGCAACGGCCGCCCTTGAGGTTGAAGCTGAAGCGGCCGGGCTTGTAGCCCCGGGCCCGGGCCTCCGGCAGGCGGGCAAAGAGTTCCCGCACCGGGGTCAGCACCCCGGTGTAGGTGGCGGGGTTGGAGCGCGGGGTGCGACCAATGGGGCTCTGGTCGATATCGATGACCTTGTCCAGTTGCTCCAGGCCGCTGATTTTTTTATACTCCCCCGGGGTCTCCCGGGAGCCGTAAAGGTGCCGGGCCACCGCTTTGTACAAGGTTTCGATGACCAGCGAAGACTTGCCCGAGCCCGAGACCCCGGTCACACAGGTAAAAAGGCCCAAAGGCAGCGCCACCTCCACGTTTTGCAGATTGTTGGCCGCCGCACCGTTAAGCTTGAGCCAGGCGCTTTTTTTCCCCGGCCGCCGGCGCTTGGCCGGTACCGCAATGGCCAGCCGCCCGGCAAGATAACCGCCGGTGAGCGACTCTTCCGCCGCCAGCAATCCGGTTACATCGCCGTTATAAACCACCCGCCCGCCATGCACCCCGGCACCGGGGCCCATGTCCAACACATGATCGGCAGCCCTGATGGTATCCTCGTCGTGTTCCACCACGATCACCGTGTTGCCCAGGTCCCGCAGCCGCAGCAGGGTGTTGATCAGCCGGCGGTTGTCCCGCTGGTGCAGGCCGATGCTGGGTTCATCGAGGATGTAGAGCACCCCCGCCAACCGCGCCCCGATCTGGGAGGCCAGCCGGATCCGCTGGGCCTCACCGCCGGAAAGGGTGGAGGCCCGCCGGGCCAGGGTGATGTAGCCCAGGCCCACGTCGTGGAGGAAGGTCAGCCGGTCGTGGATCTCCTTGATGATCCGGGCCGCCACCGGGGCCCTGGCCGGAGCGAACTCCAGGGCCGGCAGGGCGGCCAGCAGCTCTTCGATACTTAAGCTGCAAAGCCGGGCGATGGAGTAGTCGCCCACCGTTACCGCCAAGGCCTCGGGCCGCAGGCGGGCGCCTTGGCAGGCCGGGCAGGGCTGCTCGTTCATGTACTGCTCCAGCTCCTCGCGCACCGCCGCCGATTCGGTTTCCAGGTAGCGCCGGGTAAGCTGCGGCAGCAGCCCTTCAAAGGGCTTGCTGTGGGTGCGGCGGCGGCGGAAACGGGTGTAGCTGAAGGTAACGGGCTCAGGGCCGCTACCGTTAAAAATCAGCTCTTTGGCGGCCTGGGGCAGCCGGGCAAAGGGACGATCGGGGTCGAAGCCGTAACGCTCGGCCAGGGCCTTGATCAGGTTGCGGACGTAGGAGCCGGAACTGCGCCCGCTCCAGGGCAGCAACGCCCCCTGGTTGAGGCTGAGCTGGGGATCGGCCACCACACGTTCCGGGTCGAACACCTGCTTGACCCCCAGGCCGCCGCATTCCGGGCAGGCGCCTTTGGGGTTATTGAAGGAAAAGAGCTGGGGCGAGAGCTCCGGCAGGCTACGGCCGCAACTGACGCAGGCGGCCAGTTCGCTGAACAGCCGCTCCTGCTCGCTGCCGGCCAGCTCGGGAAAGTGGACCAGCAACTTGCCCTCGGCCAGGTGCAGGGCGGTGGCCACCGAGTCGGCCAGCCGCCGGGCCACCCCCTCCTTGATGATCAGGCGATCCACCACCGCTTCGATGGTGTGTTTTTTGGTTTTGGCCAGGGTGATCTCCTGGTCAAGGCCGATTATTTCGCCATCGATCCGGGCCCGGACAAAGCCGTCCCGGCGCAGTTTTTGTAACACCGCCTGGTGTTCGCCCTTTTTATCGTCAATCAGCGGGGCCAGCAGGATCAGTTTGCTGCCCTCGGGGTAGCCCAGCAGGGTTTTGACCATGTCCTGCAAGGACTGGGGCTGGATGGCCTCGCCGCAATGGGGGCAGTGGGCCTGGCCCACCCGGGCGAACAGCAGGCGCAAGTGGTCGTAAATCTCGGTGATGGTGCCCACGGTGGAGCGGGGGTTGCGGCTGGTGGTGCGCTGCTCGATGGATACCGCCGGCGAGAGCCCTTCCAGCAGGTCCACATCGGGCTTGTCCATCTGGCCCAGGAACTGGCGGGCGTAGGTGGAAAGCGATTCCACGTAGCGCCGCTGCCCTTCGGCATACAGGGTGTCGAAGGCCAGCGAAGACTTGCCGGAGCCCGACAGGCCGCTGAAGACCACCAGGCGGTTGCGGGGCAGATCGACGTCGATATTTTGCAGATTGTGCATCCGGG
Source organism: Desulfurivibrio alkaliphilus AHT 2 (assembly GCF_000092205.1). Taxonomy (GTDB): domain Bacteria; phylum Desulfobacterota; class Desulfobulbia; order Desulfobulbales; family Desulfurivibrionaceae; genus Desulfurivibrio; species Desulfurivibrio alkaliphilus. Next base: position 2,682,229 of record NC_014216.1, on the reverse strand, counting down.
CGCCCCGGATGCGGAGATATTGCGGTTCCATTAAATAATTCTCAACGGGCTTATGACCGTAGTTTTTGGGGTTGTGGCCAGGGGGTGGGAGCCGGAAAAACCGGTAGCGGCTCATTCTCGGCGGGCATCCATGCCCGCCTCCGAGGCGCTGGCGGCCTCCTGCGCGTCCATGCGCCCGGCCGCCAGCGAACCCGCCGCTACCGGTTTTCCCGGCCCCCGTCCAGGATTCACGTAGCTTGCATCTTGCCCTCTTGAGCCTACATCTTTTTTACGCTTTCCAGGGCGTCACCTCTTTGCAGGCGGGCGGCGAAGAAGCCGTCCAGGCCCGTTTCAGGGGTGGAGCGCAAGTATCCCTCGTCGTCAACCAGAGTGGCGGCCGGCGGCGGCAGCCAGGGGCGGGGATCGGTCACCTCCAGCTCCGGGTGACGGCTTGTTAGCGCCTGGATTACCTCCCGGTTTTCCTCGGGCTCATTGCTGCAGACCGCGTAGACCAGCACCCCGCCTGGGGCCAGCAGCTTGGCCGCCTGGTCGAGCAGGGCAATTTGTTGCTTGCAGTAACGCGGCAGATCCTCGGGTTGCCGGTTCCAGCGGATGTCCGGGTGCCGCCGAACCACGCCCAAGCCGGAGCAAGGAGCATCCAGCAATATACCCTGGAAGGCGGGGGCAACGGAAGCTGAATCAAGCAGGCGGGCGAAGCTTGCCAGGGTTTGCGGGCAGAGCAGCAGCGGTGCGGGCTTCCCGGCGGCGGCCGTCTGCAGGCGGCGGGCAAGTTCTTCAGGGGGGCCGTCCGGCGGTAATTTAAAAAATTTGTGGCCCAGGCGAGCCAGGTTTTCAGCAAGAAGCGCAAAACGGCCGGTGTGGGGCTCCAGTGCTACCAGCCTGCTTTCTGCCGGTAAAAGCTCGGCCAGATGCGCGGTTTTGCCTCCCAAGCCGGCGCAGGCATCAAGGAATAACGCCCCCGGTTCCGGGTCGGGTTCCTTTTGCAGCAGCATGGTTACCAGTTGCGCCGCTTCATCTTGGACGGCAAACCAGCCCTCGTTAAAACCGGGCAACTCTTCCACCCGGCCATGGTATGAAGGCAGGCGCAAGGCCGCCGGGGCGAAAGTGCTCTCCTCCACTTCGATCCCGTTGTGTTGCAACTGCTCAGCCAGGGTCGCGCAGTTGATTTTGGCGGTATTGACCCGCAGTACCAGGGGAGGCGGCTGGTTTTCCGCCCGGCTGCGATGGTAAGCCCTTTCCTGCCCTAATTGCTGCTCACGGCGTTGCCGCAGCCAGGCCGGGACGCTGAGCCAATCGCACTGCTCGGCGGCCAGGCGCAACAGCTCCGCCCGCTCCCGGGCCGCATTGCGCAGCAATCCATTGACAAAACCGGTAATCCAGCGAGGCTGGCGGGCCGCCTTGAGGGCGCGGATGGTTTCATCAATGGCCGCCGCCGGCGGCAGGCGGTCAAAATAGAGCAGTTGCGCCAGCCCCAAGCGCAAGGCCGCCAGGGTAAGGGGTTTCATTTTGGCCAGCGGGTGCTTGGCGTAGCGGGCCACGACATGGTCGAGAAAACCCCGGCGGCGCAGCACCTCATAAACCAGCGCCCGCACCAGTTGCCGGTCACGGCGATCGGAAGGCCAGCGCCGGGCGGGATACTCCGCCAGCACCTGGTCCAGGGGACGATTTTGCTGTTCCTGCTGCAGCAGTATTTCCAGCGCCACCTGCCGAGGGCGTAAACCCTCTCCAGCCGCCGTAGGTGAAGATGATCGATTCTTTTTCATAAGGCGATTACAGAACCTTGGCGACCGCAGGCGCGATCGCGGCGAAAGGAAAAGAAGTTGGGGTTGCAGCGGGTGCAGATTTCCGCCGCTTCTATGTTGCCTGGCAACACCCCGGCAGAGAGCAGTTGCTCCCGGCTGATGGCCCAGAAATCGAAATAGTTTTCCCGCACCTGGTAGGCTTGAAAGGCCGGGGGTAACTCACGGTGATGGTTGACGAACTCGGCGCAGCAGGGGCCGAGGGAAGGGCTGATGGCGGCCTGCAGGTCGGTGGGGGCGGTGTTGAAGCGCTCAGCCATCACCTTGATAGTGACGGCAATGATGTTCAAAGCGCTGCCCCGCCAGCCGGCATGAATATTGGCCACCACCCTCCGCTGCGGGTCATGGAGCATTATCGCCTGGCAATCGGCCTGGCAGATCAGCAGCCCCACGCCGGGCAGGTTGCTGACCAGGGCGTCGCAGTCGGCTATCTCTTGGTCCACCTCCGGCCTCTCGGCCACCACCGCCACCCGATCGCCGTGCACTTGGCCGGCCGAGACCAGCAGTTCAAGCCCCAGGGCCTGGCCCATGCGGCGGCGGTTTTCCGCCACCCGTTGCGGTTCATCCCCCACCGCCGCCCCGACATTCAAATCGGCCAGGGCGCCGTGGCTCACCCCGCCCCAACGGCCAAACGAGCCATGCACCGGGGCCGTTGCCAATCCAGCCAGATTACGATAACGAATAATATTCATCGTCTAACCAAAAAAATGAAGCAGGTTCGGGGACCCATGCCCAAACCTGCTTCATAAAGGAACTGCTATTGGCTGGCAAGAGTTTTTACTACAGCTCTTTCTCCAGTTTAACGCTGATGGCCACCTTGTAAAGAATGGTCAGGATCAGGAAGCCGGTGGCCCAGACGGCGGCGGTGATACCCAGCTCAGGAATGGTGGGATAGTACTGGGTTACCTGGCCCATGGGGTTGGGGACAAAGCCGCCCAGCACCATGCCCAGGCCCTTGTCGATCCACAGCGACAGGAAGATCAGACCGCAGGAAATCCCCAGCAGCAGGTCCGATTTTTTCGAGCGGGCGTAAAAAATCATGGCAATACCGATGAGTCCGATCACCACCGAGGCCTGCATGTAGGGCACCAGGTTGTTGAAGATGCTGCCGTCCTTCTCCAAGCCGAAGAAGAGATAATCCTTGGTGTACATCTTACTCGGGTACTGGCTGTAGTAAGCGCTGAAGAACTCACAGGCCAGGAAGAAGAAGTTGATGATGGCGGCGTATGAAATAATGGTCACCAGCTTATCCTTGGCCACCTGGCCTACCCGGAAAAGGGTGTTGCGCTCGATGATCAGAGCGATGATCAGCAACAGGGCCGGACCGGCGGCAAAGGCCGAGGCCAGAAAGCGCGGCGCCAGGATGGCGGTGAGCCAGTAATCGCGGCCGGGCAGACCGGCATACAGAAAGGCGGTAACGGTATGGATACTGATGGCCCAGGGAATGGAAAGGTAGATAAAGGGCTTGACCCAGTTGGAGTACTTGACCCCTTTGTACTCGGAGTGAAGAATGGCCCAGCCGCAGATCAGGTTGAGGGCCAGGTAGCCGTTAAGCACCACCATATCCCAGAACAGCATGGATTGCGGGGTGGGGTGCAGCAGCACGTTGAGGGCCCGCATGGGCTGGCCCAGGTCGGCGATGATAAACATCAGACACATCACCACCGCGGCGATGGCCATGAATTCGCCGAGGATGGTAATCCGCCCGAATTCCTTGTAGTTATGCAGATAATAGGGGAGCACCAGCATCAAGCCGCCGGCGGCGACCCCGACCAGGAAGGTAAACTGGGAGATGTACAAGCCCCAGGATACGTCCCGGCTCATGCCGGTGATTCCCAAACCGTAGTTCCACTGCTGCACGTAGAACATGCCCCCGATGGCGATGACCGCCAGCAGACACGCTATCCACGTCCAGTATCCTTTACTCCCCTGAAACGCTTTTTCAATCATGACGGCTCACCTTAAATGATATAGAAGACGGATGGATAGGTTCCCAGGGACGGTCGCCGCTGAATGGTGAACTTCTCGCGCAGCACCCGGCTGACCTCGGAGTTGGGGTCGTTGAGATCGCCAAAAAACATGGCCTCTGCTCCGGCCGCCTCTTCCACACAGGCAGGTAGCTTGCCTTGGGCCAGCCGCTTGCTGCAGAAGTTACACTTTTCCACCACGCCCATGGTTCGGGCCGGGTAATCGGGATTAAGCTCGCGGATAAAGGAGCGGCCGTGCTCATCCATACCCCGCGGATCGCGCCAGTTAAAACTCCGGGCGCCGTAGGGACAGGCCGCCATGCAGAAACGGCAGCCGATGCAGCGGTGGTAATCCATCCCCACTATCCCGTCGGCCTTTTTGAAGGTCGCCTTGGTGGGGCAGGCCCGCACGCAGGGCGGATTGTCGCAGTGGTTGCACAGGGTCAGCACCGGCATGCCCTGGAGGTGCTGGGCCTGGCGGTAATGGGTATCCTTGACAAAGACATGCTCGAAGCGATCGGTCCACAGCCACTTGATCTCATCCTTGGGGTTGCCGAACTCCGGCACGTTATGGATCTGGTGGCAGACCCTGATGCAGCGCCGGGCCAGGTCTTGGTCATCGAGAAACTTCTGGATATCAATCACCATGCCCAAGCGGACACCGGTCTTCTCTTTTTTGGTGCCGGCCCTTCTCAGGCCGGCGGCCTCGGCCTCGCCGCGCAGCAGCGAGTGAAAGGCGGTGGATGAGCCAACCCCGGCGACCGCCGCACAGCCCGCAAGTTTAAGAAAATCTCGCCTGTCCTTCTTCATCTTAGATGGCCTCCTTGGTCGGTTCGAGATGACAAGCCCAGCAGTCGGGGACCACGGCGGTGTAGTCATGGCACTGGTCGCAGAAGTTTTTCTTGTCGTAGTGACAGCTCATACAACCCTGCTGCAGACTGCGCTGGTACTGCATGCCGCTGGCGGTCACCCCGGAGCGGGGCCCGCTTTTACGGAGAATGTCGTCGCGCCATTCGTGCAGCAGCACCATATGGCTCTCGCGCATGTACTGAGCGTCGCGTACGCATTCGGTATGTTCAGTGGGCAGCACCAGCACCGGCGGCTGCTGGGCCTTGCCGGCGTTGTACCAGATGGGAAAGGTCATCAGGCCGACAAAGATGATCAATGCTGGAATGATTCGTCCGCTTCCGTACATGTTTTAACCCTCCATTCCCGGCAGGGGTTCGCCCCGCAGGTCCGTTTCCCGCTCTTTTTCTCCCTCCATGATGAGGGCGTTGCCGACCAGTTCCGAAATACCGCAAACCTGCACTTCCGGATTCCAGTATTGATTGAGGGCCAGCAAGGTGGCCCGGTCAATGGCGCAAACATTGGCGAGCATGTTGACCCCATGGCGCTCGGCCACGTACTTGACCGCGTTGGCCCGGGGCAATCCGGCGCGCATCCGCAAATCCATGATCTCGCCGGTATTGAGGCCGGTACCGCTGCCGCAGCAGAAGGTCTTTTCCCGGATGGTGTTTTCCGGCATTTCGTAAAAGTTGTTGCAGACGCTGTTGATGATGTAGCGGGGCTCTTCCAGCAAGCCCATGCCGCGGGAGGTGTTGCAGGAATCGTGGAAGGTCACGATCCGGTTGTCGTTGCGGTTTTTGTCGATTTTCAGCTTGCCTTGGTGGATCAGGTCGGCGGTAAACTCACTGATATGCACCATCCTGGTGGCGGCGGCATTTTCAAAGACCGTACCGGTGATGGGGCTCTTGGGTATTTCCAGGAAATCCGCCGGACCGTTCATGGTGTTCATGTACTGGTGAACGACCCGCCACATATGGCCGCACTCACCGCCCAGGATCCACTTCACGCCCAGGCGCTTGGCCTCGGCGTACATCTTGCCGTTGAGCTTTTTCATCAACTGGTTGTTAGTGAACAACCCGAAGTTACCGCCTTCCGAAGAGTAAGTGCTGATGGTGTAATCAAGGCCGATATGCTCGAAGAGCATGATGTAGCCCATGAAGGTGAAGATGCCAGGGTCGGCGAAGACATCCGCCGAGGGGATGATGAAGAGAACCTCGGCCCCTTTGCGGTTGAAAGTGAGATTGTTGAGCTTTACCCCGGTGGCCTCTTCAATGTCGTCGAGCAGGAACTCGGCGTTTTCCTTGAAGGTGTGGGGCTGCAGGCCCAGGTGGTTGCCGGTGCGGTTGGAGTTGGCCGCCGGCTCGAGAATCCAGTTGGTGTTGACCCCCACCAGATGCAGCAATTCCCGGCCCATCATGGTCACCTCGGCGGTGTCGATGCCGTAGGGGCAGAAGACCGAGCAGCGCCGGCACTCGGTACACTGGTAGAAGTACATGAACCATTCCTTCAACACCTTGAAGGTCATGGGCCGGGCCCCGGCGATCTGGCCCAGAATTTTGCCGGCGGTGGTGAAGTCGTTGCGGTATACCGAGCGGAAAAGCTCGGCCCGCAGCACCGGCATGTTCTTGGGATCACCGGTGCCCAGGAAGAAGTGGCACTTGTCGGCGCAAGCCCCGCAGCGGACACAGCAGTCCATGAATATCTTGAGGGAGCGGAACTTATCCAGCCGCTCCTTGATGCCGTTGATGATGATCTCCTTCCAGTTTTCCGGCAAGGCCCAGTCATCACTTTCAATATCCCAGTCGCGGGGTTCGCCGAACAGTCCGGGAAGATTCTTGCCGTGGTACTCGGCAATGCTCTTCTTGGCCGGGTAGCAGTAATTGCCGGGCTTAAAGATCGCCTCCACATCCCACCAGTCGTGGGTGGGGACGGCGCCGGTCATCAGGGACGGCTCCGTGACCACCTTAACCTTCATTTCTGCTGCTTTGGTATCTGCCATTGTCGTCGTTCCTTATCTGAAGATTTTATGCACTGTCGGCAAGGCCGGATCACGCCTTTGGCTCTTCCGTGGGAGCAGCCTCCTCGGCTTCCGGCTCAGCGGTAGCCGGTTCCGGCTGCTTTTCCACCGGCAGGTCGGCATCTACCATGAACTGGCGGAACTCATCCTCGTAAGAAGCGTAAGAGTGGGGCTTAATGTTGGGATCGTTCCACGGATTCTCATGGCGCACCATCCGGCTGTTGTTGGCCATGTTGCGGGTGGGGCTCATGAAGACCCCGCCAAGGTGCATCAGCTTGCTGAAGGGGAAGTAAGCCAGCAGCACACAGACCAGGAAGATGTGAACGAAGAAGATGGCGCCGATTTGTCCTTCAATGCTGGGCGAGAAGGTTACCAGCCCCATGGTCAGCTCCTTGACGGAGACGATATCGACCCGGAAGACATGGCGCATCAGGATCCCGCTCAAGCCGATGCCGAAGATCAGCAGCAGCGGGAAGTAGTCGGCGGGCAGCGAGATGTAGCGCAGGTAGGGGCGCACCACCCGGCGCAGGAAGAGGAAGGTCACCGCCGCCAGCAGGATGAAGCTGCTCTGGTAGATGGTGGTGGCGCCCACTTCCAGAAAACCGTCGGCAAATTCCAGCATTGGCACGAAGCCGGCGATGGGGTCGGTAAAAAGCCGCATGTGGCGCAGGATAATGACCAGGAAGCTGTAGTGGAACAACAAGGCAAAAAGCCAGAGCCACTTATTGGAGCCATAAGCCAGGGTCGGGCCGTCATGAATGGAGGCCCGGGTGTTGCGGAACAGCGAGCGGAACAGCAGCACCTCGAGCAGCATCCGGCCCACTACCTGGCCCTTGGTGGTGGGGCAGTCAAGCTTGTTCTGCTTGATGAAGGGCAGCGAATTTTCCTGCCCGCAGGTGGTGGGGATCCGGAAAGGCACCGGTGATTTGGCCCAATACACCACCTTGTAGATAAAGCCGCCCAGAAAAATGGCAAATGCCAGGTAGGGCAGCACTATCCCGAGCAGGCTTTGCCCGCCAGGCACCTGGGCCACCACCAGGGCGACCAGGACCAGTGCCACGACCGCGATAAAGGCTTTCAGGACTCTCATTGACCATTACCTCGCTTCGTTGCTTTGAGTATGAAGAGGTTGAACATCCGCCATTAACTGCGTGGTTTTATCCACCAGCCCGGCTGACGGGCAGCCGTGCTTGGTAAGCATATGATTCATGGTTTTAATTTCGTTGAGGTGGGCCTGAAAAAGGCGCTCCCGGCTGGCCATGTAGAGGTCGAAAACCACCAGGGCAAGCTGGTCGAGGGTGTCGTGGAAGTTGGCCCACTCTTCCTGGCTGACCGTCAGATCGCGCTGTTTGCCGACGGCGTGGCGGACCACGGCCTTAAGGTCGTAGATGAACCCCACCGCCGAAGCCGGGGTAAAGGTCTGCACGGCGCGGATCTTGATGAAGGTCTCCAGTTCGGCCTTGAGCCGCTGAAGGTCCACTTCCGGTTGATCAAAAAGCAGGGAATAGATGGCGGTTAGCGTGTGGCGGGTGTTGTAGCCCACCGGGTTGGCAAAACGGTCCTGCTCGCCCTTGAATATGGTGGCGGCATCTCCGGCATAGCTGTCAAGAACCCGGTCAACCCAGCGATCTTGCAACTCCCCCTTGTTCTCGGCTAGAAATTGCTCCAGCGTCATCCCCCTGATTCCTCCCTCTCCCTCTGTTTTCCGCTCCCCACTTGCCCAAAAGCAAGGCCCAAGCGGCTATTCTGAATACCGGTTCAGAAATTAAGAGGCATTGGTAGCACGTTCGACCGGGGATTTCAAGACAAAAAAGGAGGGTAGGGAAAACAAAAAAACCGGTGCCTCAGGTGCGGGTGTCGACCAGCAGGCCCGCTTCGTCTTCCAGGTTGCGGAGCAGGGTCGGCAATTCATCAAGGGTAATGACAAGATCGGCCGCCAGCTGGCACATTGTGTTATCGGTGCAATCGTAGACGTCCAGGTGGAAACCATCTTCACGCCGGGACAGAACCAACCGCAAAAAAATACCCTGTTCCTCGAACTTGCGGTTGGCGTGCCGAACCTGGCGGCGCACTTCCTGCTCCTGTTCGGCGTTCAAATTCCGGGGCCGGGGCGCCGACTGCTGCTCCCCTCCCCGGTTCCGGTTCCATTCCCGCCTGAAAGCACCGATGCGGGCCACCGCCGGCACCGGGTCCACTTCCTCAACCCGGCGTCGTTTGCGGAACGGGTCCACCGGTAACACCCGGGGAAATTTGTATTCGTCGGAAATAACCATACCAGCCACCCGAATTAGATGGGATCGCAAAAAGTCCGCCCATGGACTTCTGGCGAAGTCATCAAGTTTTGGCTTTCTGTTTAACTGATCGGCAATAACCCCCGGTTGGTTCAGTTTTTTTCAACAGCTCAAATTTCTATTTCCATACCCTCTTGGGCCATGAAAATTTCCAGGCCATCTTCCCGGTCGCAATAGTTGGCTGCCAAATCATCGAGTTGGGCGTCGGTGCGCTCGGGGTCGTGATGAAAAAGGGCCAGGCTTTTTACGCCTGCCCGGCGCGCCACGGCAATGGCCCGTTCGAAACTGGAGTGCCCCCAGCCCAGCTTGCCGGCCAGATACTCTTGTTCGGTGTACTGGCTGTCGTGAATCAGCAGATCGGCCCCGGCAAAGAACTCTTCATGGAGCCGGTTCTGTTCCGCCGCCACCTCTTCACCTTCCCGAGCCATCTCGGCGTCATAGCCGGGGGCGGCGGGGTCGGTGACAAAGAGGTTCCGGTAGGGCTCGGTGTCGTAGGCCGTACACAGCACCTTACCGCCATACTCAATGCGATAACCCAGGCAAAGCACAGGGTGATTGAGGTAACGGGTAACCAGGCTGACCCCGTCCCCCAGGTCCAGGCGGCCTTCCTTAAGCTCGACGTAATTGATGGTTGCGGCCAGCTCGGCCTCCCGCACCGGGAAATAGCGGTAGGTCAACTGCCCGCCGACGATACCCTGGAGGGTGTCTTCCTCGTAGCTTACCGGCCCGTAAATGGTCAGCTTGTTACCGGGCACATAGATGGGCACGAAAAAGGGGAAACCCATGATATGGTCCCAGTGGGTGTGGGTTAGAAAGATGGAGGCGTCGATGGGGCCACGGGCAAAATCCCGGGCCATCATCTGGTTGCCCAGACTGCGCAGGCCGCTGCCGGCGTCGATGATCAGCAAGCGATCATCCAGCTCGGGAAAACGGATCTCCAGGCAGGCGGTATTACCGCCGTAACGAACGGTTTCCGGACCCGGGCAAGGCACCGAACCCCGCACCCCCCAGAATTTCAGCCTGATCTTCATAAGCTCTCCTTTATTGGTAACCGTGCTTCAGAGGCACTAACCTACCGGTTCAACGGGCGGTAAGCGTTCAGCAGTGCCGCAGGTTCGGGCAAGCAGCCAGGTGCAGCGTACCCCTGTACGTAAGCCTGGCTGATCGCCCGAAGATGCGGTGCTGCTGAACGCTTACCTTTATTGGCGGGCCACGGTGAGGAATATCTGGGCCTTTTCGATTTCCGCCTCCACCTCGGGCAACAACCCGGCCAGGGCCCGCCAGTTGATTTTTTCCTGTTGCAGCAATGCCTTCAGATTTGCCTTGTCGGGGTAGGAGTTGCCGGCGGCCCCCGGCCCCTGTAAATTCATAAAGGCATCGGCCACCGCCACCAGGGCCGCCATGGAACGCAGATCTTCCCGGATTTCGGCCGAGGCGCGATGATGCCCGGCCAGCAGTTCCACCAGGTCGGCGTTAAGCTGCCATTTCTCGCCGATCATCCGCCCCACCCGGCCATGGTCCAACCCCAGCACCGCCGCCTCCGCCCGGTCCAGGGGCAGGCGGCGGTAAGCAGCCAGTTGCTGAATCTTACGATATTCCTGGGGGAAACAGACGTTTAAGGGGATTTTGCCCAAGTCATGCAGCAGGCCGGCCACAAAATATTCCTCCTGCTGCTGCCGCACCGCCCCCCGCCGACCGGCCAGCATTCTGGCGGTAACCCCCACTCCCAGGGAGTGGGTCCAGAACTTATCCATATTCAGGGCCTGAAAAGAGTCTTCCCGGCCAATACCGCCCAGTACGGCGGTACTTAAGGCCAGGTTTTTGATGGTATTGACCCCCAGCAGAATTATGGCCCGGGTCAGGGAGCCGATCTGGTTGGGCAGGGAGTAATAGGCGGAGTTGATCAGCTTGAGAACCTGACCGGTGAGCACCGGGTCCAGGGAAATTACCCGATTAAGGTCGTTGGCGGAGGTTTCGGGCTGGTTGCAGATCTCCATCACCTTGGTCACGGTGGTGGAAAGGCTCGGCATGCGCTCGATGAAGCGGCGAATTTTTTTTTCCTGCTCCGCGTTGCTCACTCTCCCTCCCCCCCCAACGAAACAGTCCGGCAGTGAGGATTTGATCTCCCCTACTGCCTTTGACCCTCTCGATTGAAGGCCACCGCATCTCGGTATTGTACCCCGGTTCCACCGAAAATGTCCAGAGCGCTGCCGATGGTGGCATCCAGGCGATCACGGCCCAGCTCTTTAATCCGGTATAGATCGTCGAGGCTGGCCACACCGCCGGCGTAGGTGGTGGGTAACGGCGTAGCGGCAGCCAGCAAGGTCAGCAGATCTTCCGCCACCCCGGCACACTTGCCCTCGACGTCCACGGCATGAACGAGAAACTCACAGCAAAATCGGGAAAAATACTCAAGAGAAGTGGCGTCAACCGCCATGGAGGTGAATTTTTGCCAGCGATCAGTAACCACCAGGAAGCGCCCGTCCCGCCGGCGGCAACTCAGGTCCAGCACCAGTCGCTCCCGTCCCACGGCCTTGACCAGGCGACGAAGGCGCTCTTCCAGCACCTGGCCGTCCCGGAAGACATAGGAGGTAACAATCACCGCCTCAGCCCCCAGGTCGAGCCAGCGGCCGGCGTTGTCGGCGGTGATCCCGCCGCCCAGCTGCAAACCGCCGGGCCAGGCAGCTAAAGCCTCGGCCGCCGCCGCCTCGTTACCCGGCCCCAGCATAATCACATGCCCGCCGTTAAGGTTGTCGCGCCGGTAAAGTTCGGCGTAGTAGGAAGGAGGTTGCTCGGCAACAAAATTGGTGGCCAGGGAACCCTGGTCGGAATCGGAAAGGGTGGAGCCGACAATCTGCTTGACCTTGCCCTCGTGCAAATCAATACAAGGCCGAAACTTCATAGCACCCCCCAAAAACGTAATCGGGGGCCAGACAGCCCCCTTACCACATTAAATTGATCGTTCAGTGGGCGGCAGTGCCGCCCGCTGAATTAGCAACCTTCTTTGATCATGAAGGTAATCGGATCAAGCTGCAGCGCCCGCTCCGTGGCCTTGCCGGTGGTATCTTTTAGGATATTGAGGTCGATGCATTCACTGCCGGAAGCCGGCTGCAGCAGCACCACGGTATCGAAGATATCGGCCACCTCGCGGCAGGGGGCGGGCACGCCCTCGCCCTTGGCCTCTTCGTCTTCCTGGTGGCTGACCGCTGAAAACCAGACCTCAAGATCCATGGCCCGGGCCATCTCGGCCAAATCTTCCAGGGTTTGACGATCCACCGCGGTGAAATCGTAACCGTCCACCACCATGCAGCCGGGGCGAATCAGGTTCTGGTAAACCAGGTCGTTGAGGCGCTCTTCCAGGCGGGCCCGGTTGAAGGATGATTCCTTGAAGGTCATGATCATCCGGTTGCGCATGATCTCGTCGTAGATCTCGTAGGGGTTGGCCAGCTTGCAGCCCTCGACGATGTCTTTAAAAATGTCGTCGTACCAGATCCGGGTTTTCTCCAGGCTCTGGCCGACGCTGACGTGGATCACCTGCTTGCCGTTGAGCAACGAGTCCAGGGCGATCTGCACCAGCATGGCGGTTTTGCCCAGGCCGGCCCGGGCCATGACCAGCCCCATCTGCGAGCGGGCCTGGCCTTCGGACCCGGCCTTCAGGTGACGAATCGGGTTTTTGGCAATCAATTCCTGCTTAAGCATGATGGGGTCTCCTATTTTTTATCCTGTTCTTCCTTTTCTTTCTTGGCCTTGGCAACCAACTCTTCGGCCACGCTCTTGGGCACCGGCCGGTAAGCCGAGAACTCCATGGTAAACTCCGCTTTGCCCTGGGTCAAGGAACGCAGGTCGGTGGAGTAGCCGAACATCTCGGACAGCGGTACCTCGGCCTCGACCACGGTGTAGTCGTCTTCCTCGGTGGTGCCGATGATCATGCCCCGGCGCTGGTTGAGGCTGCCCATGATCCCGCCCTGGAACTCGGTGGGGCCTTCCACCGCCACCTTCATGATGGGCTCCATGATCACCGGCTTGGCCTTGAGGTAACCTTCCCGGAAGGCGCCCAGGGCGGCCTGCTGGAAGGCGACGTCGGAGGAGTCCACCGAGTGGGCGGCACCGTCGTTGATCGCGCAGCGAATACCGGTGATGGGGGCGCCGATCAAAGAGCCCTTGGCCATGGCCTTCTGGAAGCCCTTGTCACAGGAGCTGATGAACTCCCGGGGAATCACGCCGCCGACGATCTGGTCGACAAATTCGTACTCACCCTCTTCCAGGGGCTCCAGGAAGCCGGCCACCCGGCCGAACTGGCCGGAACCGCCGGTCTGTTTCTTGTGGGTGTAGTTGAAATCGGCCTTCTGGGTGACGGTTTCACGGTAGGCCACCTGGGGGGCGCCCACTTCCACTTCGGCCTTGTACTCCCGCTTCATCCGCTCGATATAGACATCCAAGTGCAGCTCGCCCATGCCGGAGATAATGGTCTCGTTGGTCTCGGCGTCAACAAAGGTCTTGAAGGTGGGATCTTCCTTGGTGAAACGGTTCAGGGCCTTGGACATATTGCCCTGGGCCTTGTTGTCCACCGGCCGGATGGCCAGCGAGATAACCGGCGCCGGCACGTGCATGGAGCTCATGGAGTAGTTGACGCTGCCGTCGGTGAAGGTGTCGCCGGAGGCGCAGTCCACCCCGAACAGGGCGACGATATCGCCAGCCCCGGATTCCTCGATATCCTCCATCTGGTCGGCGTGCATCCGCACCAGGCGGCCGACCTTGATCTTCTTGCCGGTCCGCATGTTGACGATACTGTCGCCCTTCTTCAGGGTGCCCTGGTAGGTACGCAGGTAGGTAAGCTGGCCGTAACGGCCGTCTTCCAGCTTGAAGGCCAGGGCGATGAGGGGATCCTTGGGATCGTTGGTTACCTTGAACTCGGCCTCTTCGTTGTGCAGATCCAGGGCGTAGTTGGCAACTTCCTGGGGATTGGGCAGGTAATAGGTAACGGCGTCCAGCAGGGGCTGAATGCCTTTGTTTTTGTAGGCCGAGCCCATCAGTACCGGGGTCAGTTCCCGGCTCAGGGTGCCCTTGCGGATGGCGGCCCGGATCATCTCCTCGGTGGGTTCGCCTTCCAGGATCGCTTCCATCAACTCGTCCGAGAACATGGAGGCGGCATCCAGAAGAGCTTCACGCTTGGTCTCCACTTCGTCGCGCAGATTCTCGGGAATCTCCTCTTCCCGGATCACCTCACCCTGATCACCATCGAAGTAAAGGGCCTTCATGCTCACCAGGTCCACCACCCCGGCCAGGTCGCCTTCCAGGCCGATGGGCACCTGCACGGGCACGGCGTTGAGGTTGAGCTTGTCGCGCAACTGCTGGGTTACCCGGTCGGGGTTGGCGCCGGTACGGTCGCACTTGTTGACAAACGCCATGCGGGGCACCCGGTAACGGGTCATCTGGCGGTTGACGGTGATGCTCTGGGACTGCACCCCACCCACCGAGCAGAGCACCAGAATGGCGCCGTCCAGCACCCGCAGGGCCCGCTCCACCTCGATGGTGAAATCGACGTGGCCAGGGGTATCGATGATGTTGATGCTATGATCCTTCCAGTCGCAAAAGGTGGCCGCCGAAGCGATGGTAATCCCGCGCTCCCGCTCCAGTTCCATGGAATCCATGGTGGCGCCGACCCCGTCCTTGCCGCGGACCTCATGGATGGCATGAATCCGCTGGGTATAAAAAAGGATACGCTCGGTCAGGGTGGTCTTGCCCGAGTCGATATGGGCGCTGATTCCGATATTACGGGCTTTGGCCAGGTCTCTCATGATGCTTTCCTCTGTTTACTTCGTGGGTGTTTTCGCCGCTTGTCCGCCGGCAACCAGCCAGCTCACTATCAAGCCGTAAAGGTTCAGCCGTGCCCCATCTTGCGGCAAGCGGCCCGGCGCCGCGTACATCAGTACGCCAGCCGGGCCGATCGCCGCAAGATGGGGTGCGGCTGAACCTTTACGATCAAAGAAAGCCCGCCTTCCCGGCATGCGGAAGGGCGGGCTTGTCTGTACCTTGGTGCCGGGACCAGGATTCGAACCAGGGACACTCGGATTTTCAGTCCGATGCTCTACCGACTGAGCTATCCCGGCATACTCGTATAAAGAAACGAGAGGGTCTATTTATTGAAATGGCGACGGAATGTCAAGCTTTTTCTCACCACAGGCGATAATATTCCCGATGATCATGGCCCCGGCCGCCGGACCGCTTTATCCGGTTGCCAAAGCTTGACTATCGGACTATTTTAGCACCCCGTGACCAATGACCGCACCCCCCTGCCAAGGAGTTAGTTGATGCCTGCCGTTTACCGCCGGACCCTTACTTTGGGCCTGATTATGCTGATTCTCCTCACCGTCGCCGCCTGCGCCGGCCGCACCCACCAGGTTCGTCATCTGGCCTCCGATGTCGGGATGCTGGAGCGCGGCGACCACCAGGAAGAGGTGCTGGCCATGATGGGTCCGCCGGACCAACGGCGCACCCTGGCCGACGGCGGCGCGCAGTTGATCTACCTGGAGCACCGTAAAAGCCGGATGAAGCGCAGCCTGCTCTTTCGCTGGCTGGGCCACGAGGACTTTCACCTGGCGGTGGTCACCCTGCACGACGGCCGGGTCAGCAACCTGGTCTACCGGCTATTAAGCCCCGAGGAATTTCGCAACTATCGGACCGATCTCAGCAAGGTCCCGGACTTCGGCCCATGAGCAACGGTTACGAAAAAACCCGGCGGCGGATGGTGGATGAGCAGTTGATCCCCCGGGGCATCGACGACCAGGCGGTGCTGGAGGCCATGGCCACGGTGCCGCGTCACCTCTTTGTCGAAGAGGCCCTGCAACCCCAGGCCTATGGCGACTTCCCCCTGCCCATCGGCGAAGGCCAGACCATCTCCCAGCCTTATATCGTTGCCCTGATGACCCAGTTGCTTAAGCTTAGCCCCGGCCAGCGGGTGCTGGAAATCGGCACCGGCTGCGGCTACCAGGCGGCAATTTTGGCCGCCATGGGGGCCCAGGTGTATACCGTGGAGCGGATCAAAAGCCTGCTGGCCCGGGCCCGCCGCACCTTCGACCGGCTGCACTTTTTCAATATTTTAAGCAAGGCCGACGACGGCACCGAGGGTTGGCCGGAACACGCCCCCTTTGACCGGATCATCGTCACCGCCGGCGGCCCCCGGATCCCCCGGCCCCTGGTGGAACAACTGGCCGACCCCGGCATTCTGGTGATCCCGGTGGGGGACCGCGACCTGCAGGAGCTTACCGTGGTAAGCAAGGAAAACGGCGAAGTGGAAAGCCGGGTGGCGGAGCGGGTGCGTTTTGTCAAGTTGCTGGGCGCCCATGGCTGGCAGCATGAGTGAAGCCAAACCCACTGGAGCCTTGAGACGGCTCTACGATTATTGCCTGTACCTGATGAGCAAGCCCGGCGGGGTCTGGGTGCTGTTCTGGGTGGCGGTGGTGGAGTCTTCGGTCTTCCCCATCCCGCCGGATGTCTTTCTCATGGCCCTGGCCATCGCGGTGCCGGCCAAAGCCTTCCGCTTTGCCCTGATCTGCACGGTGGGCTCGGTGCTGGGGGGCATGCTGGGCTACGGCATGGGCTATTTTTTCATGGAGCTGGTCGGCCACCGGGTGATCGCCTTTTACGGCATGGCCGAGCAGTACCTGCAGGTCCAGGCCCTTTACCAGCAATACGACGCCTGGGCGGTGGGCGCTGCCGGCTTCACCCCCCTGCCCTACAAGCTTTTCACCCTTACCGCCGGGGCCTTTGAGCTCAACTTCGCCACCTTCTGCCTGGCCTCGCTGATCTCCCGCGGCGCCCGCTTTTTCATGGTGGCGGCCTTTATCTACTACTTCGGCCCGGCCATCCGAGGCTTCATCGAGCGCTATTTCAACCTGCTGACCATCATCTTCCTGGTGCTGCTCATCGGCGGCTTCGTGGCCTTCAAGACCTTGCTTTAACAACGCTCCAGCACAATGCACTGCTGGGCGCACAGCTTGACCACCTCGGCCAGCTCCGGGGTTAACGGCAGGCAGTCGGCGACCAGCAGCCGGGCCTTATCACCGGTTTCATCCATGCGGAAAATATCCGGGCAAAGCTCGGCGCAACCGCCGCAGCCGTTGCATTCATAGGTATCAAGCAGTACTTTCACCGGCTTTGCGGCAAGCATCGGTGGTTCTCCTTTTAATTGCGCAGCAGGCGTAACTCGGGCGGCTCCCAGTCGAGGCGAAAGGGCGGCTCGAACTCCGGCAGCTCGGCCAGGTCGGCGGGCACCAGCTCGGCCAGGTCGGCCGGTTCCCGGCCATGCCGGGCCCGGTAAGCCTCGATGGCCTCCTGCACCATGATCGCCCGCTGAAACATGGTAATACTGTGGCGGTAGCGCTCCTGCATCAACTCATCTTCCTCGCCGGCCAGCATGGCCTCCAGCAGCAGCAGGCCGCCGTAAAGGTCGCCCCCCGCCCCGGAGAGGGTGGCGGCCAGGTGACCGAACCAGGCCGGCGCCCGGGGCCGCCCGGCGGCCTCCTGCAGATACGAAGCGGCGGCGACATGATCCTGCAGGTAATAAAAACTGTTGAAGCCGGCGAAAAAGGGCAACTCGAAACGCTGGGGCAGCGCTTCCATCCCCTGCCGGTGCAACTCATTGGCCTCCCGGGCATAGTGATCGTTAAGCAACGGCAGGGTCGCCTGGGCCAGGTAGTAGGAGTCGATAAAGTGGGGGTGCAACCGGACCGCCGCCCCCAGGGTGGCGGCCAGGGGGGCGGCATACTCCAGGGGGTCGCGCTTGGGGTCGACCCCGCCGTGGAAGACGGCGGCCCGCACAAACTGCACCTCGCCGCCCAGTTGCTTGAGATAGCCCAGCCCGATTTGCTGCACCGCCGGCGGCAAAGGGTGGCGCAACTCCACCGTCGCTGCATCCAGCCCCCGTTGCTGCAGGCCAAAGGCCAGCAGATAACAGGCCAGCAAACTCAAGGCCAGCAGCGGCCGCACAACTTTCATCGCTGCGCCCCCGTGCAAGCTTCCATTTATTGCAGATCCCGGCGTTGGTAGACCACACAGGCCAGCCACAGCGCCAGCACCACGTAGGCGGCGGCCAGGCCGAAGTTAAGCAGCAGCTCGCCCGCCGCCGGCCAGGGGCCGGCCACGGTGATCAGGTTTTTGTAATCCAGGTGATTATAATCGGGGAAAACGGCGGCCAGCGCCTTGAGCAGCCCCGCCAGCACCGGCAGCGCCTCGGCCTGCTGGGCCACCGCCTGCCGCACCACCGGCAGCCCGGAGCAGATGGCGTAATAGGCCAAAGAGAGCAGCAGCACCGGAAAGCTGCCCCGGATCAGGCCGGAGAAAAGCAGAATCACCGCCAGCAGCAGCAACTGCAAAGCAAAAAGCCCGCCCCAGGCCAGCAGGTAGGCCGCCAGGTTGAGCTGCGGGAAATAGCTGGCCGAGACCATCCCCTTGATCACCTGCAGCGTCGCCAGCCCCAGGCCGCCCAGCAGCAGGTTGAGCAGCAGCAGCAGCAGGGCCAGCCCGGCAAAGACCCCCAGCACGTACTCCCCGCGGGAGAGCGGCCGGGCCAGCAGGCCGTAAATCACCTTCTTTTCCTCATCCAAAGCCATTACCTGCACGGCGTGGAAGAAGAGAAAGATCAGCCCGGCAAACCAGGCCATGGAAAGCACGAAATCGGCGGCCGCCCGGCCGATGTCGCGGGGAATGAAATCGATGAAGAACAGCGCCCCCGACTGGCCGGCCACCGCCAGGATCACCAGCCCGATCAGGGCGTGGCGGCGCAGGCCGTCGAGCAGCACCAGCCGGGCCAGGGCCCCGACCCTGATCAACTTGGCGCCCATCATTGCTCCCCCTCGCTTTGCACCAGGTCGAGGTAGCCGGCGGTGAAATCCCGGCCGCCCCGCTGGGCCGCCAGTTCCGCGGGCATCCCCTCAAACAGCTTGCGGCCCCGGTGCAGCACCAGCACCCGGTCGGCCAGCCGGTCCACGTCTTCCAGAATATGGGAGCAAAAGAGGATGGAGCGCCCCTTGGCCTTCAGTTCGCCGATCAGGCCCAGCATATCGGCCCGACCGATGGGGTCCAGGCCGCTCATGGGTTCATCCAGAATCAGCAGTTCCGGCTCATGCAGCAGGGCCAGGGCGAAGTTGGCCCGCTGCTGCATCCCCTTGGAGTAATCCCGCAGGGGGCGTTTGCGGTCCGGCCAGAGACTGAGCCGGGAGAGCCATTTTTCCGCTCCGGCGGCGATTTGTTCCCGGCTCAAACCGCAGGTGCGGCCGCTGAAGCGCAGCATATCCAGCACATTGAGGTTGGCCGGAAAGTTGGCGGTCTCCGGCAGATAACCGATGCGCCGCCGCACGGCGGGGTCTTTGGGGGTGGAGCCCAGCAGAGAGATCTCCCCCCGGTCGGCCCGGATAAAGTCCAGCAGCAGCTTAATGCAGGTGGACTTGCCTGCCCCGTTGGCCCCCACCAGCCCCAGGGTTTCCCCGGGGGCCAGGGCAAAGGAAACCCCGGCCAGGGCCTGCTTGGCCCGCCGACCCAACTCCTTGGCGTAAGTTTTTTCTATCTGGTTAAACTTGATCATCTATCCCAACTTAACCTGACTGGTTCCACTGCCTACCCGAGATTGCTAGAGCCCGTGATCGGTTACGTGGCGCCAGTATAGTGGGCGCAGGCCGGCCCGTCAATTGGCTTGTGCAACTGGCGACCGGGAAAGAGGTGGTGGCATCCTTGGCTTTTGCCGAAGAAAAGCCCAGCCCACAAAAATGAAAAAAGCACCAGAGCCGTTGAGGCTACTGGTGCTTTTTCGGGGTTATCCGATGAGGAGTGTTGGTTTATTGGGCCTCAAACTCCTCATGATCAATAAAGGGGTCGTCTGTTTCGTGAGGCTCGGGCATATAGCCTGTAATTGGCAATACATCGCCACCCTGCCCAGGTACGAGAGTTTCCTGGTCACGATGAATGGCGGTACTGGTGTTGGTGGCACCGTACATGGTATTGCCCTGCAAATGCTTGCTGATCGCGACATAGGAAACTGCCGTGGCGGGGATAACATCGGCTTGCATTACGACCCCATTGCCAATGGCCAGCGGCAACTGCTGATGGGCCTGGCGGGCCCACTGGGCCAGCACCATAGCGCCGGTGCTAGGTCCTTCAAGCAGATCTCCGGTGGCCTTTACCTCAGTAACATCGGCAGCTTCATGAGTTACCGCATACCGCAACCAGTCGGCGAAGAAGGCCTCTTGGGCGGTGGTCAGGTTGCGGACGTCGCTCAGGGCCGAGGAGTTGAAGCCCCGGATGCGGTACTGGGCGAACTGCGGGATGGCGACGGCCGCCAGAATACCGATGATCGCTACTACGATCATCAGCTCCACCAGGGTAAAACCCCCTTGTCCTTTTTGATGCATGCGCTGTAACATTTTCCTTACCTCCATAAGTTAATCGTTGGGCGGCAACCCTGCGGCCATTAACCCCACTAAGGGGAGCCGGTTGCCGGAATAAAAAACCGTGGGCGGCACAACCCCGACCAGTGGTCAGGGGGCCAGGCTTGCCGAGTTGCTACAGCACAACCCGTGCCAGTAGCGCTATTTTTTTTGCTTATTACGATTTTTCGGTAAGTTACATGAAAAAACAGGCGCCAAGCAACCTCCACCCAGGCCTTACCGGCCCACCCCCAACTGACACAATTTGTCAGTTGACTGGCAAATTGTGTCAACAGAGGGCAAAAGTATCGCAACCGGATAACAAAACCTGACAATTTATGTCACCCAGCACGCCCTGCCCAAGCGACAACCTCCCGCAAATTCGGCCACATTTAACCGTCCGACCAAATACGTTATTATCAACCGGCGGTGGCCGTGGTATAATGGCTGGCGCCCCGTGGAGCGGGCACAAATAACCTGGCCCCAGGGCCATCGCCCCAGGTGACCCGGCGGGTATGATTTTTGCAGTGTTTCAGGCGGGTGGGATTCTCGTCGGCCACGTCGCCAATTCCGCCAAGGACCGGCAACACCAAGTAATTTAACGGGGCCACCCCGGAACAGGAAAGTTGAGCATGCTGACGCTGACACGGTTGCGCATAACAGGGCTGGGCGCCAAGGGCTTCACCCTGATTGAGTTGATGGTGGTGGTCGCCATCATGGGAATCCTGGCGGCGGTGGCCCTGCCGGTGATCAACAACAGCCTGCCCAACTACCGCCTGCGGGCCGAGGCCCGCGAACTGGTAAGCAACTTCAAAAAGGCCCGGCTGGAGGCGGTGAAACGCAACCGCAACGTGCTGATCGAGTTTGATCTGGCCACTGACGGCTATCGCATCTTTGTCGATATGAACGACAGCAACAGCTACGATGAAGGTGAAGATGTGCTGTTACTCAACCACACCATGCGGCCGCAAACCCAACTGGTGAGCACAACCTTCAAGACCGATGATATTTACCACCTAACCGGCTTCAACTCCCGTGGCCTGCCGGTGGGTGTCATCAACCGCTCCGTGGTCATGGGCACCACCACCGCCGACCCCAGATTTTATACTTTGTCCCTTTCCGTAGCCGGCAGCGTCAACCTGCAGGACGGCCAGGTTGACGACGGCGCTGATGAAGACAACGATGAAGTGTAAGCACGAAGTGTAAATAAAGTGAGCGATAAGCCGACGGAAAGACCATGAATCACGGAAACCGCTGCAGACAACAAGGCTTCACCCTGGTGGAAGTGCTCATCGCCCTGGCCTTGGGTGGCGTGGTGATGGCGGCGGTGCTGATCTCCTTTCGCGGCCAGCATGCCACCTATATTGCCCAGGATCATACGGTGGAGATGCAGCAGAACATCCGGGTGGCCATGGATATGGTAAGCCGCGATATCCGCAGCGCCGGCTTTCCCGGCCCCGGCCAGGCCCAGCAGGGATTGGGTTTCAGCGTAAGCAACAGCACCAGCCGGCTGGTTTTTTCCCGGGTGGGCGATGACGGCCAGGTGGAGTGTATCATGTACGATCAATACGACAGCGCTTCCGCCCAGGTTCCCGTCCTGGGGAGGGTTCGCTCCAATGTGGCCTGGTCGGCGGGCGACTGCAACCTGGCCAGCCTGCATGCCGGCAAACGGCCGCTGGCGGAAAACATCGAGGAAGCGGAGTTTCTTTACCTGCTGACCGACGGCACCGCCACCACCGAGCCGGACGCCAACGACCTCGACAACATCCGGGCGGTGGTGGTCTCCCTGCTGGCCCGGGCCGGTCAGCCCGACCCCCGCTTTAACCCGGGCGGCAATGACATCGAGTATATTTCCGCCGGCGGCACGGTGTGGTCGCGGGATGACAACGTGCGCCGGCGGCTGCTGACTCAGACCATTCACGGTCGCAACCTGGGGTTATGAGCATGAACCGCGCCACCCAACAGGAAGGGTTCACCCTCATTGAAGTGCTGATCGCCATCACCCTGCTGGCGGTGGGCATTCTGGCCGCCGGTTCCATGCAGATCTCGGCCCTGGGCGGCAACCACCTGGCCATGCGAATAACCACCGCCTCCTCCCTGGCCGGTTCCACCATAGAAGAGATGATGCGGCGAGAATACGACGACCCGGCCCTGGATGCCACCCTTGACCCGAATGAAGGTGACTACGACCCAGAGGACGCCGCCAGCCTGAACAACGCCTTAAACAACCTGGAACATGCAGATATTGCCACCTGGCCCTCAGAGGTGGAGGGCTTTGAAATCTTTTACCACGTGGCGGAAGATTACCCCCTGCCCGACAACAAGACCATCCGGGTGACGGTGCGCCGCGACGACCGGGGCGTACTGCGCACCGTGGCCCTGGACTACATTAAGATGCAATTTTAATGAAGGCCGCCATGCAAAAATCAATCTTTTACCCACCACAAGCAGCGGCCCCGACCCGGCATGACCGGGCAAACAGCGGCGGGGCGGGCCAACGGCCGCCACGGCAGCAGAGCGGCTTCGTGCTGGTGGGCGCCCTGCTGATCATGCTGGTGCTGGTGCTCATCGGCATTGCCGCCACCACCGCCACCAACCTGGAGCTGCAAATCGCCGGGGTGGAAAAATCCCACACCGAGACCTTCTTCCACACCGACGGCGGGGCGGAAATGGCCACCCTGCTGCTGGAAGAAAACATCATCTGCGCCGGTTTCGAAGGCAACGAAGATCGCCAGATCGGCCCCATCCGGGTATTCAGCGACACCCTGAACTTCTGGACCCAGGACCCGCCGGACTTCCCCGCCGATATCCTGGCCTTTGCCGACGACCCGGCGGGAGAAGCCGACTTCATTTTAAACAACTACCCCTGGCAGACCCCCGGCCCGGACCGGCGCACCAGCGTGCGGCTGGGCGGGCAAACCGTGGAGGCCTTCGGCGGCGCCCAGCAGATGGCCGCCGGCTATGTCGGGGTGGGCAAGGCGGCGGGCAGCGGCTACAGCTCGTCGCTGGTCTACGACATCTACGTGCACCACCAGGGACCGCAGAACACCGAAAAGCTGCTGCAGGTAAGATGGCGCGCCTACGGCATGCTGGAGACCGGCTGCCGGGTGGACGAGGACTAAGACAAGAGAATGCCACAAATTTGAGGGGATCAAGATGACAGCAAAGGTAAAGAAGTGTAAAACGGCGCTGGTCACCGGCATCCTGGCCCTGCTAGCTCTTTTGTTGCCGGCAGCCCCGGCCCTGGCCGATTACTGCTACAGCGACGACCCCGACAAAGTTCCCCCCTTTCTCACCCCCGGGGTGGACCCCAACATGCTGATGATCATCGACAACTCGGCCAGTATGTACGATCTGGCCTACGTCCATGATCCCCGTTACTGCTACGACGAAACCTACGACACCGACCAGATCTACACCGGCTATTTCACCGTCGATGGCTGGTACCGGTACGATTTTGACAGCGAACGCTTTGTGGCGGCCGCCCCGGAAGCCGGCTGCACCGAGGCCAACTACCGTAAAGGCTTGGTCGGTTCCCGCGAGATCTGTCTGGAAATTTCCACCGGTGTCGACATCGACGGCGACCCGGTGGTTACCCTGGAGAGCTTTGCCGCCCGGGGCAACTACCTCAACTGGACAGCGGCCTCCAAGATGGATATCGAAAAAGAAATCCTCACCGGCGGCAAGTACGAGGACGACGCCCTGGTGATGGAATCGCGGGGCTGCCTGGAGAAACGCTTTGTCAAGCAGACCACCATCAGCCCGGCCGGCAGCGACGGCTCCGGCAGCCACCACCTGGCGGTGGCGGTGCGCCCACCCACTCCCATGGAGCAGCTGACCAATCCGGATGACCATACCACCCGGATCGAGATCTTTCCGGTTAACGACAGTGACGGCGCCTACGACCATGAGGCCTGCCAGAACGCGGTGGAGGAGATGCGCAAGGACAGCCCCAACCTGGGCGCCTTGAAGGGTTACATCGACGACTGTTTTGATTATCGCTCCGGCACCGCCGGCGACCACACAGTCGCCTCCCAGGCCGCCCTCAACCACGCCATTCAGACCTGCTGGTTCATCGTCAAGCATGACGACCCCGGCTCCATCACGGTGGGCGACATCAACCGGTCCATCAACGCCTGTGAGCAGATTTACGAGGGCAACGGCCCCCCCGGCATCGACCCCAAGGATATCACCACCGACCACATGGGCTATATGTGTTTCGGCAACTACAACGCCAAGCGACTGGGGCACGGCGGTGACCACCCTGTGCACGTCAGCGGCTATATCGGCTACTGCTGGGATCACAGCGCCGTCACCTGGCGACCCAACGATAAAATCCAGAACGACGGCTGGAGCGCCAACACTTACGACTCGGTCAACGCTTGCGTCAAGGACGGCCTGCTGCGCTACTGCGGAGTTATCGATGTCCCGCCGGTGACCGACCCCAGCGACCAGGTAACCGGAGTCGGTGACGATACCGGGGAGTTCTGGAACCTGCCGGCGGTGCTGGTGGACTCCGGGGTGATCAGCCAGATCGGCCACCCCATCGCGGTGCTGCAAGGTCGGCTGGCCACGCCCGAGGCCCCCTCCGGCCTGCTGCAGGAATTCGCCAACGATCTGCGGATGGGCGCCATGGTCTTCAACCGCGACGGGGCCGCCTACGAATGCACCCTGTCGGACACCCTTTACGCCTGCGACGACAATGTCCGCGACGGCGGCCGGGTGATCCAGCCCGTCGGCCAGGGCGAGGCCCACACCGCCAGCCTGGTGGCGGCGGTCAACGCCATTGTCGCCGACACCTGGACGCCGCTGGCGGAAACCATGTACAACGCCATCGGCTACTACCTGCAGGACGAAAATATGCGCCTGCACGAAGATGATTTCAGCATCGGCCCGGGGCACGCCCCCATCACGGCCTGGTGCCAACCCAACAACATCCTGCTGATCACCGACGGGGCGCCCACCGCCGACCTCAACCCGCAGATGGTCAATTTCGCCTCGTCCCTCAATTACAACCTGGGCAGCGGCACCTGCGACGCCCTGCACGGCAGCACCTGGCTGGATGACCTGGCACGCTACGCCTACAGCGGCCTGGCCGAAGATGAGAGCCTGAACTTTGCCGCCCCGGACTCCATCGCCGAAGAAGAGTATCGACCCATCTTCACCCACGTGGTGGCGGTGGGTGATTTTCGCGATGACGACGCCGACAAGTGCAGCCCCCACAACCTGCTGGCCGAAACCGCCGAAAGCGGCGGCACCAAGCTGTATCAGGCGGTAAACCTGTCTGAGTTGGAAACCTATCTGCGGGAGGCCTTTCGTAATATCCGGGCCGGCGCGGCGGCCGGCTCCGCCGCCTCGGTAATCTCCGCCACCCGCTCCGGCGAAGGCGCGGTTTACCAGGCCATCTTCTGGCCGGACAAGTTCGACAACCTCGACAATGAAATCAACTGGGCCGGCGAGGTGCAGGCCCTGCTGGTGGATACCCACGGCAAGCTCTATGAAGACAGCAACCAGAACCGCCTCCTGGACCCCTGTGCCGACCCCAACGACGACAGCGGCGACTGCGACCGGCCGGTCACCGTCTTTCATCACCCGGGGGCCGGCACCTCCATGGCCTGCCTGGGGGTTTGGGATGAGGAGAGTAACAGCTGCGCCGGCGATGTCCGGGAAATTTCCGATGTCAACTACCTCTGGAGCGCCAATGACTGGCTCACCACCGTCAGCGGCGGCTCCATCACCGGCAATCGCAACGATTACCTGCACAAAGACCGGAGTCGCTACATCTTCACCTGGCACGACGGCAACAACGACGGCATTGTGCAAAGCACCGAGATTCTGCCCTTTGAGGCCGACGAGATCACCAACCTGGGTGCTGCCGTTTACCAGGATTTCGGGGTGAACACTGAAGCCGAGGCGGCAAATGTCATCAACTGGATCCGCGGCCTGGACCAGGCGGGCCTGCGCAGCCGCCAGATCATGCACAACGGCGAACTCGCCACCTGGCGGCTGGGCGACGTGGTCCACTCCACCCCCACCGTGGTGGCGCGGCCGGCGGAAGGCTACCACTTCCTTTACCGCGACTCCTCCTACGCCCGCTTCGTCAACCGGCACACCAACCGCCGGCATATGATCTACTTCGGCGGCAACGACGGCATGCTGCACGCGGTTAACGGCGGCTTTTTCGAGCCGGGCCAGAACAAGTTCTGCCTGACCCCGGACTGCACCGGCGAAGAAGGTGATCAGGCCATCCCATTGGGGGCCGAAATGTGGGCTTACGTGCCCTATAACCTCTGGCCCCACCTCAAGTGCCTCACCGACCCCGACTACGGCCACAAGTATTACGTCGACCTGGTGCCGCGGATCTTTGATGTCCAGATCTTCGAGGATCAGGACGAAAATATTTACACCGACGGCTGGGGCACCATTTTAGTGGGGGGCATGCGCTTTGGCGGGGAGACGGTGGAGCTTAACGGCAAGACCTTTTCCTCGGCCTTTTTCATCCTGGATATCACCGATCCGGAAAAACCGCCCCGGCTGCTGGCCGAAATGACCTTCAGCCAAGACGACCTGATGGCCATGGGCTTCACCACCGCGGTGCCCACCGTGGTGCCCATGGTGCAGGGCGACACCTCGGAATGGTACCTGGTGCTGGGCAGCGGCCCCACCAACGTTAAGGGGGAAAGCGACCAGCATGGCAGCATCGGGGTGATTTCCCTGGGGGAACTGGTTCATAGTAGCAACCCCGTGCCCTTCCGGATTCCCGATACCCCGCCGGGCGACACCTTTGACCAGCAGACCGGCAGCTTTACCCTGCCCGATGCCAACTCCTCGGTCTCCGAGCTGATCACCGCCGACTTCGGCCTCAACTACCTGGCCAACGCGGTTTACTTCGGCACCGTCAGCGGCAATTTCAATGATGGCTGGGGGGGCAAGATGTACCGGCTGGTTACCGACAGCCGCGACCCGGAAGGCAACCAGGAACTCACCACCCCCGACCAGTGGCCCACCTTGCTGGACACCGAACCCAACCCGGTGGCGTTGATCGACGTCGGGCAGCCGGTGACCGCCGGGGCCTCCATCTCCTTTGACTACTACAATTACTGGGTCTACTTCGGCACCGGCCGGCTGTACAACAGCGATGATTACAACGACGATGACATCTTCCACTACTACGGCATCAAGGAACCCCGAAACTGCAGCGTGGCCGGCTCCTTTACCTGGGAAACGGTGGCCAACCAGGATTACCTGAGCACCAACCCCGACCTTAACACGGCAATCCCCGGTAACCGCGGCCTGCTGCGGGTGGACCAGATCGAAGTGCAAGCCAATCGCCTGGCCAGCGCCGCCGGCCTGGAATGCAGCGACGACAGCGACTGCCTGCCCAGCGAAGTGGAATATTTTGCACAACTGCAGGATTACATTGCCGGCTTCGGCTGTACAGCACCGCTGGCGGAGCAGGGCGTGGACGGCTGGTACCGCAAGTTTCACCGGGAAGGTGAGCGAAACCTGGGCCAGGCCACCATCCTGGGCGGCCTGCTGACCTATTCCGCCTACCTGCCCAACGAAGATATCTGCAACCCCGAAGGCACCTCCGACCTTTACGCCCTTTATTTCCAGACCGGCACCGCCTGGCACCGGTCGATCTTCGGGCGGACACTGGAGGAAGGCGAGTGGGTGGATTACCGGGTTCTGGTGGGCCCGGGCCTGGCCACCACCCCCAGCCTGCACGTGGGGGCGGATACCGGCGCCAAGGCCTTCCTGCAGACCAGCACCGGCGCCATCATCAGCATCGACCAGCCGGAGCTGCCCTTTGAGGATCATCGACCCGGCCGGGCCTGGTGGCGGGAGCTGTACCGCAACATTTTAACCGACTAAACCGTAAGCGGCCACGGGGCACCCCGTGGCCGCTTACTTGCTTGAAGGTAGGCTTTTGCGATATTTACACGACACGGCGCTGCTGGCCGACCTGCTTTACGACCGGCGCCTGCTCAACAAGCAGCAGGTACATTTTTTCCGGGAGAAGGCGGCAAGCCAGTTGCAAGCCCTGAACAAATCCGCCGGCGCCCGCAAACGGCGGGCAGGTCCTGAAAGCGCCGGCCGCCCGGACCTGCTTGATGCCCTGCTCTCTTTTCGCTTTGAAAACGGGGACAAACCCGGCGAGGTGCTGAGCGAAGAACAGGTAATCCGGGCGGTGGCCGAAGCCTGCGGAATGCCGTTCAAGAAGCTTGACCCGCTGGAGCTGGA
This sequence comes from Desulfurivibrio alkaliphilus AHT 2, assembly GCF_000092205.1. Classification (GTDB taxonomy): domain Bacteria; phylum Desulfobacterota; class Desulfobulbia; order Desulfobulbales; family Desulfurivibrionaceae; genus Desulfurivibrio; species Desulfurivibrio alkaliphilus. The sequence continues at coordinate 2,653,645 of NC_014216.1, read as the reverse complement.
GCTGGCGGTGGTCACCAAGACCATCCCGCGCGGTTTTGCGGTTAAACACCTGATTCTGCCGCTGGCCATTAAAAACGGGGTGCTGGAGGTGGCGATCCACGACCCCGAAAATTGCGGGGTCCTTGGCGAGATCGAGCGGGCGGTACAAATGACGGTGCGGCCCTGCCTGGCCACCCGCAGCGATATTCTGCGGATGCTGCAGGAGTTTTTCAACTTTCAAAGCTCGATCTCCGCCGCCGAGGATAACCTGGCCGGCCCCGGGGTCGACCTGGGCAACCTGGAACAGTATGTCAAGGTGGCCTCTTCCGAAGAGGCCGCCTCCACCGACCGCCATATCACCACGGCGGTGGACCATCTCTTCAACTACGCCTTCGAGCAGCGGGCCAGCGATATTCATATCGAGCCCAAAAGGGAAAACAGCCTGGTACGGTTGCGCATCGACGGCGCCCTGCACACCGTCTACCAACTGCCCAAGGTGGTGCACGCGGCGGTGGTTTCCCGCATTAAGTCGCTGTCTCGGCTTAATATTGCCGAAAAACGGCGCCCCCAGGACGGGCGGATCAAGATCGACCGGGGCGGCCGGGAGGCGGAAATCCGGGTTTCCACCATCCCGGTGGCCTTCGGCGAAAAGGCGGTGCTGCGGATTCTCGACCCCGAGGTGCTGTTCCAGAATCTGCAGGCAAGCGGCTTTTCTTCCCGGGACTACCAGTGTTACCGGCAGATGATCCACGCCCCCCACGGCATGATCTTAATCACCGGCCCCACCGGCAGCGGCAAATCCACCACCCTTTATTCCACCTTGAAAGAGATCGCCTCTCCCGAGATCAATATCGTGACCATCGAAGACCCGGTGGAGATGGTGCATGAAGAGTTCAACCAGATCGCGGTGCAGGCCCAGACCGGGGTAACCTTCGCTTCGGTGCTGCGCAACATCCTGCGCCAGGACCCGGATGTAATCATGGTCGGCGAGATCCGCGACCGGGAAACCGCCACCAACGCCATCCAGGCCGCCCTGACCGGCCACCTGGTCTTCTCCACCCTGCACACCAACGATGCCGTTTCCTCGGTGACCCGACTGGTGGACCTGGGCATTCAACCCTTCCTGGCCGTCTCCACCCTGCTGGGGATCATGGCCCAGCGCCTGGTGCGGCGTATCTGCCCCCATTGCGTGGAAAGCTACAGCATGCCGGCGGTGGAGTTGCGAGCTTTAAATTTGCCTGTAAGCGAGGAAGAGGGCGACCAGTTGACCCTGCAGAGAGGCAAGGGCTGCCGCGCCTGCCGCAATACCGGCTACCTGGGCCGTTGCGGGGTGTTCGAGGTCTTTGAGATCAGCGATGAGGTGCGCCGGCTGATCGCCGCCCGGGCCGGCGAAGACGAAATCCGGGCCCAGGCCCGCCGGGAAGGAATGCTGACCCTGCGGGAGGATGCCTGGAGCAAGGTAAAACAGGGCATCACCACCCTGGACGAGGCCTTAAGGGTCACCACCTGAGCGCTTACAATTGCTCCCTGGCCTGGTTCATGTTATCTTGCGGCCATGAAAAAGAAAGATCCCGGCGGCAAGGTGGTCTGCACCAACAAAAAGGCTTATCACGATTACCATATCGAGCAGGTGCTGGAGGCCGGCATGGTGCTCAACGGCCCGGAGATCAAGTCGCTGCGGGCGGGCAAGGCCAACCTGAAAGACGGCTATGCCCAGGTAAAGAACAACGAGCTTTTTCTCTACAACGTCCATATCTCGCCCTACCCCTACGCCAGCATGACCCCGCCGGACCCCTTGCGGGTGCGCAAACTGCTGCTGCACCGGCGGGAGATCAACAAGCTGATCGGCAAGCTCAAGGAGCAGGGCTATACCCTGGTACCGCTCAAGATTTACCTCAATCCCCAGGGGCGGGCCAAGCTGGCCCTGGGCCTGGCCAAGGGCAAAAAGCTGTACGACAAACGGGCGGCCTTGAAACAGAAGGAAACCGACCGCGAGCTGCAGCGGGTGATGCGCCGGGGGTAGCGCTGCTGGGGCCGGCAAAGCGGCTGAAAAAAGCCGAACTTTTTGCAGAAACCGGTTGTCTTAACAAGAGAACCGACTAAGATCGGATGAGATAAGCTGGCTGCCCGGCGGCGCTACCCCCGAACCGCGCCGCCGGGCACCACCAGCCAACACGAAACCATTGAAAAGAAGGGGGGCGAAACGGCTTCGACGGGGATATATAAGTACGGGCTGCATGCCGAGGACTCCATCACCCTCGCAAATCCGGTGGAACTAAATATAGTCGCAGACGACTATGCTTACGCAGCTGCCGCCTAAACAGCGAGCACTGCCGTCCTGCTGAACCGCTCCCGCGGGTTCAGAATCAGGGCGTCGACTAGCGGGATAGCTTTTGGAAAGGCCTGTGTTCCAACGGCGAAACTTAAGCAGGATAGTGTCGCGGCTGTTGCGCTCCGGCGGCGGACCGGCACGATAAACCCATCCCCGGAGCTAAGCATGTAGACGCCTGCTGCGGAGTATTTCCGGACCCGGGTTCAACTCCCGGCGCCTCCACCAATTTTAAAAAAGAAAACCCGTCAGCCCGAACTCACCGGGCTGACGGGTTTTCTTTTTATAAGGAAATCTTCTTCAGCATAAATACCTCCGTAATCGTTATGTCCGGGCGGTTACCCGCCCTGCCCTCTTTTCCCGAGAAAACCAAAGACCGGCATTTTATGTTTTTAAGTCCGTTCCCCGTCCCCCGATCCGCGTCCGAAACAACAAGGCCAACCGCGCCCCACCGGTGCTTGAACGTGAAAGAACATCTTCCGACATCCAGCCGTTTGGGGGTGGGCTTTTTCGTTGACACGCCGACAGGCAGCATTTTATCCTAAAAATAAAGTCTTTTTTAGGTGAGATTTGCACGGGGTTGTCGCTGATGACCCATTTTTAGACAGGTCGGCCGAAAGGGACCACTTGCAGCCATCACCAGCTCAAAAGGCCGATAATCGCGGCCAAAGGGGTGAAACCAATGCGTGCCTTCTCACGATTCACCCAGCTGCTAGCGCTGATGATGATAGTTTTCCCCCTGTTTGCCTGTAGTAGCAGCGGCGGTGGCTCATCCGGCAAAAGTGATGCTTTCACCATCAAGGGCAGGATCGTGGATGCGGATGGCAGCGGGGTGGCGTCGGCCACACTCACGATCGTCGGCAAAACAATCGCGACTACGACCACCGACTCAGGAGGGTACTGGCAATTCAAGGTAACCGGGAGCGCGGTGGTCACACCCAGCAAAGCTGGTTACTTATTTGTTCCTGCATCCAGAGAGATAAGCGGCCCTGACGACAGTGGTGATTTCACCGCGCAGCTTCTTGATGCGTCGGGGCCGGCCGCCATCGCGGCGCTGGTGGCGAATAATGATACAACTGAAGCAGGGTTGTGGTTGCTGCTGGAGTCGCTGGGGATCGGCGTTTATACCCCTGATGGGTATCAACTGCTGGCCGGCTCCGAGAGGAAGGAAGATGATTTCTGGCTCTACGACTTTCAAATCCCCATGCTGGTTTCCCTGGTCCAAGCTCCGACATCCCCCTTTACCCACCTGGTGGACGAGCTCTCCGAGGTCGGCCTCGAAATCAGCTCCGAAGACCTACTGTCACTCTACCAATCGGTATACACTATCCACGCGGAAACTTTCCTCGTTCAGTTTCTGCTTGCGACAGGCCTCGATTTTTCCTCGATGCCGCAGGAGATTACCGCCCTGCAGCAGTGGCTGCTGTTGCTGGATACGGTAGTCCCACCAAACCGTACCGAGCTTAACGATGCCGCTCCGCTGGCTCTTAACCGGGATGCATCCTGCCTGATCTCCGGCCCGGCTCTTTCCGGTTGGGGGTTTGTCTACGGAGCTTCCAACCATGCAGAAGTCATCGCTGCCGAAGCGGCTTTCACCGCGATCAACGCCCCGTTGTTCCGCTCATCCCTGGACATTCGGCTGACTTTTACCCCGGAGATTGCGCGCGAAGGTACCTGTGGCCCCGGTGAAGAGTCCACGCTCACCGTCGAGGTATATTCGTCGTTTGTCCCGATTCCGGTGGCGGTCACCTGTGGCTATTTAACCGGGATGCAACTGCCTGGTATGACCGGCTTTCTCGAAGGCGCAGAGGTGGAGTGGTCGCTGTCGCCCGTGCTAGAGGAGCATGGCACGGTGCGCTTGCCGGACGGCTCCCCCTACTTGGGGCTTGCCAGCAAAACGGACGCCATGGGCCAAACCAGCCTTATTTACGAGCCCCATGAGTCCGAGCTGATGGGCTTAGGGGCCGAGGTGCTTGAGCCCGCAATTATTTGGGTAACGGTTGACGCCGTTCCAGCCCTGAGACTCGCAGGAATCACCGACCAGTTGTTCCTTTCGCTTATCCCGCCAGCCAGGGAACTCGAGACAATGTATGTGGCATGGTACATGCCTGGGCCGGTTCAGTCCTCCGGGATGATGACTGGAGGCGGATGGACATCGGAAGGACAAAGCTACAACCCGCTTGGCCCGGAGGGGCAATGGACAACCCAGACAACCCTTACCGGCCCTTACGGCACCCTTGCCGGCAGTTCCACCTACACGATGCCGCCACGGCCCAAGGCGGAGTGGTGGGAAGAAAACAGGTTCCTGCCGTGGGAGTCGGAACCGTACCAACTGACGATGAGCGGACAACAAACCATTATTGACGTGCTAGTGGATACAGATGCCACCTACGATATAGTCTCGTTGATCCGGTGCGAAAACGATGTTCCACACTTTGACATTTCCTCATGCACCGTAAACACGACCACGACGGTCACCGGACCCGATTTCTCACATACCGTGACCGACACGAGCACATGCGAACCCGGTGAGCCCTGGCCCATAGGAAACGCACCCTGATAAAAGACGAAAGTGGAAATAATCCTCAATGAGTTCAACATCTCCGGCACCATCGACGTCCTCACCGAATCCGAAGGCCGGGGCGTCCTCCGCTTCGGATCGCTTGACGCCCTCCGAAATCGACTCACTCAAGCAAGCCATGCGCTCGGCCAGGGAGAAGACCCTGGAGCGCAACCCCAACGCTCAGTTCGAGAATCCCTAGGTCCCCAGAGAGAAAGCCCTGGGGGCAACTTTGGGGGCAACAACAGAAACGACCAAGAAGATAAGACCGATAAAACAAGACAATAAGCAGCAATTTCAGGTAAACGGCGCCACAAAAGAATACAAAAAACCGCCGACCGGGCTACTCATGGTCGGCGGTCGTTACTGCCGGGAAATGGAGGAAGAAGGGCGGGGCTAGCGGCCCGGCGGTTAATCTTCCACGGTGATGTTGTCGCGCAGGCTCTCCAGGGTGCGCGAGCCGATGCCCCGCACCTGCACCAACTCCTCAATGCTGGCAAATTCGCCGTTGTTTTCCCGGTATTCGATGATGGCCGCCGCCGTCACCGGCCCAATGCCGGGCAGGCTCTGCAACTGCTCCTGGTCGGCGGTGTTGATATTCAGGGCCGCAAAAGCGGACCCCACGGTGAACAAAAACAGACAAAGCGTAAGGACAATTTTCTTCAGCATAAATACCTCCGTAATCCGTAATCGTTACGTCCGGGCGGTTACCCACCCAGCCCCCTCCACATACCGAATACGGCCCCTCATAACTAGCAGTTGCCGCTGCCGACAAAATTAAAACCTGACCAGCCGATTGGTCAAGTGTTTTTTTGCTTTTTTTTACATCCGCATGTAAGGGGCAAAAGCCGACTCAACGCGGAACCAAAAAGATAGGCGGCAATTCGAAGCTCAACACCTTAAAAAGAGGTCTGCCCTCTTTTCCAGAGAAAACCGAAGACATGCTTTTTAAGTTTTTAAGTCCGTCCCCCGCCCCCTGCGCGTCCCCTGGCCCTGGAGCAGACGGAGGCACTTTAACGCAAAACGGGGGAAGCGGCAAAGCCGCTTCCCCCGTTCTTAATCACGGCAGTTTTTAGCTGCCGGTAAAGGTTATCAAACTACGGGCGCAATGTACCGTGGCAGGTAGCACAACCCTCCATGCTCTCAGCGTCAATGTCCACACCACCAATCAGGTCGCCGCCGAGATTGGTCATGTGGAACCGGGCTGCATTGTAGTCATCCCAGTTCTGATGACAGGAGAAGCAGAGAGATGCCATGGGGGTATTGGCACCACCGTTGCCAGGCCCATCATAATCTTCATTCCAGTCGGAAACTACCCCAAGGCGACCCGGGTTGACCGCACCAGCGTGACAGAGGTTGCAGTTGGTCTCTGCACCTTCCATGTACACATTCACGTTGATGGGGTTGCCAAGGGCATCGTTGTCGCTACCGGTATGGCAGGCGTGGCAACGGCCAGGCATGTCGTTGGGGTACAACAACGGCGACTCGGTATTCAGATTATCTTCCGAGGAGTGAATCATGTGCATGAGGTACATCATGTCATAGGAGTCACCAGGCTCTACCCAGCTACGGTTGGTGCCGACGGTTACAGAGCCGGCGCTGTGGCAGGTGACACAGGCCTGGATGTTGTTATTGGCACTCCAGCCGGCACCGCCATGATAGACAATGGTACCGTGACAGCTCAGGCAGCTACCACCGCGACCGCCAACGGTGCTGGCATTAACGGTGTTGCGACGCAAGTCGGCAAAGTCATCTTCTTCAACCAAGGCTGCCGTAAGTACAAAGGGCTGAACCACGGCGGTGGGGAACAGGTTGACCCCGTCAACGGTGATGTTGCTCTGCAGGGCCACAAAGCCGCGCAAGCCGGCAGTTGCTACGCCAGGAAGAGTCTCCATGGTGGTAACAACCGTTACGTCATCAGCCTGAATGGCGTGGTCACCCTCACGAACCGGGCGACCACGATCAGCAGGATCGTTGATCCAGTCGTCGGCCAGACCGTCGTCCAGACCCCAGCCAAGCTGTACCCTTACCCCACCAATGGTGATGTCAGTGCCCAACTCGTAAGGTTCACCTTCGGCGTCGACCAGTTGCCAGGTGACCGTGGCATCACTGCCAGCCACAGCATTTTCAACGCTGATCAACTTAAAGAAATAATCTTCCTGCTGGGCCAGCAGTTCATCCTGGCGCTCGCTGATGCCATGCCACCGGTCAGCGTACTGGACACCGGCGGTGCTATGACACTCGAGGCAATTGCCAGAGGGGAGGTTTTCGCCGTGCAAACCGAAAACCACGTCATCATAGCCGCCCTCGCCGTGGCAGGTGAGGCAGGACTGGTTACGCTTGGCCAGGCTGTTCCAGCCACCACCGTAGCCTTCATCTTCCACGTGGCAGGCCACACAGTTTTTAGTGTTGCCGGGCCGGGCAAAAGTCCAGTCGGGGAAGGAAACATCTTCATACTCGTAGCCATCCACGGTGTAGCCTTCGATCCCACTGTGGATCTTGTGAATCATGTTGAGCATGCTGATGTTGACCCAACCGTCGGCCGCGGCCACAGAGGCGTCAGCGTCAAAAGTGTAGCTGTTGTGGCAGTTGAAGCAGACGTTAACGTTCGGCCGTTGCTCACCATGTACCTTGTTGCGGGGGAACGCCAGGCGCTCACCATGGCAGGTGGTACAGGAACTTTGCGCAATCTGGTTGGTGGGTGCCGGCGCGCCAACATCATCCACGCTACCACCAGCCAGGGTAACATCGGCCACGGCGGCAAACCTAACATAGTCGGCATCCCGATCACGTCCGGTTACCGCCACCCGATAAGTGCCATTGGCTTCCCAGGCACCGTCGGCATTGATCTTGTCGATCAGGCCCTGCACGTAGGTTGCACAATCAGCATCATCATCGCAGTAGTAAGCAGGATCCTGGTCGTCCGCACCGCGCCACAATGGAGCGTTGGTGAAGTCGAGCGGGGTCCCGGCGGAGACACCAAACCGACCGTCGCTGTCACTGGCGTAGGTGTAAGTAAACTGCCGGCCACCATCAACTTCAACCCCCGGGATTTTGGCCAGCGGATTGTCCACCCGGAGATTGCCGCCACGGATTACCCGGGCGTCATCGCCACCACCTACACTTCGCTGCAGCAAGTTGATCCAGGAACCCTCACTCTCTACCCATTTGGCAATGGTGATTTCGGCATTTACCGCCTCCGGGGCCGCATCGTAACGAGCATCATCAATGGTAAAAGTTATGGTAATTTCACCATTGTTAACCGTAACTTCGTCGATTTCCGAACCCCATACACTCGCCGCCCGCATGGCCTGGTGGGCATCCGAGGCCTTAATGGACAGAGACTCACCCGCGGGGCCCGGGGGACCCGGAATGCCGTCTACGCCGTCAATTCCATCGGCGCCGTCGGCGCCGGCGGCGCCTTTTTTGCCATCATCGCCACTACAGCCGAACAGGGCCAAGGACCCTCCCAGCAGGCCGATAGCAAGCAATCTGCCTAAGTACCATTTCTTTTTCATCTGCAAACCTCCTCCCTAACACTATGGTTGTTTTCGCGGACAGAGGTTGGGCGCTCTTTGCGCGCAACCCTTCCACCCTTGTTAACCTTCATGGCATTGCCGCAGCTCAACCAAATAAAGCCCGGGGTCAACACCAAAAGCCGAAACGGCAAAAACCGTTCTGGCAACTCCCTTCAAATTCTCACCCTGACCAAGCCCGACATAAGCTCGGTTGCCAACGTTTCTCCGCCCTCCAGACAGACGGGGCGCACAGCATATACACTGGACAGTAGTGTAGCCGCGGCTTAACGACTCTGCAAGAGATAATTTGCGGAAATTTTAGCTTTCTGAACTGCCATTCACAACCACCCCAAAACGCTGGGCAACTTTTCTACCAGAACTTACTGGCCAAATGAGGATCATGGCAACCCAGGCAGGCCTGCTCAGAGGCTGGGTCAATCGGCCATCCCGTGATCGCGCCGTCCCTGGTGGCAAAATGGGTATCCCAAATTACTAAACTGTCAGCCACCGGTAGTCCCACTCCGTCAAGTTCTCCATGGAACGGTATCCTGCCGGTATCCAAAAAATAATCATAAGCACCGGATTTCGGATCGTAGTCAGCCTCGAGAAACACCTGATGACAAGCAGTACAAAGGTTGAAGAGGCGAGAGTACTTAACCACCTCCACCCCATCTTCCTCCACCACCGTAGGCCCCCCTCGCAACTCTCCGGTGTGGCCATCGTGACAGGTCCGACATTGCATCACCGAGGTCTCTGGTAGATAAGGCACTTCGGCCATAAATGAATACAATTCCTGGCGGTCCATACCGGCGGTTTTTTCAAAATATCCCCGAAAGCCCTCGTCACTATGACAAAGCAGGCACGGCCCATCGCCATACGACCATCGCCCATGCGCACTCTGCTCGTATTTGGCCAGAATATCATTGGCATACTTCCCGGAAAAACTCCCCTGCCCGGCGAGGGCCGCATGGCCGGGCGGCAGGGCCCGGTGGCACTGGCCGCAGGCCTGGTAATCGGGGGTCGGGTTGGGGTGGGCGGGGAAGTTCAGCCAGTGCAGGGTGCCGGCGCCGTGGCAGCTCTCGCAGCCCACCGCGGTCATGCCGGCCGGGGGGTGGTCGTGGTCGGCAAACCAGGGGGCCAGCATGATCCCGTCGCCGATGGGGTCGTGGCAGGCCAGGCAGGCCGGGTCGGCGTCGGCGCCGACGGTGCCGGGGGTGGCGTGGCGGGAGGCCAGATAGGTGGCCGCCTCCACCGGTCTTACCTCTTCATGGCAGGCCAGGCAGCGGTCGCTGCCCACGTAACGGGCGCCCTCGGCATCGGTGCCGTAGGCCGGCTCCAGGATCTTGGCCGCCGCCGGGTCGGTGTCGCTGCTGCAGGCGAACTGGCCGGCCAGGAGGGCCAGGGCCAGCAGCCAGGCCGCCGGCAGCAGCCAGACCCGGCGGGGGGGCGCGGGCGGCTGGGAGTTATGGTGGCAATTGGTCCGGTTCATTTCAATTCAGTCGGTGATTAATTATCGGTCGGCAAGGCCGGCAAGGTTAAGGTTCATGCTGCTCGTGGCTAAGGTCAGTGGCAACGGATGCAGGTGGCCCCGCCCGAGGCCCGCTCCAGGCGTTTGGCCCGGGCGGAGGACCAGTCGGAACCGTGGGGGTTGATGCCGCCGGGGCCGGATTTGGCGCTGTGGCACTGAATACAGGTATCGCCGCTGGGGTGGCAGGCCTGGCAGGTCTGCAGGTTGCGGCGGGCCTCCCGGGCGTGGTCCCGGCCCCAGGCGTGCATGGTGGGGGTCACGGTGCCGGAGCGGTGGCAGTCGTCGCAGCGCTGCAGGCTGCCTTCACCCCGGAACTGCTCGTGGATGGCGGCGATATCGCCGTCCAGGCCGAGATTGAAGGTACGCCGGTGCGACGGGCTGCCGGCCCGGATGTCGCCCCGTCGGCGGAAATCGCTGTGGCACTCGTTGCAGGAGGCGGGCTCGTGGCAACTGGCGCAGAGCCGGGGGTTGGTGCGGGCGGCGATGGGGTGGCTGACCCGGAAATCGCTGCGGTGCACATTGAGCAACGAGCCGCCGAACTTGCCCATCTCCTGGGCCGGACCCTGCACGTGGCAGTTAAGGCAGTAGTTCTGCTGGTGGCAGCCGGCGCAGTCAAACTGCCGGCTCTTGTTTTTGGCAAAGGGCCCGTGGTTGAAGCCCCACAGCGGGCCGTGGGTGTTGACCATGCCGGGAAAGTGGACCAGCTCGGTGAACTCCTGGTCATGGCACTGCAGGCAGGACCGCCGCTCCGGGGTGATGGTGGGGGTGTCCGGCAAATGGCAGGTAATACAGGGCGAACCGGGAAAAACCAGAAAGCGGTGCTGGTCGTGGTCGAAAGTAAACTGGTACTCCTGCTGGGCCGCCGCCGGGCTGGCCCCGCCGCCGGCCAGCGAAAGCAGGCCACCGGCCAGCAGCAGACAACCGCCGATCAAAAATATTTTCACCAAGTTGCGCATCATTACTCGTTTCCAGGCTAGTTCCCGGCCTCTTGTCCGGTCTTTTCGGCAGCGGGGCCAACCACCGCAGCCCCGCCCAAAATCTTATCAGAATGTCAGGTTCAACCGCAAGGTGGCGCGGTTGTGATAGCCCCAGTAGCCGCTGCTCTGGGCCCGTTCCAGGCGGGCCTGGAGATCTAGATCGCGGGTTAAGCGGGCGGTGAGATCGGCCCAGAAGCGCGAGCTTAAGGTGTCGTCTTCAAATTCATCCAGGCGGCGTTGCAGCACGTCCATTTCGGTGCCGATGCCGCCCTGCACATGAGGGGTAAAGAGCCAGGCCAGCCGGGCCCGCACCCCGTGCATGTCCTGGCCGCCGTCGCCGGCGTAGCGCCAGACGCCGCTTAAATAGCCGGAGAAGCGGTTAAGGCGAATTTGCTCCAGGCCCGCCTCCAGGACGTCGGCATCGCGGAAGTCCTCGTAAATCTCACGGCTGTAGCGGATAAAGCTGCGCCGCCCGCCGCCGTGGTAATAATTCAGCTCCGCCATGGCCTCCTGGTACTTGCTGACCGCAAAGACCGAGTAGATGGAGGTGGCGGAAAAGACCGGCAGCGAATAGAGATATTCGGTGCGCAGCCCCCAGCGGTCGCTGCGATGGTAATTGGTGCCGATCAACCCGTAGCTGACCCGGTCGCCCAGGTAGTCGTACTGGATCTCGCCGTAGAGGTTGACCATTTTCCGGAAGCCGTAGTCAAAATCGGCCCCGATCAGCTCGGTGGCCTTGTCGGAATCCTCCCGCCGCTGCACGTAAGAAAGGCCGGCCACCAGGGTTTCATCGCGGAAGCGGCCCCTTATTTCGCCGCCCATCAGGGTATCCTTGGCGGAATAGCTGGTGTAGAAGGCCACATCGCCGCCGCCGAAGACCGTGAAGGTGAAGGGGGAAAGGGGGCCGCCGGGGCGGTAATCCAGGGTCAGGCCATCAAGCAGCGAGGCCCCGGCGGTTACCGAGATAAACTGGCGACCCAGGCGGAAGTCGATTTTGTCGAACAGATCCTGCTTTTGGTAGTAAGCGTAATAGAGGCGGCTGTCGGCCCAGTCATCCTCGTTGCGCAGGTCGGTGCCCAGCCGGCCGTAAGCGTGAACGGCGTATTTTTCTTCCACCTCTTCGTCGAAATGGCGCAGGTTAAGTTGCAAGTACTGGAACAGCGGGGCCGAATCGGACCGGCGGGATTCCTTGCGGTACTGGATCTCGGTGGAGGCCCGGCCGCCGATCTCCACCCCAGGGGTAGATTCTTCCAGATAAACAGGGGAGAATCCATCCTCGCCGACGCCGGTGGCCGCCATGGGCAGCGGCTGGGCCAGGACCGGGGCGGCCAGGAGCAGCGCGAAAATCAGCACCAGTAAACCAGGAACAGCTATTTTTCCTGCCGGGGGCAAAGTACCAACTGCCTCCTGTTTTTCTTCCCACCAGATTGCTGAAACCATGAATATCTTATCGCTGAGTGAATAAAGTCGACTGCTAAGGTTGTACGGGGCGCACATGGCCGCGCAACTCGCCGGGGACATGGCGGCGGGTGTGGACATCGGCAAAGATCATGCCTTCCTCGATGGCTTGCAGCAGGGCGGCCAGTTCCTGGCCGGCCAGGGGACCCTGCAGGTCTTGGGCCCGGATTTCACCTTGGGCCAGCACTCCGTCGAAACGCCCTTCCACCACCTCCCGGCGCTTGCCGTCTTCCGGAAAGAGCCAGACCACGATGGGGCCGTATCGGTCTTCCGGGCCGCCGTACTGCAGGTGCGACATAAAGGCGTCTTCCAGGGCGACCACTTCCAGCTGATAAACCAGGGTCGCACCATCGGCGCTTAGCTCCATGGTCAGCCGACCGCTGGCCTCGCTCTCCACCGGCCGCAGGCCCATGGTGTCGGGTTGCAGCTCGGCGGTGAAGACCGGGCCGCCGGTTACCGCCCCGGGCTTGCCGGCCATCGCCACCAGGGCGCCGCCAACCCCCAGGGCCAGCAGGAAAGCAAGAAAGGAAAAAAAGCGATATTTGCTCATGGTTTGCCACCTTTAAAATATGTTGCCTGGCGCCCTGTTGCCTAGCGCCAATGGCCTCGGGCGGGGCGCGCCGCGCCCAGCGGCCCTGGCCCTGCCAAGCCGCCCCTTACTGCCCGCACTGTTCCCGGGCGGCTTCGGCTTCGGCCTGGGCGGGCTCCAGGGCCAGGGCCCGGTCGATATGGGCGGCGGCCTCGTCACACTGATCCTGGTGGGCCAGGGAGAGGGCGGCCATGCCGTGGGCGGCGGCCAGGTCCGGATCCAGTTCCAGGCTGCGGCGGGCGGTGGCCAGGGCCTGCTCGTAATTGCCCATTTGCAGGAAGCGCTGGCCCATGCGCAGATTGCGCTGGGCCACCGCACTGTCGGCCCGGGGGTCCACCGAGCGGGGGCTTAAGCGCTGCTGCAACTCTTCGTCGTCGATCTCGCCCAGGGTGTGCAGCACCTTGGCCTTGACCCGGGCGCAGAAGTTAATCTGGGTGTAGGGCTGGTAGGCGGTGAGCCGCCCTTCCCCGTCGGTTACCCCCACCACCGGATGAAGGCGAACGCCGTAGCGGCCGTAAAGGGTGTTGCCCTGGTCCACCAGCACCGGACCCCGAAAGTTGGCGTTATCCACCACCGCCTGGACCTCCTCGGCGGGGTAGCGGTCGGAAACCAGGGCCGTCCAGCGTACCGGGTAGTCGGCCAAATCTTCCCCGCAGCGGGCCATATCGGCCAGCCCCCGGCGGGAGGGTTCAGGACCGGGGCGGAAGAAGACAAAAACATTGGCCCCCATTTCATGGTCCAACAGAGTGGCCTCGCCGCCGTCGATGGTGGGCAGGGTAACGTTTTCCAACACGTCTTTGCCGACTTCCAGGTTATAAAAGGCGGCGCCGGGCTCGGACCAGACCAGTTGCGGCACCACCAGCAGCGTGGCGATGGCCAGCGATCCCAGCCAGTGTTTAGGTTGCATGCCGACCTCCCGGGGAATTCCCCTGCAATGGTTTAGCGCTTACTCGGCGGTGTAATCGTAGCTCTTGGTCTGATGGCAGGTGCGGGCGCAGGAGCCACCGGTGTCGGTTTTGGTGAAGTTAACCGGCAGCATCCAGTTGCGCGGCCCGAATGGGACGGCGTCGCGGATCTGGTGCGGGTTCTCCGAGGCATGAACCTCGTGGCAGGCGCGGCAGGTGCGGCCCCGGTCGGGCTTATTGACATGAACGTAATGGAGGTTGCGGGAGCCATCACGGAAGCGAGTGGTGGTGGTGGTTTCCGGGTCCAGCATGTTCTCTTCGTTGTGGCAGCGGAAGCACAGGGCGTAGTTGTCGCGCTCGTAGGGGGCGTAAAACCGCTCGGGGAAGGCGTCCACCAGCAGGCTGTGGTGTTCGCTGCCGTGGGTTAGGTGGCAGGCGCTGCAGTCCTTGCCCTCCACCGGCCCATGATGGTAGGGGTTTTCTTCCAGCAGGGTGGCGAAGTTGGTGCGCACTCGGCCGTCGGCCCCCGGCTCATCATGGCTGTGGCAGGAAATGCAGAGATCGAATGGGAGCTTGGTGAGCAGGTGCTGGATGTCCGAGGCATGCGGGTTGTGGCAGTTGAGGCAGGCTACTTCGTCGATCACCGCGTCATGCTGCACCGCCGCCTCGGAGATGGTCTGCTGGATCTCACCATGGCAGCCTAGGCAGAGGTTTTTGGGTTCCACCACCAGCAGGCTGGGCGCCGGCGAGTTGTGGGGGTTGTGGCAGGCGGTACAGCTCATCATGGCCGGGGCGTGCACCACCGAGCTGCCCTTGATCTCCTGGTCCATGTCGAAATGGCAGGTGGCGCACAGGGCCCCGACATCATCGGGAACCTTGCCCGGGCTTTTGCCGTCGGGCTGGCCTGAGTCGTGGCACATGCCGCACTGGCCGGTGAGGTAGGGGGCGTGTGAGGAAATCGCGTCACCATCGGGAATGGGAGCCAACGACGGCATGGCGGCGGTGCCGGTGGTGGTGGCCAGCAGAAAGCCGCCGGCGGCCAGGGAACCCGCCACCAGCAGGGCGGTAACAAAAGAACGAATGTTGAACATGATACTCCTCTCTCGTGATAATGTTAATCAGGAACCCGGCGCTAACAACCTGTAAACCTTGATTACAAAATATTTACAGCCGCACCGGAACTATGTAGTAGGAGAAGCGCATTCTGTCAACGAAAAATAACCTTTACCACCCCCCGGGCCGGCGTAGCTCCTCGATTTCCACGCCGATCTCCCCCTGCAGGTTACCCTGCACCGTGTAACGGCGGGCCACGGTGTCGGCGGCCAGGGTGACGGCAAAGGGGGTAAGCTCGCCCCCGGGGAAAAAATAGATCCGCGGCAGCAGCCGCTGGTCGTCTTCATAATCCAGGTAGGGCAAATTAACCGGGGTGTCATCCTCTTCCAGCAAGCGCAGCTCCAGGATGAAGTCGTGGTCGAGCTGGCGGGGGCGCAGGGCACCGGCGGCGAGCAGGTGCCAGTCGCCGCCGGCAAGATCGTAGCGGTAAAAACGGTAGCCTTCGGCATGAAAACCCACGGCGGTGGGCGTGGAGGTGAGCAGGGTCTCCTGGCCGGCCAGCCGCAGCAGGGCCGCCAGCCGCTCGGCCTCGGTCTCCAGCGGACGGTCGCGGCTGCCCAAAGAAAGGCCCACCACCCCCACCAGCAGACCAATGATCAGCAGGACAACAATCACCTCGATAAGCGTGAAGCCGCTATTGTTGTTACCGTTGACCAAAGCCAATAACCAAATAAACCTGCAGTTTGAACCGGTTACTCTATATTCCAGTTACCGATCTCGGCGTTGATGCCCTCGCCGCCGGGGCGGCCGTCGGCCCCGTAAGAGAAGATGTCGATCTCGCCGTGTACCCCGGGATTGAGGTACTGATACTCGCCGCCCCAGGGGTCGCGGGGCAGGCGGTCGATGTAGCCGCCTTCGCGCCAGCGCCGGGGTTCAGGTTGGGTGGTGGGCCGTTCCACCAGGGCGTCCAGGCCCTGCTCGGTGGTGGGATAAAAGAAGTTATCCAGCCGGTAAAGGCGCAGGGCGCTCTCCAGGGCCCGGATATCCTGGGCGGCCTTGGTCAACCGGGCCTGGTCCGGCCGATCCATGATCCGCGGCACCACCACCGCCGCCAAAATCCCCAGAATAACCACCACCACCATGATCTCAATCAGGGTAAAACCGCCCTGGTGCTGCAAATTATTTTTCGACCGCCACATTGCCTGTTCCTCGTGCAGTTATTTAGTTATGATGGGGTGCTCCGGGCACCCTTACTACCATTGGCCGGAAAAGCGCAGGGGGATAGCCCCGTCGCGGCCCGGCGAGCCCAGGAAGGCCAGCACCCGGGTCAGCTCCCGGTCGTCGGGGTCCCGGGGGGTCAGGCCGGCGTTGAACCGGTAACCCTCGCCGGTGAAACGCACCACGCCGTCAAGTGCCAGCGGGCCGCCCTGGTCCCGGAGATTAAGCAGCAGCTCATCGCCGGCGGACTCGAAGGTGCCGGTAAAGTCTCCCAGCACCAGGGGCACCGGCTGCAGGGCCTGAAAGTCGAGCAGAAAAACCTCCCCTTCGGCCGCCACCGGCCGCCCGTCTTCCAGCACCAGGCGTTTCAGGTCGGCGGCCAGCAGGCCGTCCACCGCCAGGCCGAAACGGCGCAGTTGCTCGGCAAAGGTCACCAAAGGCAATTCTGCCCGCACCGCGGTCAACTCCGCCCGGCCAAACTGGGGCCCTTTATAACCGCTGCTGAAGCCCGCCGCCAGGCGCCCCTCGTGGCCGTAAATCAGTTCGATCTCACCCCGGGCGGGGGCCCAGGGCAAAGGCTTGAAGCGCCAGGAAATATCCCGCACCGGGGTAGCCAGCACCCGCCCGGCGGCGGCGCTGCCGTGGTGCCAACTGCCGCTGATGCCGTGCAGTTCCACCAGGTCCACCCCGGATTTTTGCAACAGCGGCCAGGCCAGTTGGGCCGGGAAGTAATAGACCAGAAAAAAGATGAAAAAAGCAAGCCCTGCGGCCAGTTGTTTTTTCCAGGTAAACATCGATTCAGCTTGCCTCTGCATCACGGATTAAAGTCAGGCGGGCGTTGACCCGGGCGGCCCGGCCACCCCGGGCCGGTTCCACCACCACCTCCACCGCCTCGATGCCGTGCCCCCGGCCCAGGCGGTCCAGCCAGCGCAGCAGATCATCGAATACCGCGTCTTCCAGCCAGACCCGGACCTCGCCGCCGTCGCCCGGCTCCACCCGCTGCATGGCGCGCCCCAGGCCAAATTCCCGGGCGCTGCTGTCGATGGCCGCCAGCGGTGAGCCACCGGGGCGGGCGCCATTGCCGGCGGTGATGGCGTAACGCTGTACCTCCTGGGCCGCCTCCCGCATCCAGGCCAGCTCCTGCTCCCGGGCGCCGATGTCCCGCTGCAGGGAATCGCGGGAAGAACCAAGCGGCGCCAGCAGCAACAGCCAAACCAGCAGCGGCACCAGCAACCCCAGGCCGATGAACAGCAAAGGCCGCTGCCGGGGCGGCACATCGGCCAGCAGTCCTTCCAGACGCGCCTCCAGGCCGGCGCGGATTTCTTTCAAGTCGATCATCGCGGCTCCCTTACCTGCAGGCGGGCCAGCACCCGCTCATCGCGGGTGGTGGCGGTGCGGATATCAACCTCCAGGCCGCGCTCTTCCAGCGCTGCCTTAAGTTCATCCAAGGCCTGCAGGTCGCTGATGGTAAGCTCCAGGTCGAGTTCCCCGGCCCGGTAACGCAGGCCCCGCAACTGCATGCCGGCGGCCCCGCTCAACACCGGACCGCTGTCCGCCAGCAGGGGCAGAAAACCGCGGGCACTGCTCTCTCCCCCAGCACCCCGCAAGGTCTGGAGCTGGTGCTCCATCTGGGCCCGCGGGTTGACAATGCGCTGAGCGCCGGGGAAGGTGGTGCGGTAGACCTCGATTATTTCGTCGTGCAACTGCTCGTGGTAACGGCTCAGGCGCTGGTTTTCCAGCAGACCCAGGCCGGCATAAAAGAGCAGCAAAACCAGCACCAGCACCCCGGGCAGCCGCCAGCGGCGCCAGTGCTTTTCCCAGTGGGCCTGGGGGCGGTAATCGCCCTGCAGCAGGTTGAGAGCCTCTTTTTCCTTAAGAGTTTCCGCCAGCAGGGCAAAAACATCGCCCACCCGATGGCTGCCCGCCAGCAGCACGGCCAGTTCTTCCGGCAGCTCCGGGGCCTCTTCCTCGTGGTAAAACTCCAGCTTCGCTTCATTGCCGATCCCGGGCATGCCGGGCATAATGGCCAGGCTGTCGCGGTCCAGCACGAAGCCGTCCTGGGGACCGGTGCGCACCAGGGCCGCACCGGCGGCGGTGAGCAACAGCGAGGGCCGGGGGGCCGCTCCCGGCTCCCGGCCGGCGGCATCGGGGCCGGCCAGGGGAACCGCCAGCATTTCCGGCACCATCCCGGCGGGCGCCAGGCCATGTTGCCGGCAAAGCTCAAGCCAGTAATCCAAACGCTCGCGGGCGATCACCGCCACTGCCAGGGCGCCGTTTTCATCGGGCCGGCCCACCGCGAAATGCTGATCTTCCACCTCATCGGCGAGAAATTCTTCCAGGGCGTAGGGAATGGCCGCCAGCAACTGCTTGCGATTGCCCGGCGGCAGGTTGACCCGGGTGAGCAGCACCTCGGTGCCGGGGATCAGCACCCACAGGCGATAGCCGGCCGCCAGGGCCGCCAGGTCGGCCAGGCTGCCCCAGCCGGCCACCTCGGCTCCGTCGGCCTCGAACTTCCGCCAAACACACTCGGCCGGTGCGCGCTCATCCAACCTGACAATAATTTTTTTCATAAACTCAAACCTGACCTATCTGCTTCGTTGCAGCACCCGCACTGCTTCTCCATCGCGTTGCAGCAGGCTGTGCAGCACCACCCGGCTCTGGCCGATAACCGCCTCGGATTGTACCATAAAGTACCGGCCTTGGACAGTGAGCAAAACGCCCGCTTCCGAGCCCAGACCGGTCCCGGCCAGGGACGGATGCTCAAGAAATTCCGCCATGGTGTAGCCCGCTTCCGGCCGATCCTCCACCAGTTGTTCGGCCCGCCGCAGATCCAGTTCATCGGCCAGTGCGGCCAGCACCGGGGCCGGGGCGGTGTTGATGTTGATCGCGCTGACCTCGGGCAGGGCGGTGAGCAAAGGTTTCAAGCACTCCTCGTAACCATCCTGCCCGAAACCATACACCAGCGCCAGTTCATCGGCGTCGGTCAGGGGGCGGTCCGCCGTGCGGTAGGGCGGATCACGCCGCAGGTACTCCCCGTCTTCGGCCCCGCCGGGGAAACGGGGTTCCTGGTCGGCATCCAGCCAGTCGGACACCGCCTGTTCCAGTTCCTCGGCCAGGCCGCAGTGACGCAAAAGCCGGCGAAACACCAGCCGCTGCTGTTCCTGCCCGCCTTCGCTGCCCAGCACCAGGTTGTTGACGTTGAACAGCCCCTGCAGGTCGTCCACCCGCACGCTGAGGTGCCCCCCTTCCACCGGGATGGGCGGCAGGGTGTGGCCCAGGTATTCATACTCCTCGCCCTCGGCCGCCCGGCCCAGCAGCAGCCCGGCCCAGGACTCCACCCCCCGGGCGTACAGATAAGCCTGATCGCCGTGGAGGATATTGCCGGTGCGGCGGATGTCCAACTGCTGGTCGAAGATCATCGCCGCGGCCACGGTAACCACCAGGGCGGCGGCCAGCAGGGCGCTGATCAGCGCTGCTCCTTGCTGGTTGTGAAAACATCCGGCAGCACCATTTTTTCCTCTGCTTGCCATCATCAGCCTTCACCCCGACTGATGGGGATTAAGCGCCGGATGCGGCCCCAGTCGGTAAGCTCCAGCCAGATCTCCACCCCGATGGGCAGCAACTCCGGCGGGAAGCTTGCCGGCGGCGCCTCCTCTCCCTCTCCCCTGCCCTCCGGCGGCCACTGCTCTGCCGGCGACGCGCTGTCCGGGGGCCAGCGGGGGTGCCAATCGCCCTGGTCATCGAGAAAGCGGATTTCCAGCGCCTCCACTCCCTCCAGCAGCCGCTGGCGGAAGGGCTCCAGCCGCGGTCCCCGGTCCAGCACCGGCCAGGTTTCCCTCAGCAACTCGCCATCCTCCAGGCGGTAACGCAGCCGCTGCAGGGAGGTGCCGGAGCGACCCGGCACCTGGATCGCCCGGCCGCCCCGGGTCAGGGACAAACCCTCATCGGGGTTGAGACCGTAATAGACGGCGGGGCGGCGATTGCCGTACTCGTCCCGGATCCCCCGCCCCCGGGCCTGCTGCAGATCCAACTCCAGGCGGGCGAAGGCCATCTGCACCGCCGCCAGCCGTTCCGCTTCCTGGCGGGTCTGCTGGCGGCTGTCGAGCATGGTCTGGATGCTGATGAAGGTCATCATGGAGAGCACCGAAAAGAGCGCCAGCGCCACCAGCAGCTCCAGCAGGGTAAAACCGCCGGCTGCCCTCATTGGACTCTGCGGAAGACGGTGAGCACCGCCGCCGCCTCCCCCTCTTCACCGCCGGCCGGCCAGACCCGGATGGCCACCTCGCGCATCTCCGGCTCCGGGGTGTCCTTGATTTCGATTTCCCAAGACCACTCGATATCCGCCAGCATGGCGCTGCCGCTGGAGGGGTCCCGTTCCCAGCCGGCCGGGGCGAGGGTGATCTCGGCGGCCCGGTTCATGGCCACCCAGTGGGCAAAGGTCTGCTCTTTGAGGTGGAACAGGTTATTAACCGCATTACCCGCCGCCTGCACGGCGCTTACCGCCACCAGCCCCAACACCAGCAGGGCAATAACGATCTCGATCAGGGTGAAACCTTTTTCGCCGGGAATCATTGGACCAACTGGTTCAGCTCGAAGATGGGCAGCAGGATGGCCAGCACGATGATCAGGATGATGCCGCCCATGACCACGATCATCAGCGGCTCAAACAGCCCCATGGTGGCCGAAATAACCGTTTCCGTCTCCCTTTCCTGGGTGGCGGCGGCCCGGTCCAGCATCTGCTCCAGGTTGGAGCTGGCCTCACCGCTGGCGATCAGGTGGATGGTCAGGGGCGGAAAGTAGCCTTCGGCCTGCATGGCCTTGCTGATGCTGGCCCCTTCCCGAACCTTGGTCCGGACCCGCTCCAGGGCCTCCCGCAGGGTCAGGTTGGCCACCACCCGGGATGAGATTTTAAGCCCCTCCAGCACCGGCACCCCGCTGGCGATCATGATACTGAAGGAACGGGCAAACCGGGCCGCATCCAGGGTACGGATGAACTTGCCCAGCAGCGGCAGGTAAAGCAGGTGGCGATGCACCCGGCGGCGAATCTGCTCCCTTTTCAGCAGCACCCTGGCCAGAAAAAAGCCGCCAACCGCCAGCAGCAGCAGAACCAGGCCATGGGCCTGGAGAAAATCGCTGACCGCGATCAGGCCGACGGTGAGCGCCGGCAAAGTCTGGTCGATATGGGCAAAGACTTCCACCACCTGGGGCACCACATAAACCAGCAGGGCGGAGATCACGGCAAAGGCCACCACCGTGAGCAGCACCGGGTACAGCAGGGCGAGAAAGACCTTCTGCTGCAACTGCTGGCGGGCCTCGGTGTAATCGGCCAGCCGTTCCAGGACCACATCCAGGTGGCCGGCCTGTTCGCCGGCGGCCAGGGTGGCCCGGTAAAGCTCGGGGAAGACCCGGGGGAACTCGCCCAGGGCCCGGTCGGCGGCATAACCTTCCAGGATGCGGGAGCGCACCGCCATCAGCACGCTTTTCAAGCGAGGCTTTTCCGCCTGCTCGGCCACCGCCCCCAGGGCCTCCTCCAGCACGATGCCGGAGCGGACCAAAGTAGCCAGCTGGCGGGTAACCACCGCCAGGTCCGAGGCCTGAATCCGGCCGCCACCCAGCCGGCGGCCGGACGACTTGCCCCGCCCTTCGGCCACCGGGTTGACCGCCAGCGGCATCAACCCCTTTTCCCGCAACTGCTGGCGCACCTGGCGCGGCGTATCCCCTTCCAGCACCCCCTTGCGGGTCTTGCCGGCGGCATCCACCGCGGAATACTCAAAGGCGCCCATCTAATCCTCCCTGGTGACCCGCAGCACTTCCGTTACCGTGGTGTCACCGGCCACGATCCGCCGCCAGCCGTCCTGGCGCATATCGGGGGTGCGGGTGCGGACGTACTTCTCCATCTCGTACTGCCCCGCCTGGTTGTGGATCATCTCTTGCAGGTGCTGATCGGCGATGACCAGCTCGTAGATCCCGGTCCGGCCGGCAAACCCCTGCTGGTGGCAGTGTTCGCAGCCCCGGGGCCGGTAAATGGTGGGCAGGTTGTTGACGTCCAGCTCAATCCCCAAATCGGCCAATTCGGCCGGGGTGGCGGTATACGGCTCGCGGCAGTGGGGGCAGAGCACCCGGACCAGGCGCTGGGCCAGCACCCCCACCAGGGTGGAGGAGAGCAGGAACGGTTCAACCCCCATGTCTCGCAGGCGGGTCACCGCCCCCACCGCGGTATTGGTATGCAGGGTGGAGACCACCATATGCCCGGTGAGGCTGGCCTGCACCGCAATTTCGGCGGTTTCCAGGTCGCGAATCTCGCCCACCATGACCACATCCGGGTCCTGGCGAAGGATGGCCCGCAGCCCCCGGGCGAAGGTCATCTGCACCTTGGGATTGACCTGGGTCTGGCCGATGCCGTCCAGGTAGTACTCGATGGGGTCTTCCACGGTCATGATATTGCGGCTGCTCTCATTGAGCCGGGTAAGGGCCGCATAGAGGGTG
Organism: Desulfurivibrio alkaliphilus AHT 2; assembly: GCF_000092205.1. Lineage (GTDB taxonomy): Bacteria > Desulfobacterota > Desulfobulbia > Desulfobulbales > Desulfurivibrionaceae > Desulfurivibrio > Desulfurivibrio alkaliphilus. The sequence continues at coordinate 2,631,045 of NC_014216.1, read as the reverse complement.
GTGGTTTTGCCGCTGCCGGTTGGGCCGGTGACCAGGATGATGCCGTTGGGGCGGTGGATGATCCGGTCCATCTGGGCCATGGCCTCCGGGGCCATGCCCAGTTGCTCCAGGTCCAGGCGCCCGGCCTGCTTGTCCAGCAGACGCAGCACCACCCGCTCGCCGTAACCGGAGGGGATGGTGGAAACCCGCACATCCACCGGCCGGCCGGCAATTTTCAGTGAGATACGGCCATCCTGGGGCAGGCGCTTTTCGGCGATATCCAGGTGGGCCATGACCTTGAGCCGGGAAATCACCAAAGGGGCCACCAGCCGGCTGGGCTGCATTACCTCTTTAAGGATGCCGTCCACCCGAATCCGCACCCGCAGGCGGTTTTCAAACGGCTCTATGTGAATATCGGAGGCATTTTCCTTCACCGCCTGGGTCAGCAGGCCGTTGATCAGGCGGATGATGGGGGCGTCGTCCTGGCTTTCCAGCAGGTCTTCGGGTTCGGATAACTGCTGGGCGATGGAGTCCAGGTCGAACTCCTCGCCGAAATCGCCGCTGCTGAGCAGGTCCTGCTCGGCCCCGCCTTCGTAGGCCTGTTGCAGCAGGGTTTCATAGCGCTCCCGGCTGACGCTCTCCACCTGCAGGGGCAACCCAAGAAAACGTCGCACCTCGGCCAGGGCCGCCGGGGTCGCCCCCACCCGGCTGATGACCCGGGCCTTGCCCTGGTCTATTTCCGCCACCAGCACCCCTTGCCGCTTGGCAAAGGAGAAGGAGGGACGTTTGCTTAAGGTTGTTTCACTCAAAGCTGATTACTCGGCCGGTTCCAAAGATTCCAGCGGCACAGGGGCAACCCGTTCATCCTCCTCCGAGGCCGGCGACTGCGGCGGCAGGGGGTGAAAATGCTGATCTTCAAAGGCTTCAAACTCCAGCAGCACCGGCTGATTCTGGCCGGGCATCAACTTAACCCCTTTGCTGTCCCGCTCCAGTTGCTGCTGGCGCAGCATATCGTACTGCCCCTGGGAAATCCGGCTGCTCATCTCCTGATCCCGGAGGATGACCGGCCGGAGGAAGACCATCAGGTTGCGCTTGGAGCGTTCGCTGCGGGTATGGCGAAAAAGGGCGCCGAACAGGGGAATATCGCCCAGCAGGGGCACCTTGGAGACCGTCTCCTGAACATCGTCGCTGATCAACCCGCCCAGCACCAGCACCTTGCCGTCCTCCACCAGGACGCTGGTGTTGATGTTGCGGGTATTGGTCACCAGCCCCGCCGCCAGGTCATCACGCTCGACGCTGGAAACCTCCTGCTCGATCTGCAGCCGGATGACATCGCCTTCGGTCACCTGGGGCTTGACCCGCAGCTTGATCCCCACATCCCGGCGCTCCACGGTCTGGAACGGGCTACCGCCGACGCCGGTGGCGCCCTCGGTAAAGCTGCCGGTGAGAAAGGGGACGTTCTGGCCGACGATGATCTCCGCCTCCTGGTTGTCCATGGTCACCAGGCTGGGGGTGGAGAGAATGTTGGTGTCGCCGTCCCGGGCCAGGGCGTTGACCAGGGCGCCGAAACTGAAAAACTCCCGCCCCAGGATCTCGGTGCTGCCGGAAAAGACCCCCATGTTGAAACCGCCCAGCCCGGCCAGGGCGGCGATGCTGCCCTCATCGCCGGCGGCAATGCCGCTCATGCTGGCGCCGGAACCGGGGAAGTTGGTGCCGCCGATGACCTTGTCGGCATCGGCGGAAAACCACTGAATCCCCAGATCCACCGCCCGGGCGGTGGAAATCTCGGCGATCACCGCCTCGATCATCAACTGGGCCCGGCGGATATCCAACTGGCGGATCACTGTCTGCAGATTCTGCAGCACCGCCGGCGGACCGGTCATGATCAGGGCGTTGGTGTTGGCATCGGCCTGGATATCAACATCCTGGCGCTGCTGGCCACGGCGCTCTTCCCGGCTGCCGTCATATTTGCCCATGCCGGTGAGAATCGGCACCAGGTCCTCGGCCTTGGCGTGCCGCAGAAAGACCACCTGGGTGTCACCGCCCTTGGCCAGGGGGGTGTCCAGGTGCAGAATGGTGGCCTTGACCCGCAGCAGATGGTACGGATCTCCCTGCAACAGCACGCTGTTGGTGCGGCTGTCGGCCACCAGCCGCAGTTGCTCGGCCGACAGCCGGCCGGTGCCCAGTTCCATTTCCCGGATCACCGACACCACGTCGCGGGCATCGGCGTGCTCCAGGGTGACTATTTCCATCTCACCGCCGGAACTCTGGTCCAGGCGCCGGACAATTCGCAGCAGCCGCTCGACGGTGCCGGCCCGCTCGGTGAAAATCAGGGCATTGCCCTCCTTGACCGCCAGGGCCGACATCTGGCCGGTGCGGGTGCCAAGCATGGGCCGCAGAATAGGCACCAGTCGATCGGCCTGGAGATACTGCAGGCGGTAGATCCGGGTCACAATACGGTCTTCTTCCAGTTCCAGGGGGTGCTCGGCGTCGGCGGTAATCACCAGGTCCTGCCCGGCCTTGGCGGCGGGAATGATCTTGACCACGTTGCCGGCTTCGACAGCGGCATAATCATGGACCTGGAGGATGGAGAGAAAGACCCCGTAAACCTCGTCGGCCCGCATGGGCTGAGAGGAAACAATGGTGATATTGCCCCGCACCGCCGGGTCGACGATAAAGGTCTTGCCGGTGATCCTGGCCACCGAGTTAATCACCGACTCGATATCGGCTTCCTTGAAGTTCAGGGTAATGGTTTCAGCCTGGCCCGGCCGGGGCGCCAACAGCAAGCCGCCAAGCAGCACCGCCGCCAGCAGCAGCCATACCCCGGGCGAGCGCAACCGGTAGCGCCCCCGGCCGGGGATGGGAGATAAAACACCTGACAAAACCATAAGGATCCTCAAAAAAAATATAACCGACCCCGCACCCGCGGCAGGTCAGCGAATGGCAATGGTGCTGCTGCGCTGCCGCCCGTCCCGTTCATAAACCAGCCTTATTTCCCGGGCGTTGCGCAACTCCTCGAAGGCGACCATGGCCGCCCCGGCATCGGTCAGTGGGATGCCGTTTACTTCGTACAGGATATCGTTCGGCTGCAGGCCAAGAGTCTCTAGAAAGTCGCTGCCCCCCGGGGCCACCAGGCGAAAACCATGACGCCCCCCTTCGGGGTTGTGAATATGCACTTCCACCTGGCGGGCCAGATCCGGCAGGTTGGCCATGGCGCTATTGACAAAGGAGCGGCTTACCCGGCGCGGCTCGCTGTCCGGCGACGCCGCCGCCGGCGTTCGGGACCTGGTCCGGGGCCGGGCCGCCACCGGCGGCTCCTCTTTGCGGTCTTCCAGGTAAAGGGTTTCCAGATTCCCGGCCCGGCGCAACAGCACACGATCGGGATAGATGGCCTCGATTTCCGCGTTGCCCGGCACCGTGTCCCCCACCCCGTAAACTTCGTCCTTGCCCCGCCGCTCGGCGATCACCGCCAGCCCGCGCCGTCCATCGGCGGTGGCCAGCAAGCCCTTCAGGGTCAGGTTAAGGGTGGTTTCCGGGGCCTCGACCATGGCCAATGACAGGGCGGCCGCCTCGGCCTCCGGGTCGGCCTGTGGCTCCGGTTGCCCGAAGAGATGCAACGCCGCCAGTTTTTCCCCCCGGGCCCCGTCATTCACCCTGTCATCGGCCCGCCGGACCGCCGGCGTGGTGGCGGCGGGGGCAGTGATCGCCGGGGCCGGCTCCGGAGCCGGCAGCAAAAAGGACCAGACCAGGCGAGCCGAGGCCTGGGCCAGGAAAAAGATCAGCACCAGCACGCAAAGGCTGCGAATCAGTTCCAGCCGGCGCCCATCGGCCACCAGGGCGCGCCAGAATTCGTGGCCGGGCAGACCCCGCCGCACCCCGGCACCGCCGGTCCGCTCCCGGAACCACGTTGTGGAAAAAATACTCACGATCTCAGGTTTGTCCGCAGACTGCTTGCCGGCCGTAAAACCGGTAAATAGTTTGTAAAATCGAAACACTCAATCTAACAGAGTGCCGTATCTTCAGCAAGCATGTTTTGCGGCGGCACCGGCTCACAGCTCCCGGCGGGCGAGTTCAGCCCGCACTTCATTCCAGCGCTGCCGCAACTGCGCCAGCCGCTCCTGTTCCGCCGGGCGGCTCATCAAGCCGCCTTCCCGGGCGGCCCTGGTTTCCCGGACCAGCTGATCGCCCAGGCGACGGTAGTAGGCCTGCAGCTCTTCATCGTCCATGGCCAGGTAATCCCGCTGCAGCAGCACTTCGCTCTGGCGTCCCAACTCCGGTGCACAAGCCCCGACAGTCAGCAGCAACAGCAGGGCAATCAACACCAGCGGTAACAATAAAAAGTTATTGCGCACGCAGTTTCTCCGCCAGTTCAATTACCACCATGGCATAGCGGTAAGAGTTGTTCCAGTGGGTAATGGCCTGAAAATTGGGGTAGGCGGCCAGATAACGGTGGTCGCCGGCGGCCTGCTCCAAGGCCACAATGCGCAAGGGGCGATCATCCGGGGAGGGTGGCAACTCGACCCCCTGAACCTCCTCGATGGTCGCCCTGGGCAGCACCCCCCGGCGGCCGGCCCCAACGGCTTCCTTTAAACGGGGATCATGCAGTTGCGAGCCGAGTTCGGCATAGCGGGGAGCGCCATACTGCCAGCCGAAGTGGCGCAGGTAGTTGGCGATACTGGCCAGCACGTCGGGCACCGAATTGATGATATCGCGCCGGCCGGAGCCGTCGAAATCCACCGCATAGGCGCGGTAACTCGAGGGGATGAACTGGGCCTGACCGAAGGCGCCGCCATAGGAGCCACGCACCGTGCGGGGGTCGAGTTCAAGCTCCCGGCAAATCAGCAGAAAATCGATGATCTGCCGACGATAAAAGTCGCTGCGGCGGGGATAGGCGGCAAAAATGGTGTTCATGGTGCGAAAGATCGAAAACGAACCCTCATGGCCGCCGTAGTTGCTTTCAAGGCCCCAGATGGCCACCACGATCTCCCGCTCCACCCCGAACTGCTCTTCAATGCGGTCCAGCAGCCGGGCATGACGCTCCAGCAGGACCCGGCCATTGCCGACATTCCACCAGGAGAGCAGCGGCGCGGCATAACGGTGATAGGGCCGCGCTTCCCACTGGGCATCCATCAGCTCCAGAACTCGCTCTTGGATGGTCAGGCCGCTGAACCATTGCTCCAGTTGCTCCCGGCTGAAACCGTGTTCCTGGATCAGCTCCTGAAACAACTCCCGGTAGGCCGGAGATTCCAGTTCCAGCGGGCGGCCGTCGACAACCGGGAGCTCTTCCGGCGAGGCCCCGGAGGCAGCCACCGGAGTGATCGGCCACAGCAGCATTAACCCCCAGGCCAGGCAACAAAAGGCAAAATATCGCACAGCCTCTCCATCAGTCAAAGGCGTCCTCGAAGGCCTGCCGGAATTCCCCCAGCCGATCCGGTGGCAGGACATTGATCCCCGCGGCGCCGGCGCGGCCGCCGCCGGTGGGGAAGGCCCGGCATAGCGCATCGGCGCCCCGGGGGCGGTCGAGGGGCGCCCGCACGCTGACCAGGAAACTGCCGTCGGCGCTTTCCACCAGCAAGGCATGGGCCTGCTCCGGCCGGGCCCGGGCCAGTTCGTTGGCGAACACCCCGCTGACCCGGCGGGCCCAGGGTTCGCCGGGAAGGCGCCAAATCCGGCCGGCGGCACCCTCTTGCCAGGGGGCAACGGCGCGGGCCCGCCCCAGGTCGTCGTGGAAGCCCTGGCGCAGGGTGGCCAGCACCGGCGAGCGATGGCAAAATTCAAAGGGGTCGACATAACCGCTCACCGCCCGGTAGAGCTCCACGGGGTCGAAATGCAGATCCGCCACCGAGGCCCCGTAACCGTTATAGTTGAGCAACTCGCCCAGTTCCCGCAGGGTTTCCATCTGTTTTTCGGCCAGCCCCAACGAGACGGCGGTGCGGCGAGCCGGCCCGTGCAGGTTGTCGCCGAAGGCGGCAGCCACCGCCCAGGGACGGAAGCGGCCGTCCAATAACTGATCGACAATCAACGAGGTGCAAAGTTCCGGGTCCGGGTTGATATGGGCCTCGAGGTTGTCGGCGGCGGGAATCTCTCCGGCGTGATGATGGTCGACATACAGCACCCGGCAGGAGGGCAACAACTGCTCCAGGGCAGCCCGGTTCCGATCCAGGGAAACATCCAGTACCGTTACCTCGGCCTCGGCCGGCGCTGCCGCCACCACCCGCTCCAGCAGACCGATGTCCCGCTTGATCCCGCTGATCAGCCGCGCCCCGGGACGTGGGGTGGCCAGGCGCAACTGGTGCAGGGCGCAAATACCGTCGGCATCACCGTTAAAGACATCAAAGTAAAGCTTGCTCATCAGATCCCCCTTTTCAGCCAGCGTGGAATTTCACCCAAAGTATCCAAGGTGAAGACCACCATGAAGCTCTTTTCATCCACGTAGCGCCGCACCTCCATCTCCACCGCCCAGCAGTGCGGATGGTAGGTGACCCCGAAAGAGGCGTCGGCGATATAATCTTCGGTCAGCGATTTATTAATCATGCCACGGAAGGTAAGGGAGTCGCCCAGCGGGGCGGTGAAGCCGGCCCGGACATCGTGGCGGCTGTCCCCGGCCTCGGTGTAAAAATAGGGCTCCCGCATGCCGCTGTGCTTGAGGTAACGGTAGTTTAGGGTCAGCGAACCGCCGAACCGGCGATAAGTACCCTGGAGTTCATAGCGGTTGACCCCCTGGCCGTACATGCTGAGGTTGGTCTGGTAGCGCAAATCAAGGCTGGGCAAGGGAGAGGCCTGCAGGTCGAAACGCAGATCGGAAAGCTCCCGGCGACTCTCATCGGCCTCCAGATCGCGCCGGGCCTCGTCGATGTCGTAGGTCTGCATCATTTTAAAAAAGGCCAGGGGCCGGGACCAGAAGTCGCCGGGCGGGGAGGTCGGCAATGCCAGCGGCTCCGGCTCAGCCGGGCCGTTGATTGCCAATGCCGAGTCATCCGGGGCCGGCGGGGACGGCGGTGGGGAGGCCCGGTAACCGAACACCTCGAAGTAATTGTTCAGCTCGTAGGTCAGCCAGTTTTTGCGCTCCAGGCGATCCACGCTGTCCAGTTCCGGCAACTCGCTTTCACTGCTGCGGCTAACGTAACTGTAAATCAGGTTGGGGCGCACCATGTGTTCCAGCCCTGGCGAGGTCACCGGCCGGTCAAAGGCGGCCCGGGATGGTCCCTGCGGGGCCAGCCGGAAATCCCGCACCAGGGTGGTGGCCAGGTTGGTCTCGAAATCGAAGGCGGTGCGGTCCTGATAGCGGTCATACTCCCACCGATGCTCATCATGCTCGTTTACCTGGTACATGGTCTGGCGCACCCCCGTGGTGGCCCGCCCTTCCGTCCAGCCGCCGCCGCGGGGCAGGGGCACGATCAGCTGGGGGTGCAGATCAAGCCGGTGGGCGCCGATTCCCTCCTGCCGCCAGTAATGGACATACTCATTGCTCCAGGCCAGGCTGTAGGGCTGGCTGCGCATGGGACTGCGGCCGGAGGCATGCAGCCGGGGCAGGGCCTGGAGTGGGGTGCCCCGGCGATTGCGGTCAACCTCCTGCCCCTGGTAATTCAGGGTATGGCGGCTGTCCTGCTGACCCATCAGCTCACCGGCCACCAGGGTGGTGGGGCGGAGGCGGAAAAGCTGCAGGGTGGAGCGGCGGGTGGCCAGCGAGGGCTCCTGCAGCTCGCGATCAAACATGCTCTCAAAGGCGCTGGTGGAACGGGCATACCCCATCAGGCCGGAATCAAATTCCATGATGTAATCCTGATCGGAGACCAGGTCCAGGTCCAGGCGCAGCAGCAGGTCATCGCCGAAATCGTGGTCGGCCTTGCCCCGCAGCCAGTAACGCTGACTGCTGTCCCGCAGCCAGCCGTCGTTGCGGTAGGGATCATCGGCGGTGTCCTGGTGTTTATCTTTAAGGTAGGTAAACTGGAACATCCCCAGCGAGCCGGGGGCGGCGGCGTAACGGAACTCGACGCCGCTCTGCAGGCCGCGCCGGTCCATGTATTTGGGGTAAAGGGTTAGATCGGCGCTGGGGGAAAGGTTGACGAAATAGGGCAGCGCCAGGCCGTCGCCCCGCCGCCGGGAGGTGGAAAGCTCCGGGGCCAGAAACCCGCTCTGGCGGTGGACATTGGCCGGGGCCATCAGGTAGGGCGAGTAAAGGACCGGCACTTCCTTGACCTGGAGCCGGGGGTGAACAAAATGGGCCAGACCGTCCACGGTAAGGTATACCTTGCTGCTTTTGAGGGACCAGGCCGGGCGGCAGTCTTCCTCGGGGCGGCAGGCGGAATACCAGGCGTCTTCCAGGTAGTAGCTTTCCGGGCCGGTTTTTTCGATGTGCGCGCCCCTGACGTAAACTCCGCTTTCCACCAGGTGGATGGTGGCCTGCTCCAGGGTGCCGGTCTGGCTTTCCAGGTGCAGCACCACGCCTTCGGCTTCCACCTCTTCGGTGGTCGACTCCAGCCGCACCCGACCGCGGGCCTCCACGGTGCCGCTTTCCGGGTCGTAAACCATTTGGTCGGCCCGGATCACCAGCGGTTCTCCGTGCTCTTGCGGGCGGGAAAGCACCACATTGCCCTCGGCCGTTACCCGGCTGGGATCCAGTTGGTGACTCAAGCTGTCGGCGCTGAGTTCCCACTCTGGCGCCGCCGGCCGCAAGCCCTCGGCCCGCACCCCGGTCGGCGGCAGCAGGACCGGCAGCAAAATCAGCAAAAGAACGCAGACCAGGAGGGCGCGCCCACGGGTTGCCTCTAACGGCTTTACCACTTTGCCCGGCCTTACGCTCCGGTTGCCGGTGGGCGCTGGTCGGAGCGGCAGCCGACAATGGCGCCGGTGCTGCCGGAACTGACCATGGTTGCGTAACGGGCGCCATAACCGGTGGTGATCTTGGGCGCCCGTGGCCGCCAGTCGGCCCGCCGCCGTTCCAGCTCTTCTTCGCTTACCGCCAGCTCCAGGCGGTGGTTTGGAATATCAACCCTTATTTCATCCCCCTCCTGCACCAGGGCAATGGGGCCGCCCTCGGCGGCCTCCGGCGAGACATGGCCGATACAGGCCCCCTGGGTGCCGCCGGAAAAACGGCCGTCGGTGATCAGGGCCACGCTCTTGCCCAGGCCCATGCCGATGATGGCGGCGGTGGGCGAGAGCATCTCCGGCATGCCGGGCCCGCCCCTGGGGCCACAGTAGCGGATTACCACCACATCGCCGGGGTTGATTTTACCGTCCAGGATGGCGCTGTGGGCCTCGTCTTCGCCGTCGAAAACCCGGGCCGGGCCGCGATGAGTAAGCATCTCGTCGGCCACCGCCGACTGCTTGACCACCGCCCCGTCCGGAGCCAGGTTGCCGTAGAGCACCCCGATGCCGCCCACCTGATGGTAGGGGTTGCTCACCGGCCGGATCACATCGGCGTCGTAGGTCTTGACCCTTGCCAGGTTCTCCCGCAGGGTTTTACCGGTGGCGGTGATCACCTCCAGGTTGATCTCCACCCCACCTTTGACCATTTCGTGCAGCACCGCCGGTACCCCGCCGGCCTCGTCCAACTGCTGCAAGCTGTGGGGGCCACCGGGGATCAGGCTGCAGAGGTGCGGGGTACGGCCGCTGACCTCGTTGAAATGGCTTAAAGGCAACTCAACCCCGGCCTCGTGGGCGATGGCCGGGACATGGAGCACGGTGTTGGTGGAGCAGCCCAGGGCCATATCCACCGCCATGGCGTTTTCAAAGGCCTCGGCAGAAGCGATATCCCGCGGGCGGATATTCTCCTTGAGCAGCTCCATCACCGACATCCCCGCCTGTTTGGCCAGGCGGATACGGGCGGCGGCCACCGCCGGGATGGTACCGTTGCCGGGAAGGGCCAGGCCGATGGCCTCGGCCAGGCAGTTCATGGAATTGGCGGTAAACATCCCGGCACAGGAACCGCAACCGGGGCAGGCCTTCTCTTCCAGCTCATGCAGCTCTTCCATGCTCATGGTATCGGCCCGCACCTTGCCCACCCCTTCAAAGACGCTGACCAGGTGCACGTCCTGACCCCGGAAGCGGCCGGTGAGCATGGGCCCGCCGCTGACCATCAGGGCGGGAATATTGACCCGCAGCATGGCCATCAGCATGCCGGGGGTGACCTTGTCACAGTTGGGCACCATCACCAGGGCATCGAAGGGATGGGCCATGGCCATGATCTCCACCGAATCGGCGATGATCTCGCGGCTGGCCAGGGAATATTTCATGCCGGTGTGGTTCATCGCCAGGCCGTCGCAGACCCCGATGGTGGCAAAGGCAATGGGGGTGCCGCCGGCCATCCGGACCCCGGTCTTGACCGCTTCCACGATCTTGTCCAGATGCACATGGCCGGGGATGATCTCGTTGTGGGCATGGGCGATACCCACCAGGGGGCGGCGGATCTCTTCATCGGTATAGCCCATGGCCTTGAGCAATGAGCGATGGGGGGCGCGTTCCAATCCTTTGCGCAGGGCGTCGCTTCGCATTCGGGTGTCCTCGTTCCGTATAGTTCCGTATAGTAAGGTGATGGTAAAAAAGAAAGATCACAGACTACGCAAGGGGCGGGAAGCTGTCAAGCGGTAAACCAACACCCGGCTGGGATCCGTCAAAGTCATTGGTTGTGGCACCGGGGTGGGGGCCGCGCATTCCGGCAGCGGCTCATTGTCGGCAGTTCTGCCGACAAAAACAGACTAAGCTCGGCGGGCATCCATGCCCGCCTCCGAGGCGGCCGCGCCCTCCTTGGCGTCCATGCCACCGGACGCGGCCGAACCCGCCGCTACCGGAATGCACGGCCCCCGTCCAGACTCCATGCGCTTTTGTCCTTGCGCGCCAGCAACCCGTAAGCGGGGTAACTGATCACGGGACCCGCCAAGTAAGCGGTCACAGGATACCGCAAATTACGTAAAATGGCTTGCCAATCGGCGGCGGGAACGGTAAGGTTGGTCAGGTTAAATCACTGAAAAAAGAAGAGCTTACTATAAAATATGAATTTCATCTTCGGTCCGGTCAACTCCCGCCGTCTCGGGATATCCCTGGGTCTCGACCTGCTGCCCCCCAAAATCTGCAATTTCAACTGTATCTATTGCGAGGTGGGCCCAACCACCGAGTTTACCTGTAAGCGGGATGAGTATACCCCGACGGCGGCGATCATTGCCGAAATCGAGGCCTTCCGGGCCGACCCGGCAGCGGTGGCGCGCCTGGACGTGGTGACCATCACCGCCTCCGGCGAGCCCACCCTGCACAGCGGCCTGGGGGAAATCATCGCCCATTGCAAGCGCCATATCGCCAAACCGGTGGCGGTACTGAGCAACGGCTCCCTGCTGCCCGACCCCGGAGTGCGGCGGGAACTGGCCCTGGCCGATATTATCATCCCTTCCCTGGACGCGGCCCGGGAGGAGAGTTTTCGTAAGATCAACCGCCCGGCCAGAGAGTGCCGGCTGGGCGAAATCATCGACGGGCTGGCCGCCTTTCGGCAGGAATTTACCGGTCATTACTGGCTGGAGATCCTGCTGGCCAAAGGGATCAACGACACCCCGGAGGACCTGGCCGCCCTGGCCGCGGCGGTGAAGAAGATCAACCCGGAACGGATACAGCTTAACACCGTGGCCCGGCCGCCGTTGGAGTCCTTCGCCCGGCCGCTGAGCATCGAAGAATTGCGGGCGGCGGCGGCACTGATGCCGGGGCCGGTGGATATCCTCACCGACCGCGCCACCGATGCCGCCCCCCTGGTAAGAGATGTTTTGGCCAGCAAAAGAGGCCGTCGCGAAAACGAGGAGGAGGTTCTGCACCTGCTGCAGCGCCGACCCTGCACCGCCGCCGATATCAGCACCGCCCTGGGCATGGAGCGGGAGCTGGTGGACCAGGCCCTTGCACGCCTGCAGGCGGCCGGCCGGATCGGCCCTTCGAGTTATCGCGACCGGGAATATTATATTGTCCTGCCCCAAGGGCAGGAACAACCACAGGACTGAACCATGAGCGACGAACGATCACGTTCCGTGCTGGACCGGGTCAGCAAATGGCTGGGCCGTAAAAAGGAAACCAACACCCAAGACCACAACCCGGAGGAAAACGGTATCATGCCGGCAGACCAGAACCAGGATGCACCAAGCAGCAATCCGTCCGGCAACAAACAGCCCGGCGGCGATAAAAAAGAGCCTGCGGCCGTTGCCGCCGGCGACGGCAACGGCGACACCTCTGAAGCTGCCAAGAAAACGACTAAAAGCCCCTCGGCCAGGCGGCGGGAGCAGCGGGCCCGGGCCAAGGAGCGGGCCGCCAAGGCTGCGGCCAACGGTGAAACTCCGCCGGCCGAAGACAAACCGGCGGCCGCCGAATCCCCGGTGGCGGAAGCTAAAACCGCCGGAGCCGCCAAAGCTTCCGGCGGCCGGGGCAAGGGTCGCGGCACCGCCAAAGCGGCGACCAAGGCCGGCGATAAAAGCGCCGCCAAGCCCACCGCCAAAAAACCCGCCAAGGAGGCGGCAGCCAAAAGCGATGAGCCGGCGGCCAAGGCTAAAACCGCCAAAAGCGGCGGCGGCAAAAAAAGCGCGGCGGCCGCCGCCACCAAATCTACCCCGAAGGCCGTGGTCGGAACCAGCTACAAACTGCTGATCAACACCGACGAGCCGGAAGAGTGCCGTTTGGCCCTGGTGGAAAACGGCAAGGTGGAGGGTTTTTACATCGAATCCACCAGCGGCGCCCAGTGCAAAGGCAACATCTACAAGGGCCGGATCACCTCGGTGGAGGCCAACCTGCAGGCGGCCTTCGTCGACATCGGGCTGCCTAAAAACGGCTTTTTGTCCTTCAGCGAGATCCACCCCGAGTACTACGAAAAAGAGGTGGACCCGGACACCAACTGGAAGAGTTTGAAAATTCAGGACATGGTCAAGAAGGGCCGGGAAGTACTGGTGGAGGTGGTAAAAGACGCCACCGGCAACAAAGGCCCCAGCCTGACCACCTATCTTTCTTTGCCGGGCCGCTGCCTGGTGCTGATGCCGGGCAGTGATTCCGCCGGCATCTCCCGCAAGATCGACGACGAGGAACAGCGCCGCAAGCTGCGCGAGATGGTGGAGGGGCTCAACATCCCCGAGGGGATCGGCTACATCATCCGCACCGCCAGCCAGGAGATCACCAAGACCGCCCTGAGCCAGGACATGCGCTTTCTGCTCAACCTCTGGACCGAGATCAAGAAAAAGGGCCAGAGCACCCCGGCCCCGGCCCTCCTCTACAAGGAACAGAACATCATCGCCCGCTTCCTGCGCGACCATTATACCACCGACATCAAGGAGATCCTGGTGGACAACGAAGAGGCCGCCGAGCAGGTGAAGAATTTTCTGCAACTGCTGCCGGCGGCCCAGCGCAAAAAGACCACGGTCAAACTGCACCAGGGCAGCCAGCCGATCTTCCACCAGTACCACGTGGAAAAGCAGATCGAGCAGATGTTTCAGCCCACCGTGCCCCTGTCTTCCGGCGGCAGCATCGTCATCAACCCCACCGAGGCCCTGGTGGCCATCGACGTCAACTCGGGCCGCACCGCCTCCAAAGACCGGGATTTTGAAGAAAGCATCTTCATCGCCAACATGGAGGCCGCCGAGGAGCTGGCCCGCCAGTTGCGGATGCGGGACCTGGGCGGCCTGATCGTGGTGGACTTCATCGACATGCGCAGTGCCGCCAACACCCGGGAGGTGGAAAAAAAGGTGCGGGAGTGCATGAAAAAGGACAAAGCCAAGGTGGATTTCTCCCGTATCTCCAAGTTCGGCCTGATGCAGATCTCACGGCAGAAGATGGCCGCTCCCATCCAGAGCAGCAGCTACAAGACCTGCCCTCACTGCGAGGGCCGGGGGATGATCCGCTCGGTGGAAAACATGGTTTTGAGCTACCTGCGCCAGATCCAGACCGGCCTGCACCAGCGTAAGGCCAACAAGGTGCTCTGCCGCCTGCCCCTGGATGTGGCCCAGTATATCTTCAACAAGAAAAGGGAAGATTTGCTGGAGCTGGAAAAGGATTACCAGGCACAGATCATCATCGAAGCCGACCCCCAAATGCTGGCGGCGGAAAACCGGATCGAATTTCTGAAAGAATAACTCTATCACCAGTAAACGTTCAGCAGTGCCGCAGGTTCGGGCAAGCAGCCAGGCGCAGCGTACATCAGTACGTAAGCCTGGCTGATCGCCCGAAGATGCGGTGCTGCTGAGCGTTTACCGCTGGTAACGATTGACCGCCCGGTTGTGGTCGCGGAGATTGGTGGAGAATTGGTGGGAGCCGTCGTTGCGGGAGACGAAGTAGAGGTAGTCGGTCTCTTCGGGCTCCAGCACGGCGGCGATGGCCGCCCGACCCGGGTTGGCGATGGGGCCCGGCGGCAGGCCGTGGATGGTGTAGGTGTTGTAGGGGGTGGGGGTGCGCAGGTCCTGGCGGCTGAGGCGGCGGTCGAAGCTTTGCAGGCCGTAGATCACCGTGGGATCGGTCTGCAGCCGCATCCCCTTTTCCAGACGATTGAAAAAGACCCCGGCGATCAGGCTTCGCTCCTCGGCCAGGCCGGTCTCCTTTTCCACGATGGAGGCCAGGGTCATGATCTCCAGGCGGCTCAGGCCGCTGTCATCCCGCCCCGCCAGCAACTCATCCAGCACCGTCCGGGCCCGGCGGACCATGACGGCGGTGATCTCTTCCTTGCTCTGGCCCCGGGTAAAAAAATAGGTATCGGGGAAGAGCCAACCTTCAAGAGAGGGGGCGGGGCTTGGTGAATCCAGCCCGAAACGCTTCACCGTGACCGGGTCGGTGACGTAAGCCACAAAATCCTCGGCGTCCAGCAGTTGCTGCCCGGCCAGTAGCCGGGCCACCTGGAAGAGGTTGCTGCCCTCGGGAATGGTAACCTGGCGGCGGACGGTGCGCCCAGTGGTCAGCAACTGCAGAATCTCTCGCGGGCTGGCCCCGGCCGCCACCGCGTACTCGCCGGCCCTAAGCCGCCCGCGCTGGCCGGAAAGATAGGCCAGCCAACGAAAGCGCCGATCTTCCCGCAGCACCTCCGCCTCCACCAGGGTCCGCTCAACGGCGGCAAAGGAGGAACCGGGGGGGATATACACCAGAGTCTCGGCGGCCGCCGGGCCACTACCGGCGGCGTAGCTCCAGAACCACACCAGGGCCAGCAGCACCGGCAGCAGCCCGGCAGCCAGCCACAGGGCCGGGCGGCGCCGGCGTTCGCCGTAACTGCTCAGCCGTGGATCCATTTCCATACCTTTCATCAAGACCGATAGCTTTGCAACTTAACGGAAGATCATTTTAAGGATCTGTTCCATGTTCTTCACCGGCACGAAAGTCAGCTTCTCCCGCAGGTCTTTGGGGATTTCTTCCAGATCCTTCTTGTTGTGATGCGGGATCACCACCGTGGTGATCCCGGCCCGCAGGGCCGCCAGGGCCTTTTCCTTCAAGCCGCCAATGGGCAGCACCCGACCCCGCAGGGTGATCTCGCCGGTCATGGCCACGTCGGGGCGCACCGTCTTGCCGCTTAAAGCGGAGTAAAGGGCGGTGGCCATGGTGACCCCGGCCGAGGGACCATCTTTGGGAATGGCACCGGCGGGGACATGGATATGGATATCCAGGTCGTCGAAGTAATTCTCCTCCAGCTTCAACTCCTTGCGCCGGGAACGGCAGTAGCTTAGGGCGGCCTGGGCCGATTCCTTCATCACCTCTCCCAGCTGGCCGGTCAGGGTCAAATTACCCCGGCCTTTCATCAGCGAGACCTCGACATAGAGGATCTCACCGCCCACCTCGGTCCAGGCCAGGCCGGTGGAGATTCCGGGCCGGTCGATCATTTCGCTTTCCGCCTCGGGCAGATAACGGGCCGGGCCCAGGTAACCGTGCAGGGTACGGGTGCTGATGGAGTAAGGACCCTTGCCCCCTTCGGCGATCTTGCGGGCCACCTTGCGGCACAGCGCCCCGATTTCCCGCTCCAGATTGCGCAGCCCCGCCTCCCGGGTGTAGTGGGTGATCAGGCGGGAGATGGCCGCCTCGGCGAACTTGACTTGGCTTGGTTTCAAACCGTTTTCCTTGATCTGCCGGGGAATCAGGTAGCGCTTGGCGATCTCCACCTTTTCCTCGTGGGTGTAGCCGGCCAGGCGGATGACCTCCATCCGGTCCAGCAGAGCCGCCGGGATAGTGTCGGTCATGTTGGCGGTGGTGATGAACATCACCTTGGAGAGATCGCAGGGCAGGTTGAGGTAGTGGTCGGAGAACTCGGTATTCTGGGCCGGGTCCAGGACCTCCAGCAGGGCCGAGGAGGGATCGCCCCGGTAATCGGTGCCCACCTTGTCGATCTCATCCATCATGAACACCGGGTTGTTGCTCTCCACGGTTTTCAACCCCTGGATGATGCGTCCCGGCATGGCGCCGATGTAGGTCCGGCGATGGCCCCGAATCTCGGCCTCATCCCGCATACCGCCCAGCGAGATGCGGTGAAACTTGCGCCCCAGGGCCCGGGCGATGGATTGCCCCAGCGAGGTCTTGCCCACCCCGGGGGGGCCGACAAAGCAGAGGATCGGCCCCTTGCTGGCCTTGTTGAGCTTGCGCACCGCCAGGTATTCGAGGATCCGCTCCTTGACCTTCTCCAGCCCGTAGTGGTCGGCATCCAACACCTCGTGGGCGACCTTGAGATCCAGCCGATCCTTGCTTGACTTGCGCCAGGGCACATCCAGCAGCCAATCCAGGTAGGTGCGGACAATGGAGGCCTCGGAGGCGTCGGGGTGCATGGTTTCCAGGCGCTTAAGCTGCTTGAGGCCCTCTTTTTTAACCTCCTTGGGGAAGCTGCCCTTGTTGAATCGCTCCCGCAACTCTTCCAGCTCCTGGGAGCGCTCGTCGACATCGCCCAGCTCTTTCTTCAGGGCCTGCAATTGCTCCCGGAGAAAATACTCCCGCTGGCTGCGCCCCATCTCTTCCTTGGCCTCCGACTGAATCCGGGCCTGGACGGTGGAAACTTCCAGTTCTTTTTGCAGGTACTCGGCCACCTTGCGCAACCTGGCCACCGGGTCCAGCAGCTCCAGCACCGCCTGGGATTCGACCACTTTGAGCTGCAGATTGGAGACCACCAGGTCGGCCAGCCGACCCGGCTCCTCCACGTTGTTGAGCACCACCATCAGGTCCGAGGACATGATGCCTTTAAGGGCCAGGATCTTTTCCGTCTGCTCCCGGACATTGCGCATCAGGGCCTCGACTTCCACCCCGATCTCCCCCACTTCATCGTCGTGGAGCAGCTCGATGTCCGCCAGCAGGTAAGGATTTTCCTGGGCAAAGGCGGTGATCCGGGCCTTGTTCACCGCCTGCACCAGCACCTTGAGCCGGCCGTCGGGCAGCTTCAGGGTCCGCATCACCATGCAGACCATGCCGGTGTGGTAAATGTCCTTGGTGCCCGGATCATCCACCCCGGCGTCCTTCTGGGCCACCAGCATGATCAGCTTGTCCCGGCTCATGGCCTCATTAACCGCCCCCACCGAGGAGGGCCGGCCGACAAAAAGCGGCAGGATCATGTAATTAAACACCACCACATCGCGCACCGCCATCACCGGCAACTGGCCGGGAATATCGCGCTCGTTGATCTCGGCGGCGCCTTCGAGTTCGGGGTCGATACTGTCTTCAATATGCACGAAATATCCTCCTTAAGGTCGGGATAAAAATTATTTTCCGCAACGCCCCGGCATCCCCCGGGCGATTGAGCAATCTAAGCATGCCCGGCCAGTAAGTCAAGGCTGAGCGGCGGCATTTCTCCGCCGGCCCGCCCATCGCCGGGCGAGCAGCAATTACTTGCTTTTATGTGGTTTCAAGCCACTCTTCCACCGCCGCCCGCAGCAGGGCGCGATAACCCTCGCCGCCGCCCAGGCCGCTGCGGCCGAAAGTATAGTTGATTTCCAAAAACATCGGTTCCCGGCCATCGGGGGGAAAGATCAGGTCGAAACCGGCCAGGTTGATCCCGGTCTGTCGGCAGAAATCCCGCACCAGGGCCCGCCCTCGGCGTTGCAGGTCGGGGTCGGCATCACGGTCGACCACCCCGTTGCGGGCCAGGTTATGGTGGAAAGCGTTGGGGTTGACCCGCCAGTAACTGAACAGTTGCTCGCCGATCACCGTCACCCGCAAATCCCGGCCGGTACCGGGAATGTACTCCTGCACCACAAAACCCCGTTCGCCCTGCCACTCCCGCCTCTCCAGGCCACTCAACAGCTGCCGCAACCGGGCATCGTCCTCCACCAGCCAGGTGCCGCCGCCCTCGCCGCCATAACGGGCCTTGAGCACCAGGGGAAAGGGGGGCAACTCCACGTTAAGCCCCATTTCGGGGTGCTCCCCCACCATGCTCTCCACCCGGGGAAAAATCAGGGTTCCGGGGTGGGGGGCGCCATGCTGCCAGAACAGCAGGGTATCGCCGGTCTTGCCTTCCCAGCGGAAACGGCAATCATAATTGGGGAAGACCGCCGGGGCGCACCGGCGGCATAAAAAATATAGCTCTCTTGCCACTGTCTGGGGCAGAATCACCGCCCGGCTGCGGCGCAGCAACTCCGGCAGCCCCGAGTCCCAGACACAACGGTCCCAGATAAACCGCTCACCCTCAAATTCCGGGTGAAAAGAGATTACTTCTCCGCCGCCACTCACCGGGCAACCCTTAAATCACTTGCAAAAATCATGGACAGCGACCATTATTTGACGTTTGAAAAACAGTAACCGTTCACCAGGGGTACTAACTTACCGGTCTAACGGGCCGTAATCGTTCAGCAGTGCCGCGTGATTCGGACAATCACGGTTTATTTTAACCGTCGATGACCTTTTTTTGAAAGAGGAAAGCATGACCCTTGCCACTTCCCCCCAGGCCCCCGAGATCTTCTCCGCCGCCGCTTTTTTTGCCGACCAGGGCCCGCCGGCCCCCGAGTTGTTCCCGGCCGGCGCCCCGGTCTGGGAGGGCCTGCGGGGGCTTAAAGATTGGCTGGAGCAGTGGCATTATCCGGCCTGGACCCACAAGCTGGGGGTCGCCGACGGGCCTTTGCCCAAAACCATGGTAATCTACCGCCCCGAGCAGGGCAGTGGCCCGGCTACCGCCCCGGTGACGGTTATTCCCGGCGAGGAGTGCGAGATAACTTACGGCAGCGCCGACAAGGGGGCCCTGCAGGTAAGCCGGGGCGGAGAGTTGCTGGACGGGGCCAGTGTCCTGATGGCGGGAACGGTCATCATGGGTCGGCGCTTTGAGCTGGGCCGCGGGGTACTGGTTGAATCCGGGGCATTTTTAAAAGAGCCGCTGGTGATCGGGGATCATTGCGAGATCCGCCAGGGCGCTTACCTGCGCGGCCATTGCCTGATCGGCCGGCGCTGCGTGGTGGGCCATGTCACCGAGGTAAAACATACAATTTTTTGCGACGATGCCAAGGCCGGTCATTTTGCCTACCTGGGCGACAGCATCTTGGGGCCCGGGGTCAACTTGGGGGCCGGTACCAAGCTGGCCAACCTGCGGTTTGCCGCCGGTGAAGTCAGGATCCGTTATCCCGGCGGCCAGATTAACAGCGGCCTGAAAAAACTGGGTGCCGTCCTGGGGGCCGGTTGCCAGACCGGCTGCAACGCGGTGACCAACCCCGGCACCCTGCTGGGCCGGGGCAGTGTAATCATGCCCAACACCACCGCCCCGGCCGGCTACCACCCGCCCAGGACCATGATTCGCCAAGCGCCATGATGGTAAGAGATCACGGGGTGCCCCGTGAACGCTTACGGCCCGCCGGCAACCGTGGTGTAGTGGTGCAAAGCAAACAGGAATTCATAACCCAGGGCGATGAGCAGAAAAATCCGGGCAATCCCGAAAAGGGAAGGAACCTGGCCCGCCACCTTGCGCACCACCAGCACCACCAGGTAAGTTACGGCGGCCAGCAAGGGCAGCGATTGCAGCATGTGCCCCAAGGTGGCCAGCAGAGTTTCCAGGGGCTGGCCCGGGAAATAGCGCACCGAGGCCAGCAAATAAAAAGCCGCCAGGACGGTAATTACCGTAACCGATCGCATTGACATGTTTTTTTCGCTTACCATGGAAACCCGGAAGAGAAGACCGGCAGCCGCTCAACAGCGGTTGCCAAAAGGACAATTATTGAAGCCCGAACTTAGCATATGAAACCTGTTTTCGCTCTTTATTTTCCCGATATCCTGCCGCCCCTTGCCGCCGTTGCCGGCCTGGCGCCGCTGCCTTTCCCCCTCCACTCTCTGCGCTGCTGGCCGGATGATCAGCCGCCCGCCCCCTGGTCGAGCCTGGTTGCCGGCGGCCGTCTGCAGCCGGTCACCTCTTTCGATCCCGGCCCGGACAGCCGGCGGCTGCAAAACCTGCTGCGGGAACTGGAAGGTCGCCGGGGCGAAGATGCCCTGCTGTTTGCCCGCGGGTTGGCCGCCGAATTCAGCGCCCGGCGGGAAGAAACCGCCCCGGAGCTGATCGGGCCATTGCTGGGTCAAAGCCGCGACCGCGCCAGCGACCGGCAGCGGGAAGAGCTCTGGCAGGCCCTGCTGCTGCTAAAGCTGGCGGAAAACCTGGAACGGGGAGAGATGGAGATAGAGGCCGAACTGCAGGCCTTCGAGACCCGCCGGGCGGCTCTGTTCCGGAAGCTCAACGGCAAAGACCAGGAGGAGGCAAAAGGCGACGCCCCCGCCGAGCCGCCTCCAAAAACCGCAGACTCGCTTGCACCCCCGCGCCCTTGGCGCCATGCCGGCCGCCTGCTACGGGCCTGGCACCGGCTGTTGCAGCACAGCGCCGTCTGCCCCGAGATGCTGCTCAGCGCCGATGCCGAAGCCTGGAGCCTGATGCAGGAATTTGCCGAAAATCACCACTACTCGTACCAGCCCCTGCCCACCCTGCTGCTGCCAACCCCGGCCACCGACCCGGCGGCGCCCAACGACCCGATAGCGCCCACCGGGCAGGGCCAGGAAGTCGGCCGGCAATTGCTTACCGCCCTGCAGCAGGCCGCCAAAGAGGGCAACAGCGGCTCGGCCGTCGCCGCCGTGGAAGAGTGGAACCGGCAAATCGCCGCGGAAGAACAGAACCACCCCGCCGACCACCCACCGGCCCGCCACGCCGTGGAACTGCTGTTCTTCCCCGCCACCCCGCTAACCCGATTGCTCGCCGATTACCACCGGAGCACGCCGGCGGCACCGGCAGAACCCGGCACCCCGGCAGGCGGCCTGCTGGCCCTCTACCGGCCCGCCGGGCGGCAGTAAAATCCGCCAGGCCCCGGAGCCTGTTGCCAACCGAGGCCACAGCATTAACAGCAAACAAATGAAGCACAAAGATTGGAAAAATTGCCCCTGACCCCAAACTGACGCACCAACAAACCGCCGCCGAAGGCAGGCGAAAAAGCATAACAACACCCATAAACGCTCAGCAGTGCCGCAGATTGCGGCAAGCGGACCGGTGCCGCGTACCCCAGGTACGCAAACCGGGCCGCTTGCCGCAAGGTGCGGTGCTGCTGAGCGTTTACGAGCGGTAGGGGTTGATGCTGATCACCGGACAATCGGCCCGCTTGATCACCTTCTCCGCCACGCTGCCGAACAGTACCCGTTCCAGGCCGCGATAACCGTGGGTGCCGATGACAATCAGGTCCACCCCGGTTTGGGCGGCATGTTCGATGATGCTTGCAGCCACATCACCGGTGAGCACCCTGGTCTGCACCGGTGTTCCGGCCGGCAGGCACTCCTGGACGAAGCTCTGCATCTTCTCTTCGGCGTTGCGGATCATCTCCTCTTCAAACTGGGAGATGGGCTCATGGGGAACGAAAAAACCGGAGTAGTCATCGAAGCTCTGAACCACAAAAACCACCGCCAGTTCCGCCTTGAAACGATTGGCCAGCGAAGCGGCCAGGGCGAGGATTTTGCACGAGTTGGCGGAAAAATCCACCGGTACCAGAATTTTACGAACGTCGTCCATCACCGACCCTCCCCGAAAATGTATGAAAAAATATGATCTAAGCCCACCCCATAACCAGGCAGAAGCCGCCGCCGGACTCGAATTCAGGCTACCAGCGGCCGGAGAAGATTGTCAAGCGCTATGCTCCACCGGTCCTGCCATGGAAGAAATATTTGCCGCCGGCGGCCTGCTTTCCCGTGAGCTACCCGGTTTTGAGCCGCGAGAGGGGCAGCTGGCCATGGCCAGGGCGGTGGCCGCTACCCTTAACGGCAACGAGCCCTCTCCCGGCGGCGCCCCCGAGCAACCTGCGGCGGCCCATGGCGGCCGCCTGGTGCTGGCCGAGGCCGGCACCGGCACCGGTAAAACCCTGGCTTACCTGGTGCCCGCCGTGCTCTCCGGCCGCAAGGTGGTGATTTCCACCAACACCATCAACCTGCAGGAACAGATCCTGGCCAAGGAAATTCCCTTTATCCGCCGGCACCTGGCGCCGGGGCTCAAGGCGCTCTGCGTTAAAGGACGGCAGAATTACCTTTGCCTTTACCGCTGGCACCAGTTGCAGATCAACCCCCAGGGCCGACTGTTCAGCAAGGGGGTAAGCGACCAGGACGAACAGAACCTGGAGACCATCGCGGCCTGGCTCAATGAAACCGGCACCGGCGACCGGGGCGAGCTGCGCGGTCTGGCCGACGACTCACCGCTCTGGGCCGGAATCAGTGCCGCCGCCGGCCACTGCCTGGGCTCATCCTGCCCCCACGGCGCCGACTGCTTCATCACCCGTCTGCGGCAGCGGGCGGCCCGGTCCCAGTTGCTGATCGTCAACCATCACCTCTTTTTTTCCGATCTGGCCGTGCGCCGCTTCGGCCATGCCGAAGTGCTGCCCCGTTATGAGGCGGTGATTTTTGACGAGGCCCATCACCTGGAAAACATCGCCACCCGGCATTTCGGGCTGGCCCTCAGCCATTACCAGATCATCGACCTGGTTCGCGACCTGGAAGGAATGGCCGAGGCCCGGCTGCGGGAAAGGGACCGGGCCGGGGTGGTGCAAGCCGTCCGGGCCCTGGCCGCCGAGGCCTCCCTTTTCCTCGACTTCTTCCCGGCCCGCCGGGGCCGCTTTCCACTGCGGGAGCTGATCGCCGCCGAGCCTCGCTGGCCGGAACTTTGCAGCACCCTGGAAACCGCCTTTGCCGCCGTCATTCGGCCGCTGGAGAAACTGGCCGGCTGCGAGGAGATCTGGGGCCCGGTGCTGCGGCGCTGTCAGGATCTGCTGGCCACCTTCAAAACCATCACCAGCCCTCCCCAACTGGCGGTGCCGTCTGTCGGCGCCGCACCAGGCGGTCATGACGCCATGCCTCAGCCCCCCCGGGACGCCGACGGCCTGGCTACCACTGCGGAGACGCCCGGCCGGCCGTCGCCCCCGGCGCCGGTGGCCGCCGACTCCGCCATCTACTGGTATGAGCGGCGGGAAAAAACGGTGCAACTGGCCGTCTCCCCCATCGACGTGGCCGGGCATTTGCAGGAGCACCTGTACCGCCAGGTTAAGGCGGCGGTCTTCACCTCCGCCACCCTGCGCACCGGTAACGATTTCCGCTACGTCAAGGCCCGCCTCGGTCTGCCGGCGGACTGCCCGGCCCTGGACCTGGCCACCCCCTTCGACTATGCCGGCCGCACCCTGCTTTACGTGCCGGACCAGGATTTTCCCGCCCCCAACGAAGCGGCCTACCCGGCGCGGGCCCGGCAATTGATGCGGGAGATCATCGGCCACTCCCGGGGGCGCGCCCTGCTGCTGTTTACCAGCGTCAACGCCATGCACCAAGCCGCCGCCGAGCTGGCCGGCAAGGTTCCCTATCCGGTGCTGGTGCAGGGTGAGGCCCCGCGTTCGGCGCTGCTGGAGGAATTCCGCAGCCGTACCCGGTCGGTGCTGCTGGCGGTGGCCAGCTTCTGGGAGGGGGTGGATGTGCCGGGGGAATCGCTGAGCTGCGTGATCATCGATAAACTGCCCTTTGAGGTTCCCAGCGATCCTGTTATTATGGCCCGGGTGGACAAGATCAGGGCCGAGGGCGGCAACCCCTTTTTCGATTTCCAGGTACCCCGGGCGGTGCTGACCCTGCGCCAGGGCGTCGGCCGCCTGTTGCGCTCCAACGCCGACCAGGGCGTGCTGGCCATCCTCGATGTAAGACTGTTCAGCAAAGGTTACGGCCGTACTTTTCTCAAAAGCCTGCCCCCCAGTCCCTTAAGCCGGGAGTTGGCGGCGGTAAAAAAATTTTTCAGCCGGGAGAAACCATGACCCCCGAGGTATTGAAGCAGCAACTGGCCGCCGCGGCCGAGCAGATCAACCAGGTGATCAAAGATGATTTGGCTGCGGTGACCAACCCCCGCCTGGCGGCTATTCTGGAGCACGCACTGCTGGCCGGCGGCAAGCGGATCCGGCCCCTGCTGACCCTGCTGGCCGCCCAACTGGTGCAGGGCCACAAGGGGACCGAGAACCCTCAAGCCGGCACGGCCACCCCTTGGCAGCAGTTGGCCATCTCCTTTGAGTACCTGCACACCGCCAGCCTGCTCCACGACGATGTCATCGACCATGCCGCCCTGCGCCGCGGCCGGGAGACGGTCAATACCCGCTGGGACAACGGCAGCGCCATTTTAGCCGGGGATTTTCTCCATGCCCGGGCCCTGCTGCTGGCCGGCCGAGCCGGAGGCGTGCCCTGCCTGGAACTGATCGGCACCGCCACCCAGGCCATGGTGGACTCCGAGTTTATCCAGCAGGAAGCGGCGGCCAGCCGGGACTGGCGGGAAGAAACCTATTTTGCCGTACTCGACGGCAAGACCGCAGCCCTGATCGCCGCCGCCTGCGAAGCCGGCGGGGTTGCCGCCGGCGGCAACCCCGCCCAGCGCCGGGCGCTGCACACTTACGGGGGCAACCTGGGCCGGGCTTTTCAGATCATCGACGACCTGCTGGACTACCTGGGCGAACCCGGCGCCACCGGCAAAGCGGTGGGCAATGATTTGCAGGAGGGCAAAATGACCCTGCCCCTGCTGATTGCCCGGCAACGGGCCAGCGCTGAGCAGCAGGCCGAACTGGAGGCGATTATCACCGCCCCGGCCCAGCGGCGGCGGGAGCAATTTACCCGGGTAAGAACACTGCTGGAGCAGACCGGGGCGCTGGCCGCTTGCCGGCAGCGGGCGGAGGAATTGATTGCCGCCGGCGATCAGGCCCTGGCAGTCTTTGCCGCCACCCCCCAGCGAGACTTGCTGCACGCCCTGGGGCAATACGTGCTGCAAAGGGACCGCTGAGATGGCCGCCACTCCCCGCCGAAAAACCACAGCCACCGCCAAACGGGGCCCCACCACCCCCAAACGCCGTCCCTCGGCCAGAGCCCCGAACCGGCGCCGCTCTGGCTCCCAGAAGCGCCTGTGGCGGCCGCCCTGGCGCCTCCTGCTACTGACCATGCTGCTACTGGTCAGCCTTGGCGCCCTGGCTTACCTGGTTTTTCTCCACCAGCCCCAACCCGGCGACTCTTTCCGGGCCGAGCCGCCGGGGGTGACCGACAGCGAGCCGGACCCCCGGGAGGAAAGACTGGCTGCCCCCCCCGATCAGGGCTTCCCCGAGAGGGGCACCACAGCGGCAGATCAGGCCGCGGCAACCACAACCCCAACCCCGCAGCCGATTACGGAAACCCGACCGGCGCCAGCCGACGACCCCCGCCCTCGCCTGGCCCTGATCATCGACGACATGGGCTACTCCCCGGAGATCGAAGAAAAGATGCTGGGGCTGGACCTGGAGTTGACCTTTTCTTTCATCCCGTTCGCCCCCCAACGACAGCAGATCCTGAACCGCACCCGGGCGCAGGGCCGGGCCATCCTGCTGCATCTGCCCCTGGAAGCCCTGGACGACAAGTGGAATAAAGCCCCGGGCTTGTTGGCCACCGGGATGAGCGAGGAGGAAATTGTCACCGGTTTTACCGCGGCCCTGAACGAGATCCCCATGGCCACCGGGGTCAGCAACCACATGGGATCACGCTTTACCGCCGACCGGCGGGCCATGCAGGTGCTGCTGGCCCAACTGCCCCGCTACGATCTCTACTTTCTCGACAGCCTGACCACCCCGGACAGCGTCGGCGCCGAAATTGCCGCCGAGCTGGGCATCCCTTTTCTGCGCCGGGATATCTTCATCGACCACCACCGTGAACCGGAGCAAATCCGCACCCAAATCGACAGACTGCTGAACATCGCAGAAAAACGGGGGTGGGCGGTGGGACTGGGGCATCCTTACCCGGAAACGCTCCGGGTTTTGCAGGAGAAAGAGGGCGAGCTTAACCGGCGGGTGCGCCTGGTCAAGCTGGACCAGCTGGTCAAACAGCACGGCCAACCCTGAATCTTTTTTTCTTTACTTTCGCACCACAAGCTATTAAATCAACAACTTAAGCTGGAGGCGGTGCACACTTCATCGCCGTGCCACACTGTCTTATCCTTTACGAGTACCGCACAATGAACGAAAATCACATTGCCGATATGGCCAAGATGCTGAAAACCATGGCCCACCCCATCCGCTTGAAAATTCTCTGCCTGCTCCAGGACCGGGAAATGACCGTGGGGGAAATTCACCAGCAGGTCCAGACCACCAACGCCAACGTCAGCCAGCACCTCAACATCCTGCGCAACCAGGGGATCATCGATTACCGCAAAAACGCCAATTTCATTGTTAACCGGATCAGCGAAGGGCGCATCCTGGAGTTGATCAAAACCATGCGCGAGCTCTTCTGCTCGGAAGAAGAGCACCCCAACAACTAAGCAATTCTCCCTGCCAACGGATGAAATACGATGAGTTAAAAACGGCCATGGAGGTGCTGGGTCTTGATGACCAGGCCACCCTTGCGGAAATCAAACGGCGCCACCGGGAACTGGTCAAGCGGCATCATCCCGACGGCAAAAGGCAACAACCTTCGGCCGAGGACCAGCGGCTGATCCGGCGCATCAACACCGCCTACCGGGTAATCACCAACTACGTCAACAATTACCGCTTTTCCTTCAGCCGGGAAGAATTCTACCGGCAAAACCCGGAAGCGCGCCTTTACGACCAGTTCGACCACGATCCCATCTGGGGGCCTGGCGGGCGCTAACCCCGCCAGTGCCCCCCTGTGCCGGCTTGACCCGGTGCAAGTTTTATTATATCGTTAAACACCCAGCTACCCCTAACGCCTTGTAACCAGCGCCCAGGACATAGCCATGACCGGAAGTCGATGGATTATTCCCGCCCTTAACCGCCCGCGCCTGACCATCACCCTGCTGGTGCTTTTTGCCCTGGGGCTGGCCACCATGCTGCCCCGCATCACGGTGGACACCAACCCGGAAAACATGCTGGCCGCCGACGAGCCGGTACGCCTGTTCCACAACCAAGTCAAAGAGGAATTTACCCTGCATGACATGGTGGTGCTGGGGATTGTCAACGAGGACCATCCCGACGGGGTCTTCACCCCGGAAATTTTAAGCCGGGTGCTGGAGCTTTCCCGTTTTGCCCAGGATTTACGCGACCCCGACCATCCGGAGCACCGGGTGGTCACGCGCTACGTGCTGGCACCCGATGTGGTGGATTCCATCCGCCAAGACGGCCCAGGCCAGATCCGCTTTGAATGGTTGATGCCCTCTGCCCCCGGCACCAGGGAAGAGGCCCTGGCTATTCGGGATCGCGCCCTGGACAACCCCATGCTCCGGGGTACCCTGGTCTCGGAAGACGGCCAGGCGCTGGCCATCTTCCTGCCGCTGAGCACCAAGGATTACGCCTTTGAAGTGCGTCGCGCCCTGCTTGATAAAATCGACCAGTTCGGGGCCGTCCCGGAAAGCTACCATATCACCGGGCTGCCGGTGGCCGAAGAGACCTTCGGGGTGGAGATGTTCATGCAAATGGCCATCTCCGCCCCCCTGGCCATGCTGGCCATCTTCCTGCTGATGCTTTTCTTTTTTCGCAAGTTCAGCATGGTCATAGCCCCCATGATCGTGGCCCTGCTGGCGGTGATCAGCACCATGGGGCTGCTCATCGGCACCGGCCACACGGTGCATATCATGAGCTCCATGATCCCCATTTTTCTGATGCCCATCGCGGTGGTCAACAGCATCCATATTCTTTCGGTCTTTTTCGACAAGTATCCGCAGATCCGGGACCGGGAGCAGACCCTGAAAGAGGTGATGGACGAACTGTTCGTCCCCATGATTTTCACCTCCCTGACCTCGGCGGTGGGCTTTGCCTCCCTGGCCCTGACCCCCATCCCCCCGGTCCAGGTATTCGGGCTTTTTGTGGCCATCGGCATCCTCATCGCCTGGCTGACCACCATCCTGCTGGTGCCCGCCTACATCATGTTGCTGAAACCGGCCCGGCTGGCTGATCTGGCCGCCCCGCCGGCCCAAGGGGGAGAGGCCGAGCCGGCCGGCAAATCGTTGCTGGATCGCCATTTGGGCTGGATGGGGAATTTTACCTACCGGCGGGCCCGGCTCATCATCGGCCTAAGTTTCCTGGCCTTGGGGCTGGCGGCCTGGGGAATCAGCCTGATCCAGGTTAACGACAACCCCGTTAAATGGTTCACCGAAAAACACTCCATCCGCGAAGCCGACCGGGTGCTCAACCACCATTTCGCCGGCACCTACGAGGCCTACCTGGTGCTGGAGGCAACCGAGCAGGCGGTGCCGGAACCGGCGACCCTGGCCACCGAGCTGTGGGAGGCCATGTGGGAAGACTATGCCCACCCCAGCCGGGTGCCCTGCGATACCGTCCTTGACCCCCCCGAGTGGTGGACCCTGCAAGCACGCTATGAAGCGGAAAACCTGGCCAAGGTAGTGAGTGATGTGGACGAGTTTTTCCGCCGCCTGGAAGACAAATGGGAAGATCGCCTGTTTGCCGCCGAGGATGACGAAAATTACGATTTCTGGCTCGATGCCCTGGACCGATTGGGAGAAATGCAGGGCCGGGGAGAAATTTTCAAGCAACCGGAGGTGCTGGCCTGGCTGGTTGAGCTTGAGGAGCACCTGAGTGCCGCCGGTACGGTGGGCAAGAGCAACTCGCTTACCAGCCTGGTCCGCAAGATCTACCAGGAACTGCTGGGCGGTGAGCCGGAAGATTACCGCCTGCCGGAAAGCGCCGCCGGGGTCGCGCAAACCCTGATGGCTTTTCAAAACAGCCACCGGCCCGATGATCTCTGGCACCTGGTCACCCCCGACTTCCGCCGCGCCAACGTCTGGCTGCAACTGCGGGATGGCGACAACAAGGTGATGGAACAGACCCTGGCCGACCTGGAGGAGTTCCTGGCCGCCAATCCGCCGCCGGTGGAGCTGCACCACGCCTGGGCCGGCAACACTTACATCAACGTGATCTGGCAGGACAAAATGGTCTACGGCATGCTCTGGGCCTTCCTGGGCAGCTTCGTGGTTATCTTTCTGATGATGACCCTGCTTTTTCGTTCCCCGCTCTGGGGGATGCTGGCCATGGTGCCCATTACCGTGACCGTGGCCTTTATTTACGGCTTGATCGGATTCATCGGCAAGGACTATGATATGCCGGTGGCGGTGCTCTCCTCCCTGACCCTGGGCCTGGCGGTGGACTTCGCCATTCACTTCCTGCAGCGCTCGCGCCAGGCCTACCGGCGCCGGCAGCAGGAGGCCGCAGCCCTGGCGGAGGCAACCCCGGTCTCGGCAACCCCGGCCGCGAAAACAGCACCCGCCGCCACTCCGGAAACCCTGTGGGAAAAGGCCCGCCGGGATGTTTTTGCCGAACCGGCCAGGGCCATCAGCCGCAACGCCATCGTGGTGTCGGTGGGCTTTATGCCGCTGCTGGCCGCCCCCCTGGTGCCTTACAAAACGGTGGGCTTTTTCCTGGCGGCGATCATGGCGGTTTCCGGCCTGGCCACCATGTACATGCTGCCGGCGGCGGTAAAACTGCTTACCAAACAACTTTTCAAGAGGTGAACCATGACTTTACGAATTTTCAGGCTTTGTAGCCTGGCTTTGCTGCTGCTGTTGTTCGGCTGGGCCGGCCCGGCCCTGGCCATGCCAGTGGAGGAAATCGTCGAGCGGGCCAACCTGGCTTCCTATTATGCCGGCAGCGACGGCCGCTCCGAGGTGCAGATGACCATCACCGACGCCCAGGGCCGGGAACGGCAACGGCAGTTCGTGATCCTGCGGCTTAACTTGGAAGAAGGGGGGCGCCAGCTCTACTACGTCTACTTCGAGCGGCCCGCCGATGTCCGCCGCATGGTCTTCATGGTCCACAAATACCTGGACCGCGACGACGACCGCTGGCTCTTTCTGCCCGATCTCGACCTGGTGCGCCGAATTGCCGCCGCCGACAAGCGCAGCAGCTTCGCCGGCTCCCACTTCCTCTACGAGGACGTCTCCGGCCGGGCTCCCACCGAAGACCGCCACGAGCTGGCGGAAGAAACCGCGGAACATTACATCCTGGATGTCACCCCCCTCGATCCGGCGACGGTGGAGTTCTCCCGCTACCGGGTGTGGATCGACAAGGAAAGTTTCCTGCCGATCAAGGCGGAATACCATGACCGCAGCGACAACATCTACCGGGTGGTGGAGGCCTTGGAGATCGAAGAGATCGACGGCTTTCCCACCGTGGTGAAATCCCGGGTAAGAGACCTGGAGGGAGGCGGTGAAACGGTGATGGCGTTTGCCAACGTGCGCTACGACATCGGCCTGGACGAGTCCCTGTTCACCGAGCGTTTCCTGCGGCGGCCGCCACGGGAAGTGCGCCGGTAAGCGTCCGGCCGCACTGCATTTTTAGGCAGGACCTCAGCCTTGGCCGGTTCATGGTTGGAGCGACAAACTAAAATCGCCGCGTATTGATCACCAGCAGAAGATCGTCGTCCGATCCGGCAAGCCCCCTGCCGTCCCGATTGCTGGTGAGGAGATACAGGAATCCTTCCGGGCCCGCAACCACATCCCGCAGCCTGCCAAAATCGCCGGTTAGGTGGGCGGTCAGCACCGGATTATCCCGGCTGAGATTGAACTGATAAAGGGTTCTGCCCCGCAAACCCGCGAAGTACATCGAATCACCAAGCACATCGGCTCCCGACGGGGCCCAGGTTTCCCGGCCGCTGTGGAGCACCGGTGTAACCATGCCGGCCGCCTCTTCATCACCCCTGATGACGGGCCAGCCATAGTTTTTCCCCGGCTGGATCAGATTGATCTCATCCCGTCCGATGGGACCGTGTTCAGTGGCCCAGAGGCGGCCGTCCTCATCCCAGGCCAACCCCTGGGGGTTACGATGGCCGTAGGAATAGACCGGTGAGCCGGCAAAAGGATTGTCCTCGGGAATGGAGCCATCATCACGCACCCGCAGGATCTTGCCCGCCAGAGAGGCGGGATCCTGGGAGGCCTGAGGCCTTTCCGCGTCCCCGGTGGTAATATAGAGCTTGGCGTCGGGGCCAAATTTGATGCGGCCGCCGTTGTGGGTCCGGGCGCCGGGGATCCGGTCCAGGATCGTTTGCGGATCGGACATAACCTGATTGGTGAAGGTATAGGCGACCACCTTGTTAGCCGGATTTTGGCCCTCAAGATAAGTGTAGTAGAGAAAGACCCGACGAGTTCGCTCAAATTCGGGATGAACGGCCAGCCCGAGCAGCCCTCCCTCTCCCCGATGGAGAACCTCCTCCACGACCAGAACCGCTTCCGGTAGCAGTCCCTCCCGGGGCGTGACGAGCCTGACCCGCCCCGGTCTTTCCGTCACCAGGATTCGGCCGTCCGGCAAGAAATCCAGGCTCCAGGGAATTTCCAGGTTGGCAGCGAGCACGGCAAAGTCCTGATCGACCATTTTTTCCGTCAACTCTGCGGGAACAGTTCCCGCCAGGTTGGATACCCTTTTGCCGGCCTGATTATACCAGAACAGCGAGATCCCGGTGGCGGCGAGGATAAGTACGACAGCGATAATCCTGGACATGTTTTTCATTACCTTGGTGGTTGTTTTTCGGCGTCCGACTTATTTTTTCGATTCTTTAGCGTCAGGCTGTCGCCATCGAGGGTTCTTTGCGTGCCCTCGTCCCGCCTGGCCTCCCAGGGGAAACTGCCCTCGCTCCGCTCCTCGCGGCCGGCTATAACCCCACCGACGACGCGCCCTCGATAGGTCACCGCCTGGCTGATTCCATCCAGCCTGCGTTTTGCGGTGATCGTAACCTGATCTCCCGCCACCTTGCCGTTGAAGAGGGCGATGGTGGTTTGCCCGGTGCTGATTGCTCCACTTACTGTTTGGAAATTCTGGTTTATTTCCATGACGTAACTGCGGCCGTCCGCCCCGGACCACCGCCAGGTGCCGGTCACGTTCGCCGGAATAATCCAGAAGTAAATGGGGCGCCCCTTTTCGCTCTGCAGATCGGGCTGCCATTCTCCCATGCTGAAAGCATGGGATACCACCCGGGTCCCCGGCTGCAATACCTCCAACAGCCTGGGCCGCAACCGGAGATTGATCTCGGGCAGCAGATACAAGGTGACCACTGTGGCGTCTCCGATTCTGGCATCAAACAGATCCTGTTCAATGAACACCACCCGGTCGGCAACCCCGGCGGCCTTCGCATTCACCTTGCTTGCCCGGATCAGCTCGGGATCGATTTCGATGCCGACTCCGCTGGCGCCCATTGTGGCGGCGGTAATGACGATGCGGCCGTCACCGCTACCAAGGTCATAAACCACATCGCCTTCCCCTACCCCGGCCATGGTCAGCATTTCGATCACCGTTTCCTGGGGAGTAGGGACATAGGGCACATCGGCGGCCACACAAGGACCGGCCAGCAGCCACAAAGCGAAGACCGCCATTAGCAGCCAGCCTCCGAGAGCCTTCAGTTGGGATCGTTGCTTGTTCATGTTTTTTATCCATGCGGTGTTTAATGACCCGAAAATAAGCAACGGGATCTTCCTGGGCATGGCCTGAAAAAATGCCGCAGTTGTGCTTCCACCTCTTTACTGATCCAAAGGTTGCCGATAGCATTGATTGCAGCAAAAGCGCACTCAGGTGTCAACCAATAAACGAGGTCATAATATGCCGGATCAACGGTTGTCAGGACAAACTTCCTGGTGGTGGCGGCTTTCCGTTTCCCGGAACTCCGAGAAGATAGCCCGGCACGGTTCACCGCTAAAGCGCTCCACAACTTGCAGTTCCACGCCTGGTTGAGCAGATTTCCGAGGGAGCAGCTTGCAAAGAACAGATCGACTTTGCTGTTCAGTCGCCTTACTACTTGCTGTTCTTGGTTCCCCGTGATATTTTACCTTATTGTCTCTTCTTTTTGATTTTGTTGAGTTTTTAGCGATTTTCAATACATCAAAAAGCAAGGGGTGTTTTATTTGTGAAATCGAAGCATTGGGTTGGTTATCTGCTCAAACCCGGAATTTCAGCTTGAAGTTTGCCGGCTGGCAATCGGCTTTGGTAAACAATCAGCAACCTATCGGGAAAACACATGATTTCTCTGTCTAAACGTTTCATGCCGGCGCTCTTGGCTGCCTTCCTGCTGCTGCCGCTGCCGGCGGCCGGCGGGATTGCCGGGGTGCAGGATTATTTTTTCGACCGTTTTGATACCGACCTGCACGGCTTTATCGAAGCCCGGGGCGGGCTGCGGCTGGACCGGGAAGAGGATCAGCGGGACGCCTCCATCGGCGAGGCCAGGTTGCAGCTTGATTTCAGCCGCTGGCTGGGTGACGGTGAGTTACGGCTGAAAACCGACCTGCTGGCCGACGGGGTGATGGAAGAGTTGCGCTTTGAACTGCGGGAGGCCAACTACGACTTCTCACCCCATCCCGATCTCGATGTCCGCCTGGGCCGCCAGGTACTGACCTGGGGTACCGGTGACCTGCTCTTCATCAACGATGTCTTTGCCAAGGACTGGGAATCATTTTTCATCGGCCGGGACGATGAGTATTTAAAAAAGGCCTCGGATGCCGTGCGGCTGGGAATCTTTGCCGGGCCGGTGAACCTGGACCTGGTTTATGTGCCACTGGTCACTCACTCCAATTATATCGACGGCTCCCGGCTCTCCTATTGGCATGGCGGCCAGCAGAGGATTGCCGGGCGCGACCAGATCGCCCGAGACAAAAGCCGCAACCGGGTCTTCCGGGACAGCGAAACCGCCCTGCGCCTTTATCGCCAGCAAGGCAGCATCGAGTACGCCCTGTATGGCTACTACGGTTTCTGGAGCACCCCGGAAGGGATGGACCCGGACTCCGGCCGCCTGATCTACCCCCGGCTGGGGGTTTACGGGGCCAGTGTCCGCGGGCCGTTGCTGGGCGGGATCAGCAACCTGGAAGTGGGTTATTACCACTCGCTGGATGACACCTCCGGCCGCGATCCCCTGATCCGCAACAGCGAATGGCGGCTGCTGGCCGGCCACGAGCGGGAGCTGGCCCGGGATCTGACCGCCGGCCTCCAGTATTACCTGGAACGCAAGGTGCAGTACAACAATTACCTGGCTTCCCTGCCTCCCGGCGCCCCGGCGGCGGACCATAACCGTCACCTGCTGACCCTGCGGCTGACCCGGCTGCTGCTGCAACAGAACCTGACCCTGTCACTTTTTGTTTACTGGTCGCCATCGGACCAGGACGGCCACCTGCGCCCCAAGGCCAATTACAAGATCAGCGACCAGTTGGCGGTGGAGGCCGGCGCCAACCTGTTCCGCGGCAGCCGGGACCATACCTTCTGGGGGCAGTTTGAGGACAACAGCAACGTCTACTTAGGCCTGCGCCGCACTTTCTAATCTTGTAATCGTTCAGCAGCACCGCACCTTCGGGCGATCAGCCAGGCTTGAGTACCGGGTGTACGCGGCGCCTGGCTGCTTGCCCGAATCTGCGGCGCTGCTGAACGATTACCTAATCTTTACATAAGGAGACCAACCACATGATAGTCAACGACTGGATTCACGTCTTTGCCGGCACCTTTATCCTGGTCGGCCTGGCCCTGGGCACCTGGGTACACCCCTACTGGTATTTCCTGCCCGCCTTTGTCGGCGCCAACCTCTTTCAGTACGGCTTCAGCAAGTTCTGCCCCCTGGGAATCATCCTCAAAAAACTGGGCGTACCGGAAAACCGGAGCTGACCGCGGGCGTAATCGTTCAGCAGCACCGCATCTTCGGGCGATCAGCCAGGCTTGAGTACCCGGTGTACGCTGCACCTGGCTGCTTACCCGAATCTGCGGCACTGCTGAACGATTACGGCCCGTTAGACCGGTAAGTTAGTACCCCTGGTGAACGGTTACCCGCGGGCAGCGACCAATCGGCAGGCTTGACTGTTACCACCGGAACCGCTACGCTTAGTTGCCATGGAGCCCAGCATCTTCACCGCCAAATACCTGCTCAAGACCAACCCCTATTTTTTTGCCGTGGTGCGGGAAGCCCAGGACCTGGAAGGGGCCCGGGGACGCCTGCTGCAACTGGCCGACCGGCTGGAGGCCCGCAGCGGCGGCGGGGAGATCGAGCAGGACGCCGGCATCCAAACCCGGATTCGGGACTGCGTCGCGGTTTTGCGCTCGATGCTCAAGCCGGACTCGGAGGCGGCGGCGGGTTTCAGCGTGGCCGAGGCCCTGTGGGACATCGCCCGCCATCAGCCCCGGCCGGAGTTGACCCCGGCCTTTTACGCCGAGTTTTTTTATCTCTGCAAAGGCTTGGAGGGTCAAGGACCGCGCCGGGCGCTGGATTCCATCCACCTTACCCCCGTTAAGGCCAGCGGCCGACCCGCCGCCCGTATTCGCTCCCGCCAGTTGGACGATCTCTGGAGCGAGGTGGACCGTTACATGGAATCCTACCCCCTGGGGCTGGCCGAGCAGGCGGTGGCCCGGCGACAGGCCCGACGGGAGCGAATCATCAAGGAGCTGGGGGCCGACCTGGATGCCTGGCATGACTGGCGCTGGCAGATCCGCCATATCGTGCGGGAACTGGAGACCCTTGAAAAGCTGGTAAAACTCAGCGACAGTGAACGGGAGGCGGTGGCGCTGGCCCGCAAGCACAAGCTGCCGTTCGGCATCACCCCCTATTACCTGAGCCTGATGGATGACGAGTTGGGCGGCCGCGACGCCTCAATCCGGGCCCAGGTGCTGCCCCCCATGAATTATGTCCAGGGGGTGCTGGCGGTCAAAGACCCCTCCTGCCTGGATTTCATGGGCGAAGAGGATACCTCGCCCTTTGACCTGATCACCCGCCGCTACCCCGCCATCTGCATCCTGAAGCCCTACAACACCTGCCCCCAGATCTGCGTCTACTGCCAGCGCAACTGGGAGATCGACGAGGTCATGGCCCCCGGGGCCTTTGCCGGCATGGAGAAGATCAAGGAGGCCATCGACTGGATCCACGACCACCCGGCCATCCACGAAGTGCTGATCACCGGCGGCGACCCCCTGGCCATGGGCAACGAAACCCTGGCGGAAATCATTGAGCGGGTGGCGGCGATCCCCACCGTGGAGCGGATCCGGCTCGGCACCCGAACCCTGGTCACCATGCCCATGCGCTTCACCGAGGGCCTGGCGGGGCTGATCGCCCGCCATCACCGCCCCGGCCGCCGCGAGGTGGCGGTGATGACCCATGTCCAGCACCCCTACGAAATCACCCCGGAAATGGTGGAGGCGGTAAACCGCCTGCGGCAGCTTGGGATTCCGGTTTACAATCAGCTGGTTTACACCTTTTTCATCTCCCGCCGTTTCGAGGCGGCCTGCCTGCGCCGCCAGCTGCGCTTAAGCGGCATCGACCCATACTACACCTTCAACACCAAGGGGAAGGACGAAACCATCGGCTACCGGGTGCCCATCGCCCGGCTGATCCAGGAGCAGGAAGAAGAGGCCCGGCTGCTGCCCGGCCTGGGCCGCACCGACGAGGCGGTATTCAACGTGCCGCGCCAGGGCAAGAGCTACCTGCGGGCCCGGGAATACCGCAACCTGCTGGCCATCAAGCCCAACGGCGCCCGGGTCTACGAGTTTCTTTCCTGGGAAAAGAAGGTCTCCCAACACACCTCAAGCTACATCAACGAAGACGTGCCGATCCTCGATTACCTGAAACGGCTGAAAAACATCGGCGAAAGCATCTCGGATTACGAATCCATCTGGTATTACTATTGATCTGGGGGATGGCGCTGCCGAGCGCTGCAAGGATTTGGGGAAAACCATCTGTTGAACGAACCATCACAGAGTTAAGTGCTTAAAAATCGCCTCCCCGATGGGGCTGAAGGCGGCGCGGGCGGCGGCCTGGTCGAGGCAGCGGGGCAGGCGCCCGAAGATGGTGGTCTGGCCAAACTCGGCGATGGTGCGCGGGTTGTCGTTGACGATGATCTCCGGCGGATTTTCCTCCTCGTCGCTGAACACCAGGCCCGGAACGGGAATTTGCCGGTGGCGCATGGCCTCCAGGCTCAGCAGGCTGTGGTTGATGGTGCCCAGGCCGCTGCGGGCCACCAGCAGAGTGGGCAGCTTGAGTTGGGCCACCAGGTCGATGAGCAGCAGTTGCCGGGTGAGCGGCACCAGCATCCCCCCCACCCCTTCCACCACCAGCACTTCATGGGCCGCCCGGGCCTGCTCAAACAGGGACAGAAGGCGGGCGGGCTCAATCTCCCGGCCTTCCTGCTCCGCCGCCAGGTGGGGTGAGGCGGGCAGGCGAAAGCGGTACGGCACCGCCAGTTCCAGCTCGGAATCGGGCAAAGTAATTGGTTGTTGCACCGGGCTTTGGGGCCCCCTCCCAGCTAAGACCGCACCGCCAGTTCGGCGGCCTTCTCCGGCCATGGCCAGCACCGTAGCCAGGTCTTCAGGCAAGCCTTCTTCGCAGCCGGTGGCGGCCCATTTCTGGTAACCGGCGTCCAGACCCCGGCGGCGGAGAAAATCCACCAGCAGAGCGCTGATCAAGGTTTTACCGACGCCGGTGTCGGTGGCGCCGACAAAGATCACTTTATTTTTATCTGCCATGCTTTGGCTCCGTGGTGGATTACGTGTAAGCGATCAGGCCTATTCCTTGCCGGCCTGCACCAGAAAGACCTGGAAGCTGATCTGAAAACCGTGGGGCTGGTCGGCAAACCAGCGGCTCAGTTCCCGGTAGTGCCGGGGGGTAAAGGCGGCGGGGCGGCCGGGGCCGCCGGTGCCGGTGTAGCGGAAGTGGCGCAACAGTTCACCGAGGTCGTTGAAACGGCGACTTAAAAAATATTCCTCGACGATGGCGGCGGGAAACAGGGCCGTCACCATGCTCTGCAAGGCTGGGTAATCAACAAAATCGCGGGCCGCCGCCCTGATTTCGCCGCCGGTTACCGCCTGCAGGCCGGCATCCAGCTCACGCAGGGACTGACCGCCGAAAATGGTGGTCAGCAAACGGCCGCCGGGCGTCAGGGCCTCCCGGATCATGGCCAGGGAACGGGGCAGGTCGGCAAACCACTGCAGGGTGGCATTGGCGGTGATCAGGTCGAATAACTGCCGGTTGGCGGCGAGAAAATCCTCCCCCTCCCGGCACAGCAGTTCCAGGCGGGGCGAGGGAGGGCATTTCTCCCGGGCTTGCCGCAGCATCTCCTCGGAGAAATCAAGGGCGGTAATATGGGCCCGAGGCAAACCATCGAGCAGCCGCCGGGTCCAGTTACCGGTGCCGCAACCAAGTTCCAGCACCGACTTC
Source organism: Desulfurivibrio alkaliphilus AHT 2 (assembly GCF_000092205.1). Lineage (GTDB taxonomy): Bacteria > Desulfobacterota > Desulfobulbia > Desulfobulbales > Desulfurivibrionaceae > Desulfurivibrio > Desulfurivibrio alkaliphilus. Next base: position 2,592,570 of record NC_014216.1, on the reverse strand, counting down.
ACCTCCTGGTCCGGCGGCAGCCGGCCGGCCAACAGTTCCAAAGTTTGCCCCTGGATCTCGGCATTGGCGTCGTAGGTGGCGGCGGCCCGGCTGAAGCGGCGACGGATCATCGCCTGGCTGCTTGCCGGAATATGCGGCCCGGCTGCCGGGTAGTAATCAAGGAACAGGGCGTGGCCGCCGTGCTCCAGGACCCGGCTGGTGGCGCCGGGCCAGTGCAGTCGCTGCTCCACCGGGGCAATCACGTCCCGCCGGCCGTGCAGGCAATAAACCCGGCAACCGGCGGGCAGTTCAGCGGCTTCGGGCATGGGTGCGGCCAACAACTCCAGCCCCCGCTCCAACACCTCCGGGGCCCGGCGGGCCTGTTCCAGGCACTTTTCTTCCAACATTTGCTGAAAGCACCGGTAGGCTTCCTTGTAGCCCAGAAAACATTTGCGGTAGAAAGAGCGCAGAAAATCCACCGGCTGCCGGGCCAGCTCTCGGCGAATGGCGTCAATCTCATCGGCCGGCCAGGCGGCACGTACCGCCAGCAGATGGACGGCACTTACCCGCTCGGGAAACCGCCGGGCAAGCTCCAGAGCACACCGCCCCCCCAACGACCAGCCGATAATCTCACACTGCTCAAAGCCCTGTCGATCCAGCCAGCCGCCAAACTCCATCGGCAACTCGACAGGATCAAGCAACCCCGAGGGAGACGGACAGGAAAGCGGCTCATCGTCGCGCAGGCTGAACACCCGGCCATCAAACCCCCACCCCGGCAGAAAAACCAGGCCATGCTGCTTGGGTGGCGGTGAATTTTCCGTCTTCTTCGCGGACAATGGTTTTCCTAAGCCCTTTGCCGTGGTCGGCGGTTATTCGGGAAAGAGCACCAGGTGGCGGACATCGGCGTGGATGCCGATCATCTCGCCGGTGGCGTGGGAACAGTGGCTGGGCACCAGGGCCTGGACCGGGTGGCCGCTGTTAAGGCGCAGGGTGTAGAGGATATTGGCGCCGCGAAAATCACGGCGCAGCACCTCGGCCTTGACCGGGCTGGCATCATCGTGAATCACATCCTCGGGCCGGACCAGGACACTGACCCGGCTGCCTGGGGCCATTTTTTCCTCGGTGCCGCTGCCGATCCCCTGCAACAGGCCAAGGCCGGTCTCCACCTTGCCGTCGGCCTTCACCTCGCCGGGCAGCAGCACTCCTTCACCGATGAAGTCGGCCACAAAGCGGGTTTTGGGCCGGTGGTAGAGGTTGTAAGCCGTGTCCCACTGCTGCAGGCGGCCGTCGTACAAGACCCCGATCTCATCGGCCATGGCGAAGGCCTCGAACTGGTCATGGGTGACCAGCAGGGCGGTCAACTCTTCCTGTTTGAGGATTTTGCCCACCTCCCGGGCCAGTTTTTCCCGAATCTCCATATCCAGACTGGAAAAAGGTTCATCCAGCAGCAACAGTTCCGGCCGCGGCGCCATGGCCCGGGCCAGGGCCACCCGCTGCTGCTGGCCGCCGGACAACTGGTGGGGGAACAGCGGCCCGCATTCCTCGAGACCGATCAGCACCAGCAGCTCCGCCACCCGGCGGCGGCGGCTTTTGGCGTCCACCCCGCGCAGCCCGAAGGCAATGTTGTCGGCCACACTAAGGTGGGGAAAAAGGGCCAAGTCCTGGAAGACCATCCCCACCCGGCGTTTTTCCGGCGGCAGGAAGTGGCAGTGGCTGCTGACCAGCTTCTCCCCCAGCCGGATTTTGCCTTGGCGCACCGGCTCAAAACCGGCGATGGCCCTTAGCAGGGTGGTCTTGCCGCAGCCGCTGGGCCCCAGCAGGCAACCGATGGCCCCGCCGCCCAGTTGGAGATCGACCCCCTTGACGATATCCGGGCCGCCGTAGGAGATATGGACATTTTTCACTTCCAGTTGCATAATCTTTACCTGTTACCGTTCTTGCTGTTTGCGGCTTCTGGCAATGGTTAAACTAAGCAGGATCACCGGCACAATCCCCGCCGCCACGATGGCCAGGGCGGCCAGGCTGGACTCGGCCAGGAACTCGTCGGAGGCCAGCTCGAAGGCCCGCACAGCCAGGGTATTGAAGTTAAAGGGGCGTAATACCAGGGTGGCGGGCAGCTCCTTTAAGACATCGACAAAAACCAGCAGCAGGGCGGTGAGCAGGCTGCCCCGCAGCACCGGCAGGTGCACCCGCCGCAGCACCTGCAAGGGGCGCAAGCCCATGACCCGGGCGGCATCGTCCATGGAGTGCTTTACCTTGCCCAAACCGGCTTCCACCGCGTGCAGGGCCACGGCCATGAAGCGGGCCACGTAGGCAAAGAGCAGGGCCGCCACGGTGCCGCTGAGCAGCAGGCCGGTGGAGATATTAAAGTTATCCCGCATCCAACTGTCAACGGTGTTGTCCAGCCAGGCAAAGGGAATGATCACCCCAATGGCAATCACCAGCCCCGGTACGGCATAGCCCATGCTGGCCACCTGGACCCCGGCCCGGATCACCGGCGTGGGCCGCAGTCGCTTGCCGTAGGCCAGCAGCAGGGCCAGGGCCAGGGTCAGCACGGCGGCCCCGGCGGCCAGCAGCAGGCTGTTGCGCATCAGGATCAGAAAATCGGCATCAAAGCTGTGTTCCCAGGTGGCCACGGCCCAGGCGCCGAGTTGGGCCGCCGGCAGCAGAAAACCGAAAGAGAGCGGCAGCAGGCAGACAACAAAAGCGGCCAGGGCCCGGCCGCCTCGCAGTTGATAGCCGGGCAGGTCCTGGTGGCGCTGGCCGGTGTTGTGATAGCGGGCCCGGTGCCGCGACCAGCGCTCCAGCACGATCAGCACCAGCACGAAGGTCATCATCAGGGCGGCCAGTTGGCTGGCCGCGTCGATATCGCCCAGGCCATACCAGGTGCGAAAAATGCCGGTGGTAAAGGTATCGACCCCGAAGTACTGGACGGTGCCGAAATCGGCCAGGGTTTCCATCAGGGCCAGAGTCAAACCGGCGATGATGGCCGGCCGGGCCATGGGCAGGGCCACGGTAAAAAAGGAACGCCAGGGGCCGCAGCCCAAAGTGCGACTGGCCTCCAGCACGCAAACCGACTGCTCCAGGAAGGCGGCCCGGGCCAGCAGATAAACATAGGGGTAGAGCACCAGGGAGAGCATCAAAATCGCCCCGGGCAAAGAGCGGATTTCGGGGAACCAGTAATCGCCGAATCCCCAGTCGAACCAGGCCCGCAGCGCAGTCTGCAGGGGACCGGCAAAGTCCAGCATGCCGGTGTAGGTGTAAGCGATGATGTAGGCGGGCATGGCCATGGGCAGCAGCAGGGCCCACTGAAAAATACGGCGGCCGGGAAAACGGCAGAGGGTGCAGACCCAGGCACAGGAAACCCCGATGAGCAGGGTGCCGACCCCCACTCCCAACATCAGCAGCAGGGTGTTGCCGACATAATCGGGCAGCACGGTGGCGGCCAGATGCCGCCAGACCTCACCGGTGGGCTTGAAGACGGAAGAGAGCACCACCAGCACCGGCACCGATAACGCCAGGGCCACCAGCGGCACCCCCACCCCCCAAAAATCAAGCGGACGGGACCCACCCCGCCCGCCGATATACCGAGCAAAAATGTGTTTCATCGGCACCAAAAACGTTTTCCCACCAGTAAAAAAAAGTAAAAACCCACAGGTACAACCCGCAGGTATAAAAAGCCATCAGCCGAAGATATGTGGTTGTGGCGAAGGGGTGGGTGCCGATAAAACCGGTAGCGGCTCATTGTCGGCAGTTCTGCCGACAAAAACAGACTAAGCTCGGCGGGCATCCATGCCCGCCTCCGAGGCGGCGGCGGCCTCCTGCGCGTCCATGCGCCCGGCCGCCGCCGAACCCGCCGCTACCGGTTTTACCGGCACCCGTCCAGACCCCAAGCACCTTGCCTGTTGCACCCCGGCACTCCCTTATTTTACAACGTAACCGTTCAGCAGTGCCGCAGGTTGCGGCAAGCGGACCGGCGCCGCGTACATCAGTACGCAAGCCGGGCCGATCGCCGCAAGATGCGGTGCTGCTGCAAGTTTTTTCAGCGCCAACCGGCGCGGTCCATCAGGCGCACCGCCTCCGGGTTGTATTCGCCCAGGCGAGCCAGGTCCAGATCATCGGCCCGGAATTCACCCCAGGCGGCCAGGGTGTCGCTCAGTTCCACCCCGGGGCGTACCGGAAATTCGTAGTTGGCCGAGGCATACCAGCTCTGTGCCTCTTCGCTGACCAAAAATTCCAGCAGCTTGACCGCATTGTCCCGGTTACGGGCATACTTGGCAACCCCGGCGCCGCTGACGTTGATGTGCGTACCGTAACCTTCCTGGTCGGGCCAGATCAACCCGGTGGCCGCCACGGCGTCTTGGTCGGCCTCGCTGCCGTTGGCCATTCCCCCGATGTAGTAGGTATTTACCACGGCCAGATCACATTGTCCAGCGGCCACCGCCCGGATCTGATCACGGTCGCCGCCCCGAGGGGGGCGGGCCAGATTGGCCATCAGCCCCCGCACCCACTCTTCGGTGGCTTCCACCCCCAAGTGGGCAATACGGGACGCCACCAGGGACTGGTTGTAGACGTTGGCAGAGGAGCGAATGCAAATTTTGTTGCCCAGGGCCGGGTCGGCCAAGTCGGCGTAGGAAGTGATGCCGGCCGGATCAAAACGATCTTTGGCGTAGATGATTACCCGGGCCCGCTGAGAGAGCCCGAACCAGTGCCCTTCTGGATCCCGCAGGTTGACGGGAATCACTTCATTCAATACCGCGGATTCAACCGGCTGAAAAACCCCGGCCACCATGGCCTGGTTCAAGTTGCCGGCATCCACGGTGAGCAGCAGATCGGCCGGGGAGTTGCGCCCTTCACTTTGCAGCCGCTGCAGCAAAGCTTCCGGTCGCCCGGCCACCAGATTAACTTTGATCCCGCTCTGTTCCGTGAATCGATCCAGCAGCGGTTTGATCAGCGCCTCCTGGCGGGCCGAATAGATGTTGACCTCACCGGCCGCGGCGACCGGCGCCGGTGCCCCGGCCACCGTGAAGACCAGCAATAACATGGGAACGAGCATCGAGTAAAGACGGTACATGACCAAAACCTCCAAAAGAGAGTCGGAAAACAGGGCCCGACAGGATCAACAACTGGCTTACACCCTGCCGGGAGCAAAAAAACCCGGGACGGAGGGTTGCGCGCTAACCCACCCGTCGATTTCAAGTTCTATCTACCACTCTTTTTTGGAGATGTCTAATCTTTTTTTAGGTACCCATAACTTTATGTCGCCTACAACATTGCCCCCCCCAACGCCAACGTGTTCCTTGGCTCGGCGGGGCTTTATGGGTCGAAGCAGGATTATCCGGGAAGACTTTGGGTCAGGACTGCCTTGAGAACCCCGAACATAACTCTACAGTTCGGCTTTGCGAAAAACCAGCAGGGTGCGGCAGGCGGCGGTAAAGGGAAGGGTAAAGGTGGCGCTCTGTTCCAGGGAGTATGGCGAATCGGGTTGTTGCCGCCGCCAGGCGGCCAGTTCGGCTTCGGCCTTGGGCCCTTTCATGCAGATCACCCGGCCGCCGGGAGGGCTCAAGGGGGCACAAAGGGCCAGGAAGGGGGCGATGGCGGTGAAGGCCCGGCTGGTGATCAGCGCGAAGCGGTCCGCCGGCGCCTCTTGGGAGTCGGTTACCGGCTCCAGTCTTTGGGCCAGCACCTGGGTACCCTCCTGCAACTTGAGGGTGCGAATAACATGGCGCAGAAAGGAAACCCTCTTGGCGCGAGGCTCCATCAGGGTTACCGCCAAGGCCTCAGGGCGCCAGCACTTCAGCGCCAGCCCGGGAAAACCGGCGCCGGTGCCCACATCCAACAAAGATAAACGCGAACAATCACCGGCCAACGCAGGTTGCTGCAAGCGGGACGGCGATGGGTGATCGGGGACGGATATCAAATCCGTCCCCTTATGAGCCGGTTTGATCGCCGCAAGAGGTGGAGCCCGATGATCGTTTACGGGCAAGTCGGCCAGCAGGGGCCAGAGGGTCAGAGAATCGAGAAAGTGGGTGGCCAGCAGTTCTCTGGGCGGGGCGGCGGCCACCAGGTTAATGCGGCGGGACCATTTAAGCAGTTCCTCGTGGTAGCGGCAGAGCCGGGCAATGGCTGCCGGCTCGGGCGGCAACCCCAGCTGCTGGAGTCCCTCGGCCAGGATATCGGCGCAACCGCTATTCACCGGGGATCAGGAAGAGGAAATTGTGGGCAGGTAGAGTTTTTGAAAACGCACGAAGTACTCCACCCCGGACCAGACGGTGAGCACCATGGCCACCATCAGCAGCGCCCCGCCTATTTCGTGCAGGTAGGGCAGCGGCAGCAGAGAGGCGGGAAAGATCAGCACACAAAGGGCAATGTACTGGAACACGCTCTTGAGCTTGCCCATTTTACCGGCGGCGATCACAATCCCGGCGTCGGCCGCCACCCCCCGGAAGCCGGTGATCACCAGCTCCCGGGCCAGAATCACAAAGGCCACCCAGGCCGCCACCTTGCCCAAAGGGATCAGCATGATCAGGGCCACGGCGATAAGCACCTTGTCGGCCAGGGGGTCCATCAGCTTGCCCAGCACCGATTCACTCTGCATCTTGCGGGCGAAATAGCCGTCGGCCAAGTCGGTGAGGGCCCCGGAAAGAAAAAGCACAAAGGCGACCAGGCCGGCCAGTTCACCGGCCCCGGGCAGCAGGCAAAGCAGAATAAAGGGCACCACCGCAAACCGGTAGGCGGTCAGCAGATTGGGCAGGGTTATGATCTTCCGATGCGGCATCTTTATTTACTTGCGGGGTCTTTTGGACCAGTCGGCAAGAAATTTTTCCATGCCGATATCGGTGAGCGGATGCGCGGCCAACTGGGAGATTACCTTGAAGGGGATGGTGGCGATATGGGCACCCATCAGGGCAGATTCCACTACGTGAATGGGGTTGCGCACACTGGCCACGATAATCTCGGTGGTGAAGCCATAGTTTTCGTAGATGGTGAGAATGTCCTGCACCAGGTTAAGGCCGTTTTCGGAAATATCATCCAACCGCCCGACAAAGGGGGAAACATAAGCAGCCCCGGCCTTGGCCGCCATCAGGGCCTGGCTGGGTGAAAAAACCAAGGTGACGTTGGTCTTGATCCCTTCCTCCGCCAGCTGCTTGACCGCCTTGAGCCCCGCCGTGGTCATGGGCACCTTGATCACGATGTTGGGGTGCAGCTTGGCCAGTTGACGCCCTTCCTCCACCATGCCGTCGCTTTCCGAGCTGATCACCTCGGCGCTGATGGGCCCATCCACCAGGGCGGTGATCTCCTTCAGCAGGGCTTCAAAGGGTTTGTTTTCCTTGGCCACCAGGGAGGGGTTGGTGGTAACCCCATCCACCATGCCCATATCCACGGCCTGGGCAATCTCTTCTAGGTTGGCGGTATCAATAAAGAATTTCATGGTTTCCTCCAGATTTTGTTCAACTGTTAAATTGACCGGGCTCAGCCCCCGTCATTGTTGTTGATGAAAGCCTGCCGGCATTTTTCGCTGCAGAAAAAAAATTCCCGCTCACCGCGGCGGTGCCGCAGGGCCTGACCGCGGGGCACGTATGTGCCGCAGGAGGGGTCCTGTTCCAGCACGTCGTTAAGTGCCGCCGGCTGACCCTGTTCCGCCTCCGCGGCCAATCGTTTTTTGCGCCCGGCCATATAAAGACGGTACAGCAGATACCCCAGGACAAGCAAAATAATAATTTTAATCGGGTGCATCCGGACCGTCCTTAAACATTGATAGTCTCGCAAAAACCCGCCAAACGGGTTGTAATAATCACCAGCTGTCGGGTCGTAGCTGCTGCTCCCCGGCCGCCGCCAACGCCACCGCCAGTTGGGCAACACTCTGCCCCCGGCCCGGCACCACCAGTTCCGGCGCCAGTTCCCTTAAGGGTTCCAGCACAAAGCGGCGGCGGTGCAGTTCCGGATGCGGCACCACCAAGTGGGCCAACTTGATCAACCGGTCACCGTAAAGCAGCAGGTCCAGATCAATGGGCCGGTCGAACCCCTGGCGCGGCCGGTCCCGGCCCAACTCGGTCTCGATTTGCAACAGCAGGGCCAGCAACTCCTCCGCCGCCAGTTCGGTCTCCAGCTCCCCCACCGCATTGGTAAACCACTGTTCACTGGCCCCGCCCATCGGCTCACTGCGCCAAGGGCGAGATAAGCGCCGGGTGAAGACGCCCGGCGCAACACCCAGGCGCTGCCAGGCCCGGAGCAAATTGCCGCGCCCGTCCCCCAGGTTGGCACCCAGGCCGACATAGGCCACAACCCTCAAAAGTCTTCCAGGCCCAGCACGTCGAACATGGTGTACAGCCCCTTGGGCTTGTCCACCACCCAGGCGGCCGCCAGGGCGGCGCCGCGGGCGAAATTGTCGCGATTGTGGGCCCGGTGGGTAAGCTCCAGGCGCTCGCCGGCGCCGGCAAAGTAGACCGTGTGCTCGCCGACGATATCACCGGCGCGGATGGTCTGGATGCCGATCTCCTGGTCGCTGCGCTCACCGATGATGCCGTGGCGGGCATAAACCCCGACTTTATCCAGGTCGCGCCCCACCCCTTGGGCCACCATTTCCCCCAGCTTGAGGGCGGTGCCGCTGGGGGCGTCCTTTTTCATCCGGTGGTGGGCCTCGACGATCTCGATATCGTAGTTGTCGCCCAGCACTGCGGCCATCTTGCGGGCCACCTTGAACAGCACATTGACCCCCACCGCCATGTTGGGCGCCTGCACGCAGGGGAAGGCGTCGGCGGCCAGGTTGCGCAAATCCTCCAGGTTCTCGGTGGTCAACCCGGTGGTGCCGATGACCATGGCCTTGCCTTTGCCGGCCGCCAGCCGGGCCAGCTTCATGGTGGCCTCGTGGAAGGTGAAATCGATGACCACCTCCCCCTGCTCCAGGGCCGCTTCCGCATCACCCAGCACCTTAATACCCAGCTTGCCCAGACCGGCCAACTCTCCCAGGTCCTGCCCCACCTCGGGGCTGTCCGGCCGTTCAAAACCGGCGGCCAGCTCCAGGCCGGGCTGCTGCTGTACCATGGCGCAAATCCTGCGCCCCATCCGGCCGGCGGCGCCGGCCACGATTACCTTAGTCATGATCGCCCCCTAAACTAAACCGCACTGTTGTAAGACCTGTTGCAGTTTGGCCACGGTGTTCTGGTCGGTGGCGTACAGCGGCAGGCGTACGAAGTCGGACTTGATTTTGCCCATCATCTTCAGGGCGGTTTTGGCCGGCACCGGGTTGGTATCGAAAAACATCGCCTGCATCAGGGGAAACAACCGGTAATGCAGCTCCCTGGCCTTGGCGTTGTCGTTGTTCAGGGCGGCCTTGATCATTGCCGCCATTTCCGCCGGGGCCACGTTGGAGCTGACCGAAATCACCCCGGTGCCGCCCACCATGACGGTGGCCATGGAGGTGAAATCGTCGCCGCTCAACACCGCAAAGCCGTTGGGGCAGGCGCGGATCACCTCACTGACCTGCTGCAGGCTGCCGGTGGCCTCCTTGATGCCGACAATGTTGTCGATCTCGGCGCAGCGGGCCACGGTGGCCGGCAGCATGTTAACGGAAGTGCGGCCGGGTACGTTGTACAGGATGATGGGAATATCAACCGCCTCGGCCAGGGCCTTGAAGTGGCGGTACAGCCCTTCCTGGGAAGGCTTGTTGTAATAAGGGGTGATCAGCAGCGCCCCGTCGGCGCCGGCCTCTTTGGCATGCCGGGTCAGCTCAATGGACTCGCTGGTGCTGTTGGAACCGGTACCGGCCAGCACCGGCACCCGACCGGCCACGGTTTTTACGGTCAGCTCCACCACCCGGTGATGCTCCTCGTGGCTCATGGTGGCTGCCTCGCCGGTGGTGCCGCAGGGCACGATGCCGTGGGTGCCGGCGGCGATCTGGAACTCGAGCAGGTCGATCAATCCCTGTTCATCCAGGCTGCCGTCGGGGTTAAACGGGGTGGTAATGGCCACAAAGGCGCCGCGAAATTTATTACTCATGGTGTATCCTCCTGAAAATATCTACTCAAATGTTCGTCAAAAAAAGTTATCCACGGGCCGCACTGAGTTATCTTCTGCGGTAATCGTTCAGCAGTGCCGCAGGTTCGGGTAAGCAGCCAGGCGCGGCGTACACCTGTACGTAAGCCTGGCTGATCGCCCGAAGATGCGGTGCTGCTGAACGATTACCCTCTGCGCAAGGCTTCCTGGTGGAGCTGCCCCTCGTAAATGAAATCCGCCGGGCCTTCCAGCTTGACCCCGGTAAAATCACGGCCTTGCCGGTGGTAATGGATCACCAGTTCGTCCCGGCCCGAGGTGATGACTCGGGTGGGAGCAGCGGTCAGGTCCAGGCAGGAGGCCACCAGGGCGGCGGCCACCGCGCCGGTGCCGCAGGCCAGGGTTTCATCCTCCACCCCCCGCTCGTAGGTTCTGACCCGCAGCAGGTCACTGGTTGCCGTTTCCCGGCCGACGAAGTTGACGTTGGCTCCGGCGGGGGCAAAGCGGGGGTGGAAGCGGAAATGGCGCCCCCACTCCTTGACCGGCACGACATCGATATCGTCCACCAGCAATACTGCGTGCGGCACCCCGGTGTTGACCAGGTGCACGGTTTGCTCGCCCCCGGCCGGGTCATCCAGGCGCAGGTCAAGCTGCAGGTTCTCGGGCGGAGTCATGGTCAGGCCCACGTTGGTGCCGGTAATCTCGGCCTCGATAATCCCGGCCAGGGTGGCAAAATGCATGCGGGCCGGAGCAATCTTCCGTTCATAGGCGAAGCGGGCCGCGCAGCGGGCGCCGTTGCCGCACATCTCGGCCACCGAGCCGTCGGCGTTGAAAAACTGCCAGCGGAAATCGGCCTCTTTACTCTCTTCGATTAAGATCAGGCCGTCGGCGCCCACGGAAAACTTGCGCCGGCACACCGCCCGGGCAAACTTTTGTGCCGCCGCGGTATCGGCAAACAGCGGCCGGCGATGGTCCATCAGGATAAAATCATTGCCGGCGCCGCTCATCTTGGTGAAGGAAATGGGGAATTGCATGGCGGTTACGACCTGTTCAGAAAGGCCGGGATCTCTTCGCCCCGGATCAGATCTTCATAGCTTTCCCGGCGGCGGATAACATGAAATTCGGTGCCGTTGACCAGCACCTCCGCCACCCGGGGGCGGGAGTTGTAGTTGGAGGCCATGGTAAAACCGTAGGCGCCGGCGCTTTTCACCGCCAGCAGCTCTCCGGGCCGGGCGGCGGGCACCTCCTGATCGCGGGCCAGAAAATCGCCGGTTTCGCAGATGGGCCCCACCACGTCGGCGGTCTGGGTAGCGCCATCACCCTGCACCACCGGCACGATGGCGTGATAGGCATCGTACAGGCTGGGCCGGAAGAGATCGTTCATGCCGGCATCCACCACGATGAATTTTTTTTGCCCGTTATGGCTGTTCTCTGGGCTGCTCTTCGGGCCGCTCTTGGTGTAAAGCACCCTGGTCACCATGATCCCGGCGTTGCCCACTATAACCCGGCCAGGTTCCAGGATCAAGGTGCAGTCCAACTCGCCCAGAGCCTGGCGCACGGCAGCCCCGTAAGCGGCCGGTTCGGGCGGCTCTTCCTGATTATACTTGATACCTAAGCCGCCGCCGATATCGAGATATTTAACGGCAATGCCATCGGCGGCCAGCCGGGCGAGGAATTTTTTAAGCTTGTCGATGGTGTCGACAAAGGGCGACACCTTGGTCAGTTGCGAACCGATATGGCAGCTTACCCCAACAATCTCCACCCCGGCCAGCTCACGCGCCCGGCGGTAAACCGCCGGCGCTTCGGCGATGGGAATCCCGAACTTGTTTTTGGCCAGGCCGGTGGAGATGTAGGCGTGGGTCTGGGGGTCCACGTCGGGGTTGACCCGAAAGGAAATCCGGGCCGTGGTCTGCAGTTCGGTGGCACATTGGGCCACCACCTCCAGCTCCTGCTCCGATTCCAGGTTGAACATCAAAATCCCGGCTTCAATGGCCTGGCGAATTTCGGCCCGGGTCTTGCCCACCCCGGAATAAACGATCTTGCCGGGATCAATCCCGGCGGCCAGGGCCCGGTAAAGCTCGCCGCCGGAGACTATGTCGGCCCCACCGCCCAGCCTGGCGAAAAGCCGGAGGATGGCGATATTGGAGCAGGCCTTGACGGCAAAACAGGTCAGGTGGGCCAGATCGGCAAAGGAGTCATCCAGGGCCTTGAAGTGGCGCTCCAGGGTGGCAGTGCTGTAAAGGTAAAAAGGCGTACCCACGGCCTCGGCAATGGCCGGCACCGGCACCTCCTCGGCACCCAACACCCCGTCGCGGTATTGAAAATGATCCATCAAACGACCTCTGCAAAGTGTGTAAAAACGTAACCGTTCAGCAGGAGTACTAACCTGCCGGTCTAACGGGCCGTAACCGTTCAGCAGTGCCGCAGGTTCGGGCAAGCAGCCAGGCGCAGCGTACCCCCTGTACGTAAGCCTGGCTGATCGCCCGAAGATGCGGTGCGGCTGTTCGGTTACGGGCGACGAAAGCGCAGTTCGTTACCCGGCTCACTGCGGTTGCCTTCCACATCCACGGCAACCAGGCGATAATACCAGACATCGGCCTCCGCCGGGGGGTGGCGATCCAAGTGGCTCAGGGCCGGAGCCCGTTGCCGGCCGATTTCCCGGCCCTCATCTTCGCCGGGCAGGCGGCGCAGCACGATAAATTCAGCAATTCTTCGATCATCCGGCATTTCCCAGAGCAGCCGCACCCCTTCCCGCACCGGTACCGCCGCCTCCAGGAGCGGGGCCGTCGGCGGGGTCAGATCCCGAGCCGTCACCGACACCGTGGCCCCAACCGGCCCGGCCACCCGGGTTTCACCCAGCACCGCCATGGCCCGTACCCGGTAATAGTAGGTCCGCCCCCCCACCACCTCCCGGTCGAGATGGTGAAGCTCAGCGGTGGTGGCCAGAGCGGTAAAATCTTTCCCGTCGCGGGAACGGTAAAGCTGGTAGCGCAGCTCGGCCGACACTTCGGCCGGCAGGGCGGGAATTTCCCGCGGCGGCTGCCACCGCAATTCCACCACCCGATCACCGGCCTCGGCGGCCAGGGCTCGGGGCGCCCCCGGCGGGGCCAGCCAGGTGAAATCAACAAGGTTGGACGGCTCACTGGCCAGCAACCAGCCGGCCCGGCTCTTCACCTGATAGCTATAGCGATGGCCGGGCAGCAGGAGGGTTTCGCGGTAAACCAGGCGCTCCCCGGCGGCCAGTTCATTGGCCACGGTAAGCGGGCGGCCAAAGGGGGGCGGCTCGTCTTCCCGGTACTCCTCCTGCGGCACCACCGCCCGGTAGAGCTTAAATTTTTTCACCCGGTAAGGCAGGCGCTCCCCCTGTACGGTGCGGCGCGGCACGGTCCAGGAAAGCTCGATCCCGCGCTGATCCAATACAACGTCCAGGTCGGCAATGGGGGCCGGCAAAATTTCTGCCGGCGGCAAAGGGTCGGTCTTCTTCCCGCAACCTGCCGCCAGCAACAGCAGCGGCAACCACAACACCCAAAAGACCGGGTATCGCACTCTAGATCTCGCTTTCGGCCTGGGCCAGGGCCTCATCCACCCGCGCCCCGCCGGTGCCGCCCAGGGAGTTACGGCTGTTCACCGAGCCCTCCACCGAGAGCACGGCAAAGACATCCTCTTCGATGCACTCGGCAAAACGCTTCAACTCGACCAGGCTCAGCTCGGCCACATCGCGACCCTGCTCCAGGGCGTAGGCCACGGCGCGGCCGACGATGGCGTGGGCCTGGCGGAATGGCACCTGCTTGCGTACCAGGTAATCGGCCAGGTCGGTGGCGGTCATGCAGCCCCGGCGCAGGGCCGCCGCCAGTTTTTCTTCCCGGAAGTTGAGCCCGGCCATCAATTCGGCAGCCAGGGCCAGGGAGGCGGAAACGGTGTCCACGGTGTCGAAGATCGGCTCCTTGTCCTCCTGGAGGTCGCGGTTATAGGCCAGCGGCAACCCCTTGAGCAGGGTCAGCAGGGCCATCAGGTGGCCCACCACCCGGCCGGACTTGCCGCGGATCAACTCCGGCACGTCGGGGTTTTTCTTCTGGGGCATGATGGAACTGCCGGTGCAGAAGGCATCGGGCAACTCGACGAAGGCAAACTCCTCGCTGGTCCAGAGCACCAACTCTTCGGCCAGCCGGCTCAAGTGGACCTGGATCAGGGCGGCGGCGGAAGCAAATTCGATGACGAAATCGCGATCGGCCACGGTATCCAGGCTGTTGGCCGAGACCTGGGGGAAATCGAGCAACTCGGCGACATACTCGCGGTCGATGGGCAGGCCGGTACCGGCCAGGGCCGCCGCCCCCAGGGGCAGGACGTTGATCCGCCGCCGGCAGTCGGCCAGGCGCTGGCGGTCGCGCTTGAACATCTCAAAGTAAGCCAGCAGATGATGGGCCACCAGCACCGGCTGGGCCCGTTGCAAATGGGTGTAACCGGGCATCACCGTTTGCCGCCAGCGGCGGGCCTGGGTTACCAGGGAACGCTGCAGCTCGGCCAGCAGGCCGTCCAGGCGGTCGCACTCCTCCCGCAGATAGAGGCGGAAATCCAGGTTCACCTGATCGTTGCGGCTGCGGGCGGTATGCAGCTTTTCCCCGGCGGGGCCGATCCTTTCCGCCAGGGCTTTTTCGATATTCATGTGAATATCTTCCAGCTCCGGCCGGAATACAAACTCGCCCCGCTCGATCTCGCCTTCAATTTCATCAAGGCCGCCCAGGATCAACCGGCACTCCTCGTCGCTGATCAACCCCTGGCGGGCCAACATCCGGGCATGGGCCCGGCTGCCGGCGATGTCGTGGCGGTAGAGCCGGCAATCGAAATGGACCGAGCAGGTAAAGGCCTCCACCGAGGCGGCGGTTTTCTCCGCAAAACGCCCCCCCCACATCTTCATGTCGCCGGTTTGCTGCTGCTTCAATGTATATGATCCTCAAAAGGGTGATGATTAGTTCAACGTTTCTCCAGCAGGGCATTCACCAGACCCAGTCAAAGTCGCGCCTGGACGGGGGCCGCGATTACCGGTAGCGGCGGGTTTGCGGGCGGCCGGACGCATGGACGCGTAGGAGGCCGCCCGCACCTCGGAGGCGGGCAGGATGCCCGCCGAGAATGAGCCGCTACCGGTAATCGCGGCCCCCACCCCGTTGCCACAACCAAAAGATGCGGTGCTGCTCAGCGTTTACCCAGGGCCTGCATGGTTAAGCGTAGCCCCTGCAGGCGGATGAAGCCTTCGGCGTCGGCCTGGCGGTAGACCTCGTCCTCTTCAAAGGTGGCAAAACTCTCCTGGTAGAGCGAATTTTCCGATTTGCGGCCCACCGGGATACAGTTGCCCTTGTACAACTTCAGCCGCACCACCCCGTTGACCGTGCTCTGGGCGTAATCGACGGTGTTTTGCAGCATCTTCATTTCCGGCGAGAACCAGAAGCCGTTGTAGATCAACTCGGAATAGCGCGGCACCAGCGAGTCGCGGATCTTCATGACCTCGCGGTCCAGGGTGATGGTCTCCAGGTCGCGGTGGGCGGCCCGCAGGATGGTGCCCCCCGGGGTTTCATAAACCCCCCGGGACTTCATGCCGACAAAACGGTTTTCCACCATGTCCAGCCGCCCCACGCCGTTGGCGCCGCCCAACTGATTGAGCCGGGCCAGCATCGCCGCCGGGCCGAGGCGCTCGCCGTCAATGGCCACCGGGTTGCCCTGCTCGAAGGTAAGTTCCAGGTAGGTGGGCTTGTCCGGCGCCTTTTCCGGGGCCACCGAGAGTTTGAACATGGCCTCTTCCGGCTCGTTCCAGGGGTCTTCCAGGATGCCGCCTTCAAAACTGATATGCAGCAGGTTTTCATCGGAGCTGTAGGGCTTCTCCTTGGTCACCGGCACCGGAATGCCGTGTTTTTCGGCATAGGCCATGAGCTTGGTGCGGGAGTTGAGGTCCCAGACCCGCCAGGGAGCGATGATGGTCAGTTTGGGGTTCAAGGCCAGGTAGGAGAGTTCGAAGCGCACCTGGTCGTTGCCCTTGCCGGTGGCGCCGTGGCTGACGGCGTCGGCCCCGCAGGCCTCGGCAATTCGCACCTGTTCCTTGGCGATCACCGGCCGGGCCAGGGAGGTGCCCAGCAGGTAGGAGCCTTCGTAAATGGCGTTGGCCCGGAAGGCGGGGAAGACGTAATCGCGGACGAATTCTTCCTTGAGATCGGAGATTATCACCTCGTCGGCACCGGTGGCCAGGCCCTTCTGCCGTACCGCCTCCCAGTCTTCCTCCTGGCCGATATCGGCGGCGTAGGCCACCACCGGGCAGTTGCAGGTTTCCTTGAGCCAACGCAGAATAACCGAGGTGTCCAGGCCGCCGGAATAGGCCAGCACGATCTTGTTCACTTTGGGGATCATCTTTTATTTCCTTGCAATGAAATCGGCCAGGATGGCCGCGTGGATATGCATCTTGTTTTCCGCCTGGTCCCAGACCACCGACTGCGGCCCTTCCAGCACCGCCTCGGTGATCTCTTCATCCCGGTGGGCCGGCAGGCAGTGCAGCACCACGGCCCGGCCATCGGCCTGGGCCAGCAGGCGCTCGTTGATCTGGTAGGGGCGGAAAACCTGGAGCCGCTGGAGCTGCTCATCCTCCTGGCCCATGCTGGCCCAGACGTCGGTGTTGATCACATCGGCCTCGGCCACCGCCTCGATGGGGTCGCGGACCAGGTTGATGGGCCGCTCGGCCTCGGCCCGGGCGGCCTTGAGGATGTCGAGATCGGGTTCATAGCCCTCGGGGCAGGCCAGGGTCAGGGCGAAGCCCAGGCGGGCGGCGGCCTGGATCCAGGAGTTGGCCATGTTGTTGCCGTCTCCCACCCAGGCGATTTTCAGTTGCTTAAGCTCGCCTTTATGCTCGATCACCGTCATCAGGTCGCTGAGCACCTGACAGGGATGATGCAGGTCGGTAAGGGCGTTGATCACCGGCACTTCGGAATAACGGGCCAGCTCATCGACGATCTGCTGGCCGAAGGTACGCACCACCAGGCCATCGACGTAGCGGGCCATGACCCGGGCCATGTCTTTCAGGGGCTCGTTGCGGGCCAACTGGGTGTCGCGGGAAGAAAGATAAATGACCTGGCCGCCCAGGCCGTACATGGCGGCCTCGAAGGAGACCCGGGTACGGGTGGAGGGTTTTTCAAAAACCAGGGCGATGGTGCGCCCTGCCAGGTCCCGGTGACGAACCCCTTCCCGGCGCTCCTTTTTCAGGACCAGGGCCCGGTCGATCAGGGCGGCCAGCTCGGCGCCGCTGAAATCCGCCAGGCTCAGCAGATGTCGTGCCATGTTTTTTCCGTTATCAGGTTGAATACAAGTTTCTTTTTACCCCGGCCCGGACCCGCCGGAACCCGCTGTTACGGCAGACCTCCCGGCCCGGGAGCGAACATCAACACTTACAAAATATCAACCACCTTTGTAAAGGTCTTTTTCCCGCCCTGTTAAACCACGACTTCAGCCACCAGCTCCACGGCCCGATCGATTTCCGGCCGGCTGACCACCAGCGGCGGAATAAAGCGCAGGGCGGTATTGCCGGCAAAATTCAGCAGCAGGCCCCGCTCGAACAGTTTTTGCACCATGGCCGGGCCCTGCTCGCGAAACTCCTGCTGCAGCACCAGGCCCTGGATCAGGCCCAGGCCGCGCACCTCCTGCAAGCGATCGGGGTAGCGCCGCACCAGTTCATTGAGGCCGGCGGCCAGGTAGGCGCCTTTTTCTCTTACCTCGGCCAGAAAGTCCGGGGACAGCAGGGTGTCGAGCACCGCCAGGGCGGCGGCCGCCGCCAGCGGGTTGCCGCCGAAGGTGGAGGCGTGGCTGCCGGGGGTGAAGGCCGCCGCCACCTCTTCCCCGGCCAGCATGGCCCCCATGGGCAGGCCGTTGGCCAGGCCCTTGGCCAAGGTGATGATGTCCGGGGTCACCCCGAGCTGCTCATGGGCCAGCAGGCTGCCGGTGCGCCCCATGCCCACCTGCACTTCATCGAAGATCAGCAGCAGGCCATGGCGATTACAGAGTTCGCGAATCCCCTGCAAATATTCCGGCGCCAGGGGGCGCACCCCGCCCTCCCCCTGCAATGGCTCGCAAAGCACGGCACAGGTTTGCGGCCCGATCAGCCGCTCCAGCCCCACCAGGTCGCCGAAGGGGGCGTGGATAAAACCGGCGGGCAGGGGCTCGAAACCCTCATGGAACTTGCTCTGACCGGTGGCGGCCACGGTGGCCAGGGTCCGGCCGTGGAAAGAGCCGGTGAGCGAAATTATTTCATACCGGCCCTCGCCGCCGGCCTTGCGGGCCAGCTTGATGGCCGCCTCGTTGGCCTCGGCCCCGGAGTTGCAGAAAAAGACCCGATCGGCAAAAGATTGATCGCAAAGCCTTTCCGCCAGCTCGATTTGCGGCACGGTATGGTAAAGGTTGGAGACATGCACCAGTTTTTCAGCCTGTTCGCGCACGGCTGCGGTCACCGCCGGGTGGCAGTGGCCCAGGTTGCAGACCGCGATCCCGGCCACAAAATCAAGATACTCGCGGCCGTCGGCATCATGCAGGGTGCAGCCGTCGCCCCGTACCATGGTCACCGGCAACCGCCCGTAAGTATTCATCAAAACCCGGTTCCCCCGCTGGTTCCATTGTTCGTTCTCGCTCATTTGACAATCTCCGTTCCCACCCCGCTCTGGGTGAACATTTCCAGCAAAATGGCATGCTCCTTGCGGCCATCGATAATATGGGCCTTGCCCACCCCGCCGGCCACCGCCTCTTTGCAGCAGCGAACCTTGGGGATCATGCCGCCGCCCACCACCCCGTCGGCGATGAATTGTTCCACCTCGCCGGCGGCGATGGAAGAGATCAGGCCGCCATCCTTATCCAGCACCCCGGCCACGTCGGTGAGCAGGATCAACTTGGCGGCCTTGAGTTTGGCCGCCACCGCCCCGGCCACCAGGTCGGCGTTGATATTGTAGGCCCGGCCGTCATCACCCACCCCCACCGGCGCGATCACCGGGATAAAGCCGCGGGCATCCAGGGTTTCCAGCACCCCGGCGTCCACCCCCACCACCCGCCCCACCCGGCCGAGATCAATCAACTCCGGCGGGGCGTTTTCCACCTGCTCTTTCATGATCTGCATCTTTTCCGCCGTGATCAGGTCGCCATCCCGGCCGGAAAGCCCCACCGCCCGGCCGCCGTGGTAGTTGATCAGGCTGACGATCTCTTTATTCACCTTGCCCACCAGCACCATCTCCACCACATCCATGGTTTCGCCGTCGGTAACCCGCATCCCCTGGATATAGCTGGGGGTGATCTGCATTTTGTCGAGGAAGCGGTTGATCTGCGGCCCGCCGCCGTGCACCACCACCGGGTTGATACCGACGTACTTCATCAGGATGATGTCCAGGGCGAAGTTTTTTTTCAGCTCCTCATCCACCATGGCATGGCCGCCGTACTTGATGACCACCGTGGCATTGGCAAACTGCCTCAGGTAAGGCAGGGCTTCGATCAGGGTTTTGGCTTTATCCAGGCTATTGTTCATGTCGCTTCCGGCCCCGCAGGCTTGGCACGTTTTGTGCTATATTAAAAAAATTGTGTTAAGATGGTACCCATGCCGACCGGGACAAAAATCTTCCCGGCCGGCGACGAATGATATAAGGTAATGGTTTTGCCGGGCCGGGCGCAAGCAGAAACCGCGCCGGAGACAGGGCAACATCAAAGTCGCCCTGAGTCTGGACGGAGGCCGCAAAACCCGGTAGCGACGGGTTCGGCGGCGGCCGGGCGCATGGACGCGCAGGAGGCCGCCGCCGCCTCGGAGGCGGGCATGGATGCCCGCCGAGAATGAGTCGCTACCGGGTTTTGCGGCCCCCACCCCGATGCCAACACCAAATGACAACGCTACTGATCGATAACGAAATAAAAAATATGCGACTTTATCTTGTGGTTTGCTGCCTGGGGTTGCTGCTGGGCGCCGGCGTAGCGGTAACTTACGCCGCTGAGGGCGAGCGGGCGGAACCGGTGCGTATCGAGGCGGACCGGATGGAAACCGGCGACGAGCCCAACTCGGTGCTTTTCCGCGGCCAGGTGGTGGCCCGCCAGGGTGATCTGGTGATTCACGCCGACACCATGACCATCTTTCACCTCAGCCAGGAAGAGCAGGACCAGCTGCCGGCCGGGGACCGGCGGCGGCTCAAAAAGCTTTACGCCACCGGCCAGGTCCGGGTGGAGGCCGAGGATTGGATCGGCACCGGCGACACCCTGGAGTACACGGAAGCGGACCGCAAGGTACTGCTGGCCGGCAAGGCCCGCGCCTGGCAGGAAGGCAACCTGATCACCGGCCGCTCGATTACCCTTTACCTCGATGAAGGCCGCAGCGTCGTGGAACGGGGCGAGACCCCCGAAGAACGGGTACGGGCCTTTTTTTACGCCGACGACGACCAGCCCAAGCCCATGGCACCCGACGACGAATCGGCTGATCATACCGCCCCGCCCGCCGAGCAACCGCCAGGCAGCCCGGCAAACGGCGATCAGAACCCGCCGACCGTCGCCCCGGAGGCCCCATGAGCACGCCCGGTGCTTCGAAAATGCGGCTGGCCACCACCGATATCGTTAAGCAGTACAGCAAGAGGCGGGTGGTGGACGGCATCAGCCTGGCGGTGGAAACCGGCAGCGTGGTGGGCCTGCTGGGCCCCAACGGGGCCGGCAAGACCACCACCTTTTACAGTATCGCCGGTTTTGTCCGCCCCGACGCCGGCCGGGTAATGCTGGACGAGCAGGACATCACCGCCTTGGCCATCCATCGCCGGGCCCGCCTGGGTTTGGCCTATCTGCCCCAGGAGTCTTCGGTGTTCAAGAAGCTCAGCGTGGTGGAAAATGTTCGCATCATCCTGGAACCTTTAGGCCTGGGGCGCAAGGAAATCAAGCGGCGCACCGACGCCCTGTTGGATGAACTGAAACTGGGCTACCTGGCCGACAACCCGGCCCATTCGCTGTCCGGCGGCGAACGGCGACGGGTGGAGATCATGCGGGCCCTGGCCATGCAGCCTCGCTTCATCCTGCTGGATGAACCCTTTGCCGGCATCGACCCGCTGTCGGTGGCCGATTTGCAGCAGATCATCAAAGATTTGAAAAACCGGGGCCTGGGGGTGCTGATCTCCGATCACAATGTGCGCGAAACCCTGGCGGTCTGCGACCGGGCCTATATCGTCAATCACGGCCGGATCTTGACCAGCGGCACGGCAGAAGATATTATCCGTTGCCCCGAAGCCCGGCAACTGTACCTGGGCGAACATTTCACCCTATAAACAACAACCGAGAAGAACGACCATGGCCCTGGAACTGCGACAAAGCTTGAAGTTGAGCCAACAACTGGTGATGACTCCCCAGTTGCAGCAGGCCATCAAGCTGTTGCAGCTTTCCCGGCTGGAACTGATGGAAACCGTCCAGCAGGAACTGGAGGTCAACCCGGTGCTGGAAGAGGGCCTGGACCTGTACGAAGATGGCGGCAACCCCGCCGACGACCCACTGCCCGACTCGGCCCTGGCCGGCAACAACGGCCCGGAAGAAGAGCTTGGCCGCAGCGAACCGGAACAGACCGCCGAGATCAGCATGGATTCCTCCTCGGCCCTGGGCGAGATCGACTGGGGCAACTACCTCAACGAATACGCCGGCGACCAGAGCGACGGCGGTTACTCCGGCGCCGCCGGCCGGGATGATGACGCCCCCCCTTCCCGCCTGGAGATCATGAGCGTTCGCCCCTCCCTGCAAAGCCACCTGCAGTGGCAGCTCAACCTGTCCCACATCAGCGACCGGGAGAAAGAGATCGGCGAGTTCATCATCGGCAACCTGGATGAAAACGGCTTCCTTTTGGTCAGTCCTGAAGAAATCTGCAGCCAGACCGACTGCACCCCCGCCGAGGCCGACCACCTGCTGAGCCGGGTCCAGGAGATGGACCCCGCCGGGGTCGGCGCCCAGGACCTGCGCCACTGCCTGCTGCTGCAGCTGGCGCGGCTGGAAGCGGCAGACTCGCTGGCGGCCCGCATTGTGCGTGATCATTTAAGTCTGCTGGAAACCCGTAACTACCCCGGCCTGGCCAAGGCCACCGGCGCCTCCACCGCCGAGGTCAGCGCCGCAGTAGAGGTTATCACCGGCCTCAACCCGCGGCCGGGCAGACTGTACTCCGATGCCGACCCGGTCTATATCGTGCCCGATGTTTATGTTTACAAGCTGGGCGAAGAGTACGTGATCATGCTCAACGACGAGGGGCTGCCCCGGCTGCGGATCAGCAACTACTACCGCGATATCCTCGACAAGGACTCCACCGCCCCGGGGGCGACCAAGGACTACGTCCAGGATAAGCTGCGCTCCGCCATGTGGTTGATCAAATCCATCCAGCAGCGGCAACGGACCATCTACCGGGTGGTGGAAAGCCTGCTTAAATTTCAGCGCGACTTTTTCGAGCATGGCGTCAACAAGCTCAAACCCATGGTGCTGCGCGACGTGGCCGAGGATATCGGCATGCATGAATCCACCATCTCGCGGGTAACCACCAACAAATACGTCCACACCCCCCAGGGCACCTTCGAGCTGAAATACTTCTTCAACTCCACCATCTCCACCGAGGCCGGCGACGGCATGGCCTCGGAGAGCATCAAGCAGCGGCTAAAAAGCATCGTTCAGCACGAAGATCGGAAAAAACCCTTGAGCGACAGCGCCATCGCCGCTGTTTTCAGCCGCGACGGCATCCGCCTGGCCCGCCGCACGGTGGCCAAATACCGGGAGCAGTTGGGGATTCTTCCTTCAAAATTGCGCCGCCGGCCTTAAACGGGCATCCGCACCGCACCTTGCGGCGATCGGCACGGCTGCCCGTTTAAGACTTTTTCTTATATTGGTTATTTTTTGAAACTCGAATAGTTTGTATCGACTTATGAATGCTATTGAACAGATCGTTATTATTACCGAGCTGAAGGCTACCGGCAAAAAAGAGGTGCTGCGCGAGCTGGCGGCGGCGGCCGTCGAACAGCATCCCGGCCTGGAGCTGGAAGGGCTCTGCGCCATCCTGGAAGAACGGGAAGAGCTGGGCTCCACCGGCATCGGCGACGGGGTGGCCATTCCCCACGGCAAGGTGCCGGAGTTGGCAGAGATGGTCATGGTTTTTGGCCGCAGCACCCAAGGCATCCCTTTTGCCGCCCAAGACGGCCGGCCCGTTCACCTCTTCTTCCTGCTGCTGGCCCCGGCGGCCAGCAGCACCCCCTATCTCGGCCGCCTGGCCGAACTGGCCCGCTTCCTCCGGGACCACCAGATCCGGGCCCGGCTCCAGCAGGCCGAAAGCCGCGAAGAGCTGGCTCGGATCCTGCGCGACGAGGGGCAAGAAGGCAACCATGAGCAGGGATAGCCATAAACCAGCCGGCCGGGGCGAACCGGCTGCCACCGGCCAGCCAGCCCGTTTGCCCTTGACCCTGCAAAGTTTCGGCCACAAGCATGGCCCGGCCCCGGCCGCCGACCTGGTATTTGACGCCCGCCCCCTGCCAAACCCATACTGGCAAGAGGAACTGCGCCCCCACCACGGCCTGGAGCCCGAAATTGCCGCCTATGTGCTGGAACACCCGGCCGGTAAGCGCTTTATTGCCCTGCACCTGGAACTGCTGCACTATTACCTGCAACTGGAAACCGCCCGAGCCAACCACCGCGATGCCATCGCCATCGCGGTGGGCTGCACCGGCGGCCGCCACCGCTCCCCGGCGGTCACCGAAGCCCTGGCCGCCGCCTTGAGAGCAACCGAGTTGCCGCTGCAGATCAGCACCCGGCACCGCGATATCGACAAGCAATAATAAAAGTGATCAGTTACGTAAACAGCAACAAAGATGACCGGCCATACCCCTGCCATTGATTCCCGCCTGCTCGCCGCTTTGCAGCGGGTGGTGGGCAAAGAACAGGTTGCCACCGCCGCCGAAGAACGGCTTAGTTATGCCTACGACGGCTCCGGCCGGGAACATTCCCCGGCGGCGGTGGTTTTCCCGGAAAACTGCGCCCAGATTGCCGCTATCCTGCGACTGGCCGGCGAATATCAGGTTCCGGTAATTCCCCGGGGGGCCGGCACCGGCATGTGCGGCGGGGCGGTGGCCACCCGGGGCGGCATCATGCTGGCCTTAAGCCGGATGGACCAAATTCTGGAAATCGATGCCGACAACCAGGTGGCGGTGGTCCAGCCGGGGGTGATCACCGCCGATCTGCAAAGGGCGGTACAGCACCACGGCCTTTATTACCCGCCCGACCCCGCCAGCCGGGCCTTCTGCACCATCGGCGGCAACGTGGCCTGCGGGGCCGGCGGCCCGGCGGCGGTCAAATACGGGGTTACCCGCGACTACGTGCTGGGGCTGAAAGCGGTGCTGGCCAACGGCGACATCATCCACACCGGGGTGCGCACCGCCAAGGGGGTGGTGGGCTACGACCTTACCCGGCTGCTGGTGGGCAGCGAGGGCACCCTGGCGGTGATCGGCGAGATCACCCTGCGCCTGGTGCCGGCCCCGACCACCAGGCAAACCATGCTGCTGCTCTGCCGCGATCTGCAGCAGGCCACCGGCCTGGTCAGCGCCATTTTGCGCCGGCTGACCCCCGCCACCCTGGAATACCTGGACCGCACCGCCTTAAACCTGGTGGCCGACCGCCTGCCCGCCGGACTTATGGAACACGCCCTGAGCCAGATTGGGCAAAGCCCGGCGGCCATGCTGCTGCTGGAGCTGGACGGCAACCCCGAAGAGGTGGCGGGCCAGACCAGGCAGCTCAACGAGTTCCTGCAGGATCAGCCGGGGGTGCTGGTGTATGCGGCGGCGGACCGCGAGGAGGCCGAGCAACTCTGGGCCGCCCGCCGGGCCGTCTCGCCAGCGGCTTTCAAGCTGCGGCCCCACAAGATCAGCGACGATATCGTCGTCCCCCGCAGCCGGATCCCCGAGCTGGTGGCCGCCGCCGAGCAACTGGCCGCCGACACCGGCCTGCCCATCTTCACCTTCGGCCATGCCGGCGACGGCAACATCCACGTCAATATCATGCTGGACCGGGATGATCCCCGGGAGGCCGGGGCGGCAGAAGGGGTCCGCGCCGCCATCCAGCAGCGGACCCTGGCGTTGGGCGGCACCCTTTCCGGCGAACACGGGGTGGGAATCAGCAAGGCGGCGGCCATTACCGCCGAGTTGGATCAGGCTGGTTTGGAGTTGATGAAAAAGCTGAAAAGACTTTTCGACCCGGGCAATATCCTCAACCCGGGCAAAATCTTTCCAGACCAAGACGTTTAGACCTTGACGTTGCCCCTCATTTACAGAGCGGCAGCAATCTCCTGCTGCAAGGCGGCGGCGGCGGCCGGGGGGTCGGCGGCGTCGCGAATGGGACGGCCAACCACCAGGAAGTCGGCGCCGGCGGCAATGGCGGCCCCGGCGGTGGCGGTGCGCTGCTGATCGTCAGAGCCAGCGGCGCCGGCGGGGCGAATACCGGGGGTAACGATCAAAAAATCCTCGCCCCACTGGCGGCGCAGGGCCGCCACCTCCCGGGGCGAGGCCACCACCCCGGCACAACCGGCGGCCAGGGCCTTGCCCGCCCGCTGCAGCACCAACTCCTCGGCACTGCCGGCCCAGCCCGCCGCCCGCAGATCTTCCTCGCCGATGCTGGTAAGCACCGTTACCGCCAACACCTGCAAGTCGCCCTTGGCCGCTTCGGCCGCCGCCTGCAGCATGGCCGATTCCTGGCCGTGGACGGTGGCCAGGCTGACCCCGTGGTCCCGCAAACGGCGCACCGCCCGATAAACGGTTTCGGGGATGTCATGAAACTTAAGGTCCAGCATTACCCCATGCCCCCGGCCGGCAATCTCCTCCACCACCGGCCACCAGCCGGCGGTGAAGAGCTCCAGGCCCACCTTGAAAAACCCCACCTGCTGCTCCAGGCGCCCCACCCACTCCCGGGCCTGCTCCGGCTCCGGCACATCCAGGGCGAAGATCAACCGCCGCTCCGGGACAACTCCCTGCCGTCCACTTACCATTTCCTAGTCACCTTAATTTTATATTGCCTTTTTCCTTGTTTATGCGGCCAGCCGACTGATGGCGTCCAGGGTGTTGCCGGCGGCGTTGATGGCCTCTTCGGTGTCGTAGTCGGCTTGCAGGCCCAGCCAGAAACCGGGAGTGGTTCCCAGCGCCCGGGCCAGCCTGATGGCGCTGTCGGCGGTAACCGAGCGCTTGCCGGCGCAAATCTCGCTGATTCGCATGGGTGATACCCCGATGGCTTTGGCCAGTCGGTACTGACTGATGCCCAAAGGCTTAAGGAACTCTTCGCGCAAAACCTCACCGGGGTGGATGTTGGGAAGTCTTTCCATGGTGTGCTCCTGTCTTCAATGGTAATCGCAAATCTCAACCTGCTCGACCTGGCCGTTGTTCCAGGTAAAGCATATTCGCCATTGGTCGTTGATTCTGATGCTCCACTGGCCGGCCCGGTTACCGGAAAGCTTTTCCAGGCGATTTGCGGGCGGAATTCGCAGATCATCAATTGCCCGAGCGTTGTTAATCATTCTCAACTTCCGCCGAGCAACCGCCTGAATGGAAGTTGGCAGTTTGCGAGAAAAATAGCCCGCCCAAACTTTGGCCGTTTCACTGTCCTTGATAGAGACAATCATAAACCCAACCTTATCGTCGAAAGATATTATTGTCAAGCGATACAACCATTTGGTCAGATGCCGACGGCATCTGCATTCTCACTAATTGAAACTTTCAACTACAAACCGCAAGGGTGCCCGGCATGATACCCAGAACCGTCAACACCAGCAGAATATTTCTCGGGTATGCCGATTATTTTCTTGATTTTCGCTTTCTTTTTCTCTAGCATGGCGAACAATTGCCCAGCCGGCGGCGCTTTACGCCGGACACCAGCAGCTAATCCCCGGTCGGCCGGGGCAAGCCGGGGGTGAAAAAAATTTGAACCGCCGATAAAAAAAATTATACTTTTGCCCTGTTTTTGCTTGACAGGCACCGGTCGCTTCTATTAAGAGATTCAGGAGCTTTCAGCTTACCCCCGCCGCAAGGCACGATTGGCAGGGGCAAAAACGGATTAACAAGCAAAAGATGTAGGGGCGGACGCTGCAACGGCGGCCGCCGGGTACCCAACCACACAAGGAGTAAAGGAGAGCACACTATGAAAGAGCAGAAAGGTTCCACCATGAAGCGGCGCTATGCCCGTCTCCCCCTGGCCCTGGCCCTCGGCGCCATGGTCCTGACCCCGGCGGTGATCGGTGTAGGCGCTTCCTCAGCTGAAGCATCCGTCGACACCAGAGGCGAAACCGGCATCACCCTGAGCGGTGATGCCCGCCTGCGTGGTTTCTGGCGCGAAGATGCTGACTTCGCCGACGCCGATAACACCAACGCCCAACTCCAACACCGGATGCGGCTCAACCTGGACGCCCGGGCCGCCGGCGGCACCTCCTTGCACAGCCGTTTTCATCTGGCCGGCGATGCCGGCAACAACCCCAACCACTACACTTGGGGTGCCGTTGATATTGGTGATAATCGGAACTTTGCAGTTGATTACCTTTACGTCCGGGTACCGGTGGGCCCCGGCACCGTTATTGCCGGTCGCCAGATCTTCAACTACGGGCACGCCTTCCGGGTCTGGGAAGGCCGTGGGGACCGACTGACTTACAGCCAGCGGATTAACGATGAGGTTACCCTCTTTGGTTATTACCAGAAAATGCAGGAGGCTCAGACCCGTGTTGCCACAGTTCCTGCCAATGCTACTGACACTCTCGCTGAAATTATCGCCGATGACGAAGACCGCAACCTTTACGGGCTGGGCATGGGCTACAGCGCCGGCCCCCTCACCGCCAACGTTCAGCTTCGTCATCACGATCAGGAGTGGAGCGGCGGCGACGACGGCACCGAGCTGGTCGGTTTTGGTACCTATCGTCTTGACGACCTGACCCTGGAAACCGAGTTCCACTTCACCACCGGTGATCTTTTCGAAAACGCCGAGGATGACAACCAGCACAAGATTTACTTGGGTGCCGCTTATCAACTGGGTGACACCACCTTCACCGGCGGCTTTGCCTATGCCATGGCCGGCTCCACCGCCAGCCCCTTCTTCAACAAAATCTCCATGTTCCACGAGACCGGTGGCGGCCACGGCCTTGGCCACACCCAATTCGGTGCCGCTCCAGTTCCTGTTGAAGACGCAATGGCGATTGGCGTGGGTGCATCTCATAAGCTGAGCCCTGAGCTGACCTTGGGCGGTCGTTTGGCATACACCGCCTACGATTTTTACAATGACAACCCGGCCACCGGCTCCGATGACGCGTCAGTTTTCTCCGTTGACGCCAGCCTGGCTTACAAAATCAACGCCAGCACCACCTACCACATTGACGCCATCTACGCCAATCCCGATGACGTCACCGCTGATGACGACGCCTACTACGGCCTCAGCCACCGCCTGGAAATTCGTTTCTAGTCGTAATACGGCAAACAGGCCTGAGGGTCACCGATTCAGTTGAATCGTAGACCTGCAAAAACCCCCGATCGGATCTTCCGGTCGGGGGTTTTTGCTTGGGGTCGGGCCATTTGAAAAATGGCGAATTTTACTTGACCTGCGGGAGTGCTCTGCTTTAAAGTGCGCGGTGCTTATATGGGTTTTTAAACGGCGGAGGGAAACTTGGTAGTGGTTCCGGCATAACCTCAACAGTTCCCATCAACCCGAGGAGAGTGACGATCATGAGTGGAGAAGACAGCAAGATTGAAAGCATGATGCAGGAAAAACGGCTCTTTGCACCGCCGCCTGCCCCCGCCGATACGGTTTCCGCCAAAAGCATGGCCGAATATGAAGAGTGGTACCGCCAGTCCATGGACGACCCGGAAGGGTTCTGGGCTCAACGGGCCGAAGAGCTGATCCAGTGGGACAAGAAATGGGACCAGGTCCTGGAAGCGGACATGGTCAAGCCGGAGGTAAAATGGTTCAAGGGCGGTAAGCTCAACGTCTCGGTCAACTGCCTGGACCGGCATCTGGCCAACGGTCGCCGCAACAAGGCGGCTTTGATCTGGCAGGGCGAGCCTGAAGAAGACGTGCGGGTTTACACCTACCAGATGCTGCATACCGAGGTCTGCCGGATGGCCAACGTGCTGAAGAAAATGGGCGTGGGCAAGGGCGACCGGGTGGCGGTTTACCTGCCCATGGTGCCTGAGTTGGCCATTATTCTGCTGGCCTGTACCCGCATCGGCGCCATCCACAGTGTGGTTTTTGCCGGCTTTTCCGCCGCCAGCCTCAAAAGCCGGATGCAGGACTGCGAGGCCAAGGTGCTGGTCACCGCCGATGCCGTACTGCGGGCCGGCAAGACCATCCCCTTAAAGCCCAACGCCGACGAGGCCCTGGCCGAATGCCCCAGTGTCCAGAACTGCGTGGTGGTCAAGCGGGGCGGCAACGAGATCAACATGCAGCAAGGGCGTGATACCTGGTGGCACGAAGCCATCACCGCCGACGGCATCACCGCCGACTGCCCGCCCGAGAGCATGGACGCCGAAGACACCATGCTGATCCTCTACACCTCGGGCTCCACCGGCAAACCCAAAGGGGTGGTGCACACCACCGGCGGCTACCTGACTTACGCCGCCCAAACCTGCCGCTGGGTGTTTGACCTCAAAGATGACGATGTCTACTGGTGTACCGCCGATATCGGCTGGATTACCGGGCACAGCTACATCCTCTACGGGCCGCTGGCCCTGGGCGCCACCTCGGTGATGTTCGAAGGGGTGCCGAGCTGGCCCAAGCCCGATCGCTTCTGGCAGATCTGCGACAAGTTCAAGGTCAATATTTTCTATACCGCCCCCACCGTGATCCGCTCGCTGATGCGGGAGGGCACCGACTGGCCCAACAAGCATGACCTTTCTTCGCTGCGACTGCTGGGCTCGGTGGGCGAGCCCATCAACCCCGAAGCCTGGATGTGGTACCACGAGCATATCGGCAAGAGCAGGCTGCCGGTGGTGGACACCTGGTGGCAGACCGAAACCGGCGGTATTATGATTTCGGCCATGCCCTATGCCACTCCCCTTAAGCCCGGCTCGGCCACCAAGCCCCTGCCCGGTATCGATGCTGCCGTGCTGCGGGAAGACGGCAGCGAGGCGGCGGCCAACGAAGGCGGCCACTTGGTCATCCGCCGGCCCTGGCCCGGTATGCTGCGCGGAGTGTTCGGCGACCCGGAGCGTTACAAGAAGACCTACTTTTCGCGCTATGAAGGGATCTACGACCCGGAAGACGGCTCCCGCAAGGACGAGGACGGCTACTTCTGGATCATGGGCCGCCTGGATGACGTGATCAACGTCTCCGGCCACCGCATGGGTACCGCCGAGATCGAATCGGCCCTGGTGGCCCATAAGGACGTGGCTGAAGCGGCGGTGGTAGGTGCCCCCCACGAGGTTAAGGGCCAGACCATTTACGCCTATGTTTCTCTGAAGAGCGGCGTTAACCCCAGCGACGAGCTGCGGGCCGCCCTGCGCACCCATGTCCGCAAAGAGATCGGACCCATCGCCACCCCGGAGTTCATCCAGTTTGCCGACGGCCTGCCTAAAACCAGAAGCGGCAAAATCATGCGCCGGATTTTGCGCAAGATCGCCGCCGGCCAAACCGAAGAGCACGATTTCGGCGATACCTCCACCCTGGCCGATCCTTCGGTGGTGGATACCCTGGTGGCCGGCAGCAAGGAGTTTATAAAATAAAAAATATTATGAAACGTCCTTTGCTGTTTTTTTTGCTGCTGTTGTTTGCCCTGCTGCCCCTGGCCGCCGCCACCGCGGCCGGCCAGGAGCAGCAACCACCCCGCATCGGCCTGTTGCCCCTGGAACTGATTGCCCCCCAGGAGGCCGGTTACCTGCAGGAAGGGGTGCGAACCATGCTGGGCAGCCGTTTGGCGGCCGGAGGCCGGGCGGTGCTGGTGGATCGTGGCCGGCTGGGGCGCGAGTTGGCAGCCCTGGAGCAGCCGCCCGCCGCCGGCGAAGAGTTTGCCGCCCTAGGCCGGCAACTGGAGGCCGACTACCTGGTGGGCGGGGTGCTTACCGCCGTGGGTGGCGGGCTCAGCCTGGATATCACGGTTTACCAGGTACACCGCGAGGGTGAAAGCCACAGCTTCTTCGCCTCCGCCGCCTCGGAAGACGAGGTGATCCCCAGGGTAGATGAGCTGGCCCGGGAAATCCGGGAGGCTTTCTGGGCCGCCGACCCTTCGCCGGCAAGAGTAGCGCCCATCCCCGACTCCGAGCAGCCCTCTTACATTACCCCGCACCCCCAGCGGCAGCTTTACGAAACCACTCCTGCCCGGCCCAGCTCTTCTTTGATCCGGCCGACAGCGGCTGAGCGCCTGCGGGGCGACAGCAAAAGCCATGATATTTCCTTGGATCTGCAGGCCATGGAGGCGGCGGACCTAACCGGCGACGGCGAGATGGAATTTATTATGGCCGCCCGCAACCGGGTGGAAATTTACCGGCGGGACCGGGATCGTTTTGTCCGCCTGGCCACCATCAACACCCTCAGCCGCTATCCCATCCACTACCTTTCCGCCGCTGATCTCAACAATAACGGGCGGGCGGAGATTTATGTAAGCGCCGCCGACCACAGCCGCCCCAACTCCCTGATTCTGGAGTGGGACGGCGAAAAGTTTATCCGCACCCACGACAACCTGCCCTGGTATCTCCGGGCCATGGAGCTGCCCGGCGAAGGCCTGACCCTGGTGGGCCAGCAGGCCAGTGGCGGCCGTTTTATGGCAGCCGGCCTCTACCGGCTGCACCCCGCCGACGATGGCCGCCTGGTGGAAGAAGGTCGCCTGAGCCTGCCGGCGCGACTGAATCTTTTTGATTTTACCTATGCCGATATCACCGGCAACGGCAGCCAGGAGATCATCGCCATCACTCAGGGCGAGCGCCTGGAAGTGCTGGGCCCCGGCGGCGCCCGACTCTGGCGCAGCAGCCTCCACTACGGCGGCACCACCCGGCACCTGGGCACACTGGGAGGGCCGGACAGTGGCCCCGCCCCCCACGAAATCGACGAAGCCATCCATTATGTACCATCCCGCATTGTCGTGCGTGACGTCACCCAGGACGGCCGCCACGATGTGATTGTCAGCCAAAACCACCCCTCAATCTCCCGGTCGGTGGGTCTCCTGCGCTCTTATGCCAGCGGCGAAGTCCACGCCTTGCGCTGGGACGGCGCCGGCCTGCGCGAGATCTGGAAGACCCACCAAATTGAGGGTTATATCGCCGATATCCAGCTTAGTCCCGACCTGGAAGCCCTGGACGAAGAAGGCAACCGCCTGCGCGGGGCCGAGCTTTACGTCGGGGTAGCCAGCAGAGCCGGTCTTGGCATCGTTTCCAGCACCACCAGCGCCATCCACGTCTACCCGGTGGAATACCTGCCCATCGACGACTAAAATTCTTTGTTTGACACTAAAAAAACACTAAAAAGGGTTAGCCAGGGCATTTTGCCCCGACTAACCCTTTTTTTATTTCACTAGCGCACTCGGCCAGAGGAGTTTGTTAATCATCTGCCAAAAAACAAATGCCGCTCTGGATGAATTTAAAAAATTGGCATCTGCATACCCGATACCCATCATTGCCCCCATAGATATTTCCAACTAGACACACCATATTTTTTCCAGCAATATGCGCAAACAGAGCGTTGTTACCCCAAAGTGGCGTTAAGCTGAAAATTTCAGACCAGCCCCTAAGGCGAGCCATGGAAATTCACCAAACCCGCCGTTTTGCCAAACTGTTAAGCAACCTGCCCAGACTGGGCAAAAATGAACGGGTGGCGGCGGCCCGGGCCGGCCGGATCATTGCCGACCTGCAGATCAACCCGGTGCACCAGGAAGCAGAATGCAAGCGCACCAGGCATGGTGAGTTGCGGGTGCAGGATTGCCGCAAGTACGACCTTTCCTGCGGCTTTCGGCTGATTGCCCTAAAAAGGGAGGGGAGACTGATCTTCGTTTTCATTGGTACCCACGACGACTGCCAGCGCTGGATAGAAAACAACCGCGACGAGCTGGACGAACTGGAATCGGCACCGATCCCACCTCTAGATCACGAAAGCGATCCCGCCGAAGACGAGGCCTCGATAAAGGCCATGAATGAGGCGATGGAAGAAGTCTTGCAGGAAGTAGACGAATATGAAGAGCGGTTGCAGGCTAAAATCGACGAATCCATACTGCGCCATGTTTTTGCCGGGCTTGTAAGAAAATAATCCCGGGCGCCAGTGGGCTTTACCATACTGCCCCCACCCGGGCCGGGCCTTACCCAGCGAAAACACCCTCCCCCTTTTACCTGCTGGGACAATTTGAGGACAACCGATTTTCCTTTGTGTTTTCTGGCGCGCCCGGCAGGATTCGAACCTGCGACCTACGGCTTAGAAGGCTGAATAAATAGCCGCCAACTATTTGTTTTATTGACTTAATAAAAATACCATGTATTTTTTGGTGACGCTCTTGGGACACTAAGCCGCTGGGAGGGACACCGACATGGCAACTTTTGAGAAGCGTGGACAATACCAAATCAGGGCCAAGGTTCGCAAGCACGGCTACCGGACCATCACCAAGACCTTCAACAACGTGGCCGACGCCAAGGCCTGGGCCCGCCAGGTTGAGGCGGCCATGGACCGTGGTGCCTATATCCCGGTGGCGGCGGCCGAAAAAAACACCCTCCGGATGGTTTTGGAGCGTTACCGGAAAGAAATTTGCCCCCGCCTGGCCCGGGCCGGCCGGGATGAATTCGCCCGGCTCAACCGCTTAACCGAAGCCCTGGGCGATCTCTCCTTGGCCGCATTGCAGCCCGCCGAAGTGGCCAGATACCGCGATCAACGGCTTAAAGCCGGCGCCGCCCCGCAAACGGTCAAGCATGACCTGGGCTTGCTTAACCGCGTTCTCAAGGCCTGCGTAATGGATTGGGGCATCCCCCTCCCCCACGGCATTGTTACCGCTCAGGTTCGCAAACCATCACCGCCAAGCGGACGGGATCGCCGACTGGAAAGTCGTGAAGAGGAAAAGCTGCTGGCGGCCGCTCAGGCCTCAAAAAGCCGGGAGATCGAAAAGATCATCACCATAGCCTTGGAGACCGCCGCCAGACGTGCGGAAATAGCCTCCATGCGGTGGGAGCATATCAACTTGGACAAACGGATCTGGTTTATCCCTGCTGCCGCCACCAAAACCAAGACGGCCCGTACCGTCCCGCTTTCAACCGGGGCGATGGCAGTATTGCAAGGCCTTCCCCGGCGGATTGACGGCCAGGTGTGGTCATTCAGCCACCCCGATGGGATAACCCAGGCCTTCGATCGGATATGCAAGCGGGCCGAAATCGAGGATCTCCGTTTTCACGATCTGCGCCACGAAGCCACCAGCCGGTTGTTTGAAAAAGGCCTGAACATGATGGAAGTGGCGGCGATCACCGGCCACAAAGACTTGAAAATGCTGAAACGGTACACCCACCTAAAGGCCGAGGACCTGGTGGCCCGGCTGGGTTGATATTTATTAATTTTTGTCCGCACAGCAATTACATTCAAACAACTTTCGACCCTACCAAGAACGCCGCATTATCAGCTTGCGCAAAGCCAACGCCATAGAGGTGAAACAGTATGCCAGTCAAATCTAAGTCCGGCCGGGTTTTCAAGATACCCACATGATGAGACGGTGATCAAGATGATCTAGGATGATCTGGCTTTTGCGGAAGCCTACCTTCACTCCGCTTTTGCCGAGCTGGACGAAGAAGGCGGCGAGGCGGGCTTTCTCCTGGCCCTCCGTCACTTGGTGGAGGCAAAGGGTGGAATGATGGGTTAGCCAGCATCGTCCAGAGCTTTCGTGAGGTGGGAAATGAGCGGTTCAAATTCCTGCTTAAACACGCCTGTGACAATCATAGCGACAGATTGCAAACACATGTCTCGTTCGATTCCAAGCTGCTTCGCTATTTCGTAGAACTCTTTATGCTTCCCAGCTTGAAGGCCATACTCAAGAACGTCCTCAAGTGTATCGACGTCACACGATACGGCCGCTGCGAGCGCAGGGATACACTCGGTTGCACGTTGAACAAGCCATGCTTCTGGCCATGCATCTCCCGGCAAGTAATCTATGTGTGAAGTGAACCACTCGGAAAAATCACCCTTTGGTTTCTCACACATGCTCTTGGCGTGTTCGGAGTTCTCATCTTGTTTGTTACGTTGGTCACCATCAAAGATTGCCAATGTCGGGCGTGCTTCTCCTCGAACATGAATTGCAGCAAGTTGGCGGGCCAAGGCGGTTGCCGATCCGATTACGTTGATTGCGATACGCGAGCGAATTGCGGCAGGCAAAGCAGTTAAGAGGATAGCTTTTGCAACATCGTCCTCAACGAGAAGCTCAACTTCAGCGCTAGGTATTGCAGCAAGCTTAGAAAAAGCAAAGTCTGATGAGATGCCGTCTGTGATTTTCGACTTGCCGTTTACCTTCTCAACAAAAAAACGTGCGTCATAGGGCAGACAGTCAAATATCTCGCGGGAATGGGTTGTGCAAATCACTTGGGTATGTGTCTCATAGCAAACATCCTTGAGGCGCCCAATGAATCGACGTTGAGCTTCTGCGTGAAGCCCCAATTCGATTTCATCCAACACGAGCAAGGAACCTGCGCCGCAAGCGTAGATGGTAGAAAAGATTTCAAACAGTGCGTTTTCACCGGCCCCCATGTTGAAGCCAGAATAGACCGCGCTGCCAACTTGAACGATCGGCAGGCTGTATTTTGAATATTCTAGGCGCCTGAAATTACTGTAGGTACGCCCAAGCACAAACCCGACAGCATCTTTGACTTTATCTTCCCATCCCTTCGGCGCACCATCGCTAAAGACTCTTGAATATGAACGTGACT
This sequence comes from Desulfurivibrio alkaliphilus AHT 2, assembly GCF_000092205.1. GTDB lineage: Bacteria > Desulfobacterota > Desulfobulbia > Desulfobulbales > Desulfurivibrionaceae > Desulfurivibrio > Desulfurivibrio alkaliphilus. Next base: position 2,556,724 of record NC_014216.1, on the reverse strand, counting down.
GACTACGCTCGCTGTGAGGAACGATTCGTTCAATCCCCAAGAAGACTACGTTTTTCCGAACGCGCCCTGAATAGTCATTCCACTTCCCTCCTTTGTTCTTCCGACGACGTTGCATACCAACGCCAACGCCGTCTGGCAATGTTGGACTCTTCTTCCACTTGTTATGCGCGAAGTAGTACTCAATCTCGATCCCCTCTGGGGGAACCTCCTCAGTATGTTGGATAAAGAAATCGGAAAACGTGTAGTACGTGTTCTTACGCTTCGGAAGTTTGAAACCACTCTTTTTGTTGTGGTAAGCACAACAAGCAAGGGCAAGAATAGTAGATTTGCCGGCTCCGTTCTTGCCTGCAATTGCGGTAATTGGGTATTGAAATGTGATGTTCAACGCATCAAGCCCACGGAGCGTGCCCTCCGTAAGTACGATCTGCCGCAACAACAAATGTGCGTGATCGTTCGAAAAACGCTTTCGAAGTTGCTTGTCTTTGTGGCTTTCACGGTATTTCATGACTAGTGCCTAGTGCGGTTAGTGATATCGTTTAATTGTTGCCTGGCTCTCTCCACGGAGACAATGATCGCCGTGGCGCTTTTAGTCCATTTGAAAGGCTTGGCCAACTCCTGGTTATGGTTCTTTATGTAGCGGCGGATTTCGCCCCGCAGCTCTTTGAAACTAGAGAACACACCGCGATGGATAGAGCGTCGCTCCATTTGGCCGCCCCCCTCCACCGTATGCCTGGAGGCGCGGCGTTCACGACGTCGCCTTCAAGGCCTTGTTGGGACGGACCAGTTCTCGCAGTTCCTCGATGGACAACACATCATGTCTCGATCGGTGTATCATCCTGTGACAGTTCGCACACAGCGGCGTCAGGTCTGTCTTGGGATCAACAACCTGTGCCTGGCCATCGGCGGCCAGCGGCTTGTTGTGATGCACCTCGATGAAGCCCTCTCCGCGAACACCATATGTTTCCCCAAAATGGAATCCGCATCCGACACATCTAAGGCCGTGGTACGCGATGGCCATTCTTCTATTGACGGGATCTCTTTCGTACTTCGTTCCATAGAAACCCTTCGCCTCAGTCGTTCCCGATTTGGCCGCCTGCCCAACAACTTGATGCCACTGGCAGCCGGTTTCACATTTTTTCGGTGGTTATTCAGGGCTGATAGCACCCAATCGCCACTGTTATTGGCCGAGCTGGCCGAAATATAGTCGATTTGGCCGTTTTTTGGCAACAGCACTCCGCTGCAGCCGTCGGCAGTGTCCGACAGACGTTCTGATCTTTGACAAAATATTCCCCCGGCCGGGTGGCCGGTGCCGGTCATTCCAACTGCGGCAGGGGTTTGCCCCGGCCGACGATGTGGAGCAGGATCGCCTCCATGGACGGGCAATCCAGCAGTTCAAAACGGTTTCTGATCCCCGACCAGAGTCGCCGTTTACGTTTACGGAAAACCAGCGCCTCCCTGAACAGCGGACAACAGAGCTGCTGAACCTGGTCCACCAGAAAGGCCAGTACCGTGAGGTGAACGAAGACGGCGGAAAGGTGCTTTTGCCCCAGGCCGTAGTTGTGCTCCAGGTTGTAGCCCTGGTTCTTGAGGGTGTTGAAGGTCTCGTTTTCAATCCGCCACCTGGCCCGGCCAGCCCGCATGATCTGGTAGACGTTGGCGGCGGTGATTTCCAGGTCGGTGACCCAACTGAAGCGGATGACCTTGCCCTTGCCGTCAAGCTGCCAGTACTCCAGCAGGTTTACCCGAACCTCCGGATTAGACTTGTTGAGCGCCAGATCGTTAACGAAACGGTAGGTGTGGAGAATATCCGGCTGCTGCTCGTCGGCCCGGGATAACTCCACCGCCTGGCCAGCCCTGAGTGCCTCATCCATCTGTTCGAAGAGATGACCATGATCTCCCGGCTTGGCCCCCAGGATGAAGTGGTGACCATCCTGACGCAGATCCTCGATATGGGGTGCGTTGGAGCTGAGACCATCTTCGATCACCACGCACTTAAGGTGGGGATGCTCCCGCCGGAACTCGGTCAAAAATCGCCGGGCGGCCTTGCGCTCGCAGTCCTGCTTCTTGCTGCCATCCTGCTGGACGATCATCTCCGGACAAAGCGGAATCACTTCCCGCTGCTCGGGATGAACAATGGCCGCCCCCAGCATCTGCTGGTAGTATTCCACCTGCCCGTTGCGCTTGCGCTTCTTCAGGCAGTATGGCGAGCCGACCTTCTCCGAGGAGTAGATGCCGGTGCCGTCCAGGGCCAGCAGATAGTGGCCGTCTAGCCAAGTCATCTTTTCCAGCACCTTGCCTCGTTGAAGCTGGCGGAAGATGCTGCGGAACGGCCGCCGCAGATGCCGGGGGTCCACCTCATCGCAGATGGTTCGCATCTGGCTGTCGCTGGGGATATCGTTTACTTTGTACACTCCGTGCAGGCAGGTGGGGTCTTCCCGCCACTCATCCTCGAAGGCCAGCAGGGAGGGATGCTTGAGGGAGAACATGGCAAAGCCGCTGGTCAGCGCGTCCACCAGGGAGATACTGGCGTTGGCGGCCCGGTGGTCGGCGATCTTGCCGAAATCCTCCCGAATAGTGGTGATGAGGGCGTCGAAGTTCAAGTGCTTGCGCTGGCTGATTTTATCTTGACGACGGCTGGCGAGTTGCTTTTGGCGAATGAGTTGGTGGACATTCATGGCGATCTCCTTGTAGGTTGTTGATTTTCCTACAAAAATCGCATCCACCCTCTCAAGGATTTGTCAAGCTGAAAATCGCCTCCGGCGTAAATTTATCATTTTGTTTTATCGTTGTTATTGCTTATGGCCGTATCCGGCAAACACTACTTGCCAGACGCATCATGCCATGGTTAAAAAGTTTACGAAAGACAGAAAATTGTATAACGTGAAATCAATGAGTTATATTAAGTTGGGAACTGCTGCCTTCGCCTTACCCTCGGTTCGAGGGCCACAATGATCGAGCATCTCGGCATCAATGTCGCCCTGAATGGTGTCCGCGAGAATGAGGTCGACGACGTATTCACTGTCGCCGCGCCTCTCGAAACGCATCAAGGGCGGTGCTCCCGACTGAAGAGCTCCGCGGGAGAAGGCGAGGTGAAAGTCCGGAAACCGGTTCCGTATTGTTCTGTCGAAGTCCGATTTCCAGAACAGTCTGAACCGGGAATGCTGTGCGTCCATTTGGAAATGCGCATAGAAGGTTTTACCGTTGTTAATGATCACCCCTATGGAGCCACTTCGTGATCAGCTAATGGAGCCAGTTAAGGATCAGCTTAATGGAGCCATGGCGTGATCAGCTAATGGAGCCATGGCGTGATCAGCTAATGGAGCCACTTGCGGATCAGCTAATGGCGCCACCCCTTCCCTTAAGTTCATAAACGGGTCCCGGACTTTCTGCGGATCGGCTATATCCCCCTGAAAAACCCATTTTCAGGAGGGATAGCCGATGGCCAACAGGAGGTTCGAGATGTTTCAATACCGTCAAGTTCTTACCCAAATGCGGTCGGTTCAATCCGACCGCCAGATCGCCAAGGCTAAGCTGATGGGCCGCCGCAAGGCCGCGCAGTTACGGGCCTTGGCTCAGCAGCAGGGCTGGCTCGATCCCGCCCAAGAGTTGCCGGATGATGCCGAGCTGGCCAAGGTGCTCGCGCTGCCGGCCCCGGGCGAATCGGCGGTGCCGATGCTGCTGCCGTACCAGGAGCAGCTCAAGACCTGGCAGGCGGCCGGGATCAACGGCACCACCATGTACCAGGCCCTGGTGCGTGAGCATGGCTTTACCGGCAGCTACTCCTCGGTCAGACGTTTTCTTAAGACCCTCAAAGAGGACAACCCTCAAGCCACGGTAATGCTGGACTTTGCTCCCGGCGAAGCGGCCCAGGTGGACTTCGGTTCCGGCCCCAAGCTGCTTGATTCCCAGACCGGCAAGCCGTTTTCCACCTGGGTGTTCGTCATGACCCTGGCCTTCAGCCGGCACCAGTACGCCGAGATCGTCCGCGACCAGAAGGTGGCGACCTGGCTGGGTTGTCACCGCCGGGCCTTCGAGTTCTTCGGCGGGGTGCCGGCCAAGGTGATGATCGACAACCTCAAGGCCGGGATCATCAAGGCCTGCTGGCACGATCCGGCGGTGAACCGTTCCTACGCCGAGTTTGCCGAAGGTTACGGCTTTCTGATCTCGCCCTGCCCGCCGCGCCAACCCCAGATGAAGGGGCGGGTGGAATCCGGCGTCAAATACGTCAAAAACAACTTCCTGCCCTTGCGCGAGTTCCGTAGCTTGGTCGACGCCAATCGTCAGCTTAAGGAGTGGGTGCTGGCAACGGCCGGCAACCGTAGCCACGGCACCACCAAGCAAAAGCCGCTGGTCATGTTCGCCGAGGCGGAGAAGGCTTTTCTTAAACCTTTGCCCGCCGTGGCCCCGGAGTTGGCGGTTTGGGCCGAGCACAAGCTGCACGGCAACTGCCATCTCCAGTTCGACAAAGCCTACTACTCCGCCCCCTTCAAGCTGGTGCACAAAAAGCTGTGGGTCAAGGCGACGGAAACCACCGTCAAGATCTACCACCAGCATCAACAGGTGGCGGTCCATCCCCGCTGTGCCCGACCCGGCCAGAAGGCCACCTGTGTCGACCACCTACCACCGGACGCCGTCGCCTACCTGATGCGCGATCCCCAGTGGTGCCTCAAACAGGCCGGTGAGATCGGTCCCCGCTGCCACCACCTGGTCAAGCGGCTGTTGAGCCACCGGGTGGTTGATCATCTCCGGGCGGCCCAGGGGGTGCTCCGGTTGGCCGGCAAATACGGCCCGGAGCGGCTGGAAGCCGCCTGTCACCGGGCGCTGATCTACGACAGCCCCCAATACATCACGGTCAAAACCATCCTCGGCAAGGGGCTTGACCAACAGCCCCCGGAAACGGAACCGGTGGCGGCCGGCGTGGCCTACCGCGGCCAGGGCCGCTTCCAGCGCCAACAACTTTTTCACTGATAAGGAGGAAGCTTAATGAACCCCATGCCCGAACTGATCCCCATGCTCAAACAGTTGCGACTCTCCGGCATCCTTGATTCCCTGGAAGCCAGAAACCGCCAGGCCATCGAGGAAAAGCTGGCCTACACCGACTTCCTGGCCATGCTGGTACAGGACGAAGTCGCCCGCCGTTCCCAGCGCAAGTTCGCCATGCGTGTCCGCCGGGCCAACTTCCGTAACCACAAAACCCTGGAGGAGTTCGACTTCTCCTTCAACCCCAACATCAACCGCGCCCTGATCATGGACTTGGCCACCTGCCGTTTCCTGGAAGAGGGCGCCAACCTGCTGGTGGTCGGCCCCTGCGGCACCGGCAAGAGCCATATCGCCCAGGCCATCGGCCACTGCGCGGTCAGAATGGGCTACGATGTGCTCTTCACCACCCAGACCAAGATGCTGGGCCAACTCCACGCCGCCCGCGCCACCAACGCCTATGAACGGCGGCTTAACGCCCTGGCCAAGGTCGACCTGCTGATCATTGACGACTTTGGCCTCAAACCCCTGCGTACCCCCCAGGATGAGGATATCCATGATCTGATTGGAGAACGTTACGAGCGCCGTTCCACCATCATCACCAGCAACCTGGATCTCAACGAGTGGGGCGACGCCTTCCCCAATAAACTGCTGGGCTCGGCCACCATCGACCGCATCCGCCACGGCGCTTACTCCCTGCTCTTGGACGGCAAAAGTTTTCGAGCGGCCAGGCCGCTGCCCAAATACCCCAAAAACGAGGTTGCCGAAAACGTTAAAAAAGGCAAAAATTAAAAACCGTCCGGAGCCCCAAAATGGCCACTTGAGGGTGGCTCCATTAGCTGATCATGGGTGGCTCCATTAGGGTGATCATTAACAACCGTCGAAGGCTAGTGTGGCGGGTCGTGGCGTGGCCAAGGCTTCCGCCTCCAGTCCGAAGAACGAGGAGATCTCCCTTGGTATGCCAGTGCCATGATGAAGGAAGGCGGACTTGTCCATTCGCTTGATCGCCACACTTGGCGAAAGCACTTCCCATGAGTAGGAGCAAAAAGGGTACCTCATTATTCTAGTCCCAACGACCTGCCTCAGGGGCGCGGCTTCCGCGAAGCAGGAACCGTGTCCCCTGTAGGCTTTTGTTCGGCACCCGATTGATCTAACTGCCTCATAGTTTATCCCCCAATAGAAACAGGCACTTGAGTCAGGTGATAGATCATGCTCGGCCCGCTGTGATAGGTCCGTGTTATGCTGAAATAGCCGTCAATAGAAAACTGAACGATACCTGTTCCGCCGTATGAGGCGTGAGGCGGACGAATGAAATCAAACTGAAGATAAAATCCCGAGTCGAGACCATCAATCGGGATCACTATTGAAGGATCTTCCCGAAACGATTCAATGCCAAACGAGTTTTCTATCTCATAGCTCAATTCGTTGGATAAACTCATCTCAATGTATGATGCGATTTTTACGGTGCGGCCCAGATTACTCTCTAAGAACTCTACGAACTTTCCATCATCGGGATATGTTATTGAAATATTGTTCCGATACTCTGGTATATCAGGAGTGTCCGGGTCTTGCAGGTAGTGTCCAACAACAAAAGCAAGAATCCCCAAGGCACAAATGCTCCAGACCAGCCACATAAAGAGGGTGAGATGCCTTCTAGATCCCTGAGGAAGCCGTATCTTGCGGAACAGAAGAAGAAAGACGCCTAGTGCAAGGCCACCAATTCCGGCTATTTTACCTGCTTCAGTGACAAATGCCAGTGGATTCATAACGTACTCTCTGCCGAACGCCTGAGTTCAGCGACGTTTGAGGCGATGCCGTTTTTGCGGCAACAAGAATCGGCGGCGGGTCAAACGCCCGCCGCAACGATTTGTTGGGATCCGCCTGCACATAAGCGCTGGGAAACATCCAACTAACTCTCATCGTTGCCCGAAACGAGCTTACGAACTCGGGCCTTGATGTTTTCGTATGTCAATGTAAGGTGAACTTTTCCGTTGTCCGTAAGAAGGCCAGTATGCCCTACCACATTTCTTACAGGCCTATACGAGATCGCGTCGGACCAAAGTGATTGGCTTTTACCTGCATCCTTCTTGCCTTCAACACTGAATGCTAGATCGTCCATACCTAGGTAACTTAAGTCACTGTTAGAATTGCGAATCTTGAAACTGATATTCGCTTCTCCCTTCCGCTTATCCTCACGTTCCCGCCATGCCGCAGCTTCAGCTATGATACCCTCTTTCAACGTGACCTGTTTGTCATCAAGGTATTTTCTAACCAGATTCTCTGAAAGAAAGCAGTCCACGTAAGCAGATACGTTAAATTCGGCGTCGTCCCTCAGATCGTCTAACCAAGCATCCACTTTATCGCCAGCGGGCGCGCCGGCCTCTGGTCTGTACTCTTCTTGAGTGGCAGTATAGAGATCGCGAGCCTTCCGCTGTTTCTTCGTTTTACGTTTGTTCTCTACATCTCCTTCCTCTCCACGCTTCAATCGATATTTATCCCAATCATCGAAAATGCGAGGAAGCGCATCTCTTTTTAGGTAATCCAGAAGCGCTTGAAAATTTTCATCGTCTTCAACGATTCCCTCACGGCTGCTGGTGAATGGATCCTTGCCCTCAGCATCCATAGCATCAAAGTGAATTTGACCGTAAATATAACTCTCAACAATTCTCTGGGTAGGTATATGGCGTAGAAGGTTCTTTTCTCGTAATCGCCCATTCACGAAGAGATCAACGGTCGCGCGCTCGTCTGTGCCAGTAATTTTCAGGTGACGAGGCAGTTCAACAGATGCGACAAAGCCAGAAATATCCAGCGCAGTTGTCAGATTGATCTTCTTGTGCTTCAGGCTTGCTAACGCCTCAATAAAGTCATCCTGACAATCATTAATGTCCCACAAAAACTCCGTCTTCTGCACCAAATCCTTAAGGTCTCGAATTGAAACTTCTTCATCGTTAACATGGATCGAAAACTCTTCGTCGATCAGCGCGAACCTAAAACTGAGCGCGAGCATCTTCTTTATATGGGCAACTGAATTTCTGATTTGCTCCTTGGTTTCCTCAAAGACTACAACTGTCCCATGTGGGTGTTGGTCGGCGATGCCGTTGATCAACTCGAAGTTCAAGCCTTCCAACGGATACTTGTCAGGTGTCAAATCACTCTGAATTGCGTGATCTAAATCGGAGTTGTCAATGAGTCCACCGACATATTCGGCACCTTCCTTACGGCTAAACACCGAAACACGTCTAGCACATGAGAGCAAAGCTAACTTTCCTATTCCCTTTGCTCCGATGAATGGTCTTTTCTCCCCGGACTTCATGCCGCCGTCTTTTCTCTTGGAATAGCCAATCTTAAGGAATTTATTCTGAAAATCGTCGGCGTCCATGCCGATTCCATCATCGCGAATCGAAAAGGTGGAGCTTTCACGATCGATATCTATCCAAACATTCTTCGCGTCGGCATCCCATGCGTTGGAGATGGCCTCCCCAAGGACAGTGATAAAATTCCGATATAGGTTGCGGCCAAGATGGTTCAACACACTCAAGGAAATTTCAAAATTGAAGCCTGCCTTATCTGTCATGGGCTTCACCACCGATTACTCTGGATTGCGTGATAGAATGGCCTATAGCCTCGGCTAATTTGACTGGAACAGCGTTTCCAATCCATCGACCAACCTCAGCGAACGAATGTCGTTCATTGGGTGGTAGAAATTCATACTCCGCAGGGAATGATTGCAAAATTGCTGCTTCCCGTAACGAAATGGCACGATCTTGCTCAGGATGTCCAAATCTACCATTCCCATACCCATAACACTGTGTTGTCATCGTGGGCGCGGGCTCTTCCCACGTCATTCTGGCGTACACTCCTGGGTAAGTTTTACCAGTTACGCGTTGATGACATGGCGCACGTAATTCTTCCGGCCAGTCACGCCACGTTCCGCCAGGCACAGAGGCACGTATTCGACGTAAGTTGATTTCAGACAAAGATGCTGCGGTATGGAGAGGGTCATTTGGGTCAGACTCGCCAGCATTCAATCTACTTAGGCTGGAAATTGCATCACGAACGGTCACAGCTGCTGCGTGAGTGGGGTTTAAAGGACAATGTTGACCTTCTTTTGATGCGATCACGACCAATCGCCTACGCCTTTGAGGCACGCCAAACTCTTCACATCTTGCTATTACCCAATCGACTTTGTAACCAGCGTTGGTAAGGCTCTTACAGAATTTCTCAAAGACTATGCCTTTCTTGTATCTCAAAAGCGCAGGAACATTTTCCATGGTTACGAAGTCGGGGTCTACCTGAACTGCGAGTTCAGCGAACTTATGCACAAGGCCCCATTGCGGGTCTTCGTCATACCGCTGTTTATATGTGGAAAACGGTTGGCATGGGGCGCATCCCGCTAGTACTGATGGCACATTTCCGCTGAAATGGCTCTTTAGCTCTGCTGCGGTGAGCTTTCCTACGTCCCGTGAGAAAAAGCTAGCTGAATTATTTGTCTCAAATGCGTACTTGCAACGAGCATCCACATCATATCCGGCCAATATTTTAAGTCCGGCATTTCGCAAGCCATGACTCAGCGCACCTACACCACAAAATAGGTCAACAACTTCGCCACAGGGCTGAGGGGCTTCGGATCTTCGTGTTTCTGTCATTAGCATCATGTTGACTTAGAGACCTCCTTGATTAAAGGTGTCCAGCCTGTGGCTCGCAGAAAGCTTGCCCTCGGTGCCCAACGGCACAGGCGTTGAGCCTCAAGCATCGCAGGTAGCTGAGCAAGCTTGCTTGCGATGCTGCTGAGAAGCGCAGTGGCTCGAACGGCTTGATATTTCACAAAACACAGAAAAGCCGCCCAGGGTGGTATACCCAGAGCGGCTGTGGCTTGATGCGTTGCCTTGTGTGAAATTCGGTTTAATCATGCCTTACCCCGGCTTGGCATTTTGGCTTATCTACGCACTTTATAGGAAAAGCTACTCAAATTTTTCGGTAGCTTCAAGGGTAAAATGGCGCCTTGTTCAACTTTTGCTTTCTCAATCACCTAAGAGATTGGGTAAACGCCCCTGCGAGACGCCGGCGGCGATCAGCCAATTCCATTGACAACGATACTGCCAATTAGTATCATTTCTGTGCGATGAACAGCAGACATCACCATACACTTGCCTCCATTTTTGCCAAGCCGACTCCGACCGGCATTGAGTGGAGACGCATTGAAGCCTTGTTCAAGGCCCTGGGCGCCGAGGTTATTGAAGGTGATGGTTCGCGGGTAGCCTTTATCCTCAAAGGCGAAAAAGGAGACTTCCATAGACCGCATCCAGCCAAGGAAGCGAAACGCTATCAGGTTCGTGACGCCAGAGATTTTTTAACAAGAGCGGGGATCAAGCCATGAATACTCTTAAACACAGGGGATACACCGCCAAAATAGACTTTGACCCCGAGGACAACATTTTTTTTGGACACCTTCTTGGCATTCGTGACACGGTTGGTTTTCACGGCGAAACTGCCGCTGAGTTGAAGAAGGCCTTTGTTGAAGCGGTGGATTTTTATATTGAGAGCTGCGAGAAGGCCGGCCGAAAACCGGAAAAACCCTTTTCCGGCCGTTTCGTGGTTCGAGTCGATTCGTCCTTGCACGCCGAAATTGCCGCCACTGCTGCGGCCGCCGGCAAAAGCATCAACAAGTGGGTAGCCGAAACCCTTGATCAGGCGATACACTCCCACTAACAATGCGTAACGCTCAGATAATCATCAAACTCCTGCTCGGTCATCCCGGCGACGGAAAGCTAGTCGGCTTCAATCGCCAACTGCTCAATCACGACCCTGACGGTAACTCCTTGACAAAACATTTTCTTTTTTCGCCCCGCCCTCACCCCCAGCGGGGTGGGGCGAAAAAAGAATTGTGCTGCTGCCGCAGGCCGCCTTCAGCATCAAAACGAAGAATAAAAAACTCCCTCGGCCGGCCATCCGAAGCAGCGATGACTGGAAACCGGTAAAAATATTGCTCCAGGCTGTGCCCCCACACGGCTAGCTTCCGGCTGGTAAAAAGCGCCTCTACCGCTTGGCCTTGGCTGACCTTCTTTTTGTCGATCCGCATCCCCCTGATCAGGCCAACTAACTCGCTCCGCCCAATGGCAACAAAGTGATCCAGTACGGGATATGGTCGCAGTTCGACCAGGCACCCGAAGACGTCCCATAGTGGCAGCAGCGGCCATTGCAAGAGCTCTCCGATTTCTCCTGGTTTCCTTTTGACCAAGTTGTTGGTGGCGGTGGCCACCAGCAACCTGGTCCGGATCTGATCGACGATGGCCAGCTCAAAACCGGCAATACCCGGGTAACGCTTATGGCGATTACCGGCTGCCGGCGCTGCCGGATGTACCAGCTCCGGCAGCCAGGCGGCCCGATATTCAGCTACCGACGAAGTCGGGCACCTTTTCGGCCTTGGTGTCATCGCACGCTGCCTCCCAGTCAGCCATGTTTTTTTGGATCCGCTGGAACGCCTGATAAAACGTAGATCTAGAAAACCGCAGCCGGTACTCCCGCCGGATAAAATCCAGCACCCTGTCCAGTGACTCCCGCTCCATGGCCGAGGGCAGCCAATCATAATGGGCACGGATAAACGCCTCTGCTTTTTCACCCGGTCCACGTTTTTTCGGTCGACGACATCCCTGGCCGGCCTGCCGCAGCCGCTCCAGCAGCGCCAGCTGCTCAGGCGGCTGCTGCCGGCGACGGCCAAGGGATTCTTTTGCGTGGCGAAGCTGGTACAGCGCCGCCACGAACATAGCATAGGCAAAGACGTCCTGGCCGGCCTCGGCGCGCAAGTGTCGGCGGCGGCGCATCAGCGTAGTCTGATGCGCCGCAACGACGACGCGCTGCGCGTCGGACATGCCTGCGTACCATTTGAGGAGCCGCCGCCGATCATCGGCGGTAGCTCCCGTCAGCGTATCCAATTTGGCCACATCCATTTATTTTGGCATTTATTATTTGTGTTTATGATAAACGAAGGCCACCGCCAGCAATCGCAGGTACGGCGCGCGTCCCCGTTTATTGAGCACCCGCGAAATAAACGGGGACGCCATCGCATCCGGCACCTTTCCTGCCCAAAAAAATTCTTGACTGCTGCAGTATCATGTCGATAATGTGGCGATAACAACCCCAGTAGCTGTACCTGTCGCCCTAGCGCGACCCGTTGCTGACCCGACTAATATCTGCTCACGTCAGCGTTCGGAAAAACCCAACCAGTTTAAGCGCAGAGGCGTACTTGGTTGGTCTCCCAACACGTCACCACCGGCAAAGTTTAATCGCAGTTGCGAACCTCTCCCGGTGGCGAGCAGACACGGACCATGGCCCGTGACCCAACCCATGGCGGCTCCAGCAAGCCGAAAACCAGTACCGCAGAGGCGGACTGTGATGCTGTTGATATAGACGAGGAAAGCTACCTCGATAAAAAATGCTTCAAACTCACCACCACCACCCGGCGCGGGGCAACGAATACGCGCTACCCTGCGGCAAATCGACATAGCCGCAACTTAGCGGCCTCCTAGGTAGTGTAGGGTGATATCCGGCCGCTCATGACCGATTTCCCGGCTAACCTCTGCCATGGCCTGCTCTCTGCTCATTCCGTACCCTATTTTTTCCCGAAACCGCTCCTGGACCCAGAGGTGGCGGAAACCATGATTGCTGCCACGCTCTCCGGCCGCCTCGGCGGCCCTGCTAACTGCGGCCCGATAGGCGTCACGGCTGACGCGGTGCTCTCCTTGCTCCGCGATCCTGGCCGCCAGCTGCCGATAGGTATCGGCTGACATCCGCAACGTCCGCTCCTTGCCGCCCTTGCCCCGGATCTCGACCTGGCCGCCACCCCGCAACTGCTCCGCGCGGATAAGCGTGGCCTCGCTGAGCCGACATCCGGTTTCTCGCTGGATCGCCGCCGTCAGGCGGTAATCTGGATCACGCAGCCCCGCCATTACCCGGTCCGGATCGCGGAAAGCCCTGCCGGCCTCCATAGTCCTCAAATCGCGGGCCTCATGGCGGAGTGTCCGGATCTCAGTGCGGAAGTCATAGCTTCGCTCCAGCCCCTTGGAAGTCGCATAGCTATTCAACGCACTTTCCAGCTTGCCCAAGGCTGCCGCCGCCTGGCCGTAAGTCTGGCGGCTAACGCCGTCGGCAATTCTCGACGAAAGAAACGACTGCACATGCTCGCCGGTCAGTTTGGTGATGTCTTTCACACCGTGGTGCTCTTTGGAGTGAGACAGGCACTGTCGCCACACCTTCAAATACGCTTCCCGGGTACGATAGGAATGGATGCCTGTCTTTTCGGCCACCTGCGCCGAAGTCCTGGCCCCGGCCGACCTGGCGGTCTCCTTTGCAGAGTGGCGGCTTGTCCCAATGTGGTTGACGCTCTTACTGATTTCTTGCACCTGCCATTTGATGCTGCCTCTCATGATCTCAATACCTCTTATGGGGGTTAGTAATCGTCTGGGGCAGGGTGCGGACTCTGTCGCCCTCTCGCGTCAGCGTGGGCGGTCTCTGGTGTCCTATAATGGTGCTGCCGTAATACTGTATTCGCCGCCGCCGGCGGCCTCTATTGAGGCTCTGATGAGGTCGCCGTATCGATCCCGCACTCGGGCGGCCCACTCCTTATTGTCGGCCAGGATTAATAGTTCTCCGTTATGGGTTTTGGCGCGAAGCGGCTCTATCCAAAGATGATACTCACCGTCCGGCACCCGGCACCGCAAATGCTCACGTGCCGCCACCCACTCTTGCGGCGGTTCCGGTGGGTGATCAGGATGATCGTCTGCCTCTGCTGCTGCGATGGTCTCTTGTAGGCCCCGGGCTGCCTCATCAGCCGCCCGCCATTCTACCATTTCGGCCCGGTGGTCATCAGTGAGGCCGTGCCGGCGCAGATACCGCCGCAGTCCACGAGGATTACGGCATTTTTCTGGCCCGCCGTGGCGTTCGGCTAGGTGTACATATTCATCAATCTCCTCTGAGTCCGCCTGGGACACGGTATCTGGTGGCTCATTTGCGGTTGCTGTAGACTTGCTGGCCGGGGTGCTGTCGGCACCCGACTTGGATGGAAATGATGTTGGCGGGTCGATGTCGGCATCCGACATCGGGGACAAACGGAGAATGTAGAGATTGCTGGCATTGGTGTGGGTTTTATCGGGTTGGTTGCGGTGTTTTCTGGTTATCAGCCCGGCACTACATAGTGCAGCAACATGATGAATAACTGACCTCCTGCTGACTTCGCACTGATCCGCGATATGCTGGTAGGATGGCCAGCACTCGCCTGCGTCGTTGGCGTTGTCAGCCAACTTTAATAGGATTAATTTTCTGGTTGGATTGCCGACGCGGACTTGGAGAGCCCTGACCATCATCTCCATCGACATGGATTACCTCCCCTGATTGGCCTGGACCTGATCGGCTTTTCGGGGGCGGCCCGGACCTCTCCGGGGTGGCGCCGAACCGCCATGGTCGAGATACTCGACGACCGCCGCCACCGGGAACATAATCCGCCGGCCTATCCTACGGTGGGGGATGGGCCACCGCCCCCGTGCTACAGCGAGCCGTATCCTGTGAGCACTAACAGCCAATAAGCCAGCTAACTCGTCAGGCGTCAGCGTGATTCGCCCGGGATATTGACTGTAGATGATTTTGGATGTGGACATTTTTGCACCCTTTTGAGTATAACTAATTTGGAGAACTGACCAGGCCCGATACACTACGAAACGACACGAAATGACACTGTGTCAATAATGTATTGTTTTTTGTTGTTATTCGCAACTTTTTTTTGCAGGAAGGATCATTATGGATTTTTCTGAAAAACTTCGGATTGTTATGACCGAAGCCCCTCAACATTTAACACAGGAAGTAGTAGCTCATGCAATTGGTGTCTCTCGTTCACATGTGTCTTCCTTGCTTTCTGGAAGAAGGCGACCTAGTCGTGGACTTGAGCAGAAGCTATTGAACAAACTTGGGATAAATATCGAGTGGTGGGAAACTGGAAGAGGAAGAATATTTCAAGATGATCAAATAATTTTTGAATTAAATCAGGAGTTTCTGAGGTCAAAAATCACAACAGACCGTTTTCTTCCTGAGTCTTTAGCGATAGCCGAGTCTGTTGACGAGTTATTATCCGAACTAACACAGAGAGAGCGCACAAAGACAGCGAATTGCGTATTTGACTTCATTGAGCAGCTCGCAAAGCAAATTAATAAATCTTAATCATTTCTAAGCTTCCCCCTACACCCACCTGCTGTCGTTACGCAGTAACACCACCTCCTCCCATCACCATTACGGACCTACTGCCTGCACCTCGACCATACGTCCATGGGGGAGGGGGAAAGGGGGTGGTGGTTTTTATGACTGGTTCCAATGACTGGTTCAGGGTGAACGTCGTTCACCACCCTGGTGCAGGATTTTCACCACCCCAGTGCAAATTTTTCACCACCAGGGTGGTGCAGAATTTTCACCACCCACTAACCCGGTGAAAATTCTGCACCAGGGGGAGTTCTCAGCCTTCCCGGAAATAGAAGGGTGGTATCGGCGGCTGGTGCCGCCGGGTGGTGGTGGTAGTGGTTTTTGTCGTTACGCAGTAACGCAATCTTTTTTGACCGATGGGACAATTTTGGGACAGTGGAAAATGTGACGTAAAATCACAAACCGAAAGATAAAATATTTGGTGACACTCTTGGGACACTTGGGACACAAAAAGGGCTGTTTTTGAGAAAATTTGTGGTACAAAAAGAGAAAGGCAAACCAAGCTTAATTACTTGATTTGCCTTATTTTTTTCTGGCGCGCCCGGCAGGATTCGAACCTGCGACCTACGGCTTAGAAGGCCGGTGCTCTATCCAGCTGAGCTACGGGCGCCATCAGCAAAAACCACCAAACAGCAATCGGGGCAGGATAACGGTTTTCCCGCCCGGATGCAGCAAAAAAAACGCCCTCGGCCAAGAGGAACCCGGCCAAGGGCGTTGTAAAAACAATAAAACGTAGCTGCCTAAAAAAAGAGGCTGGCACGGACGAAAAACATTCAGCAGTGCCGCAGATTTGGGCAAGCGAACCGGCGCCGCGTAATCGGGGACAGTTTTCAAAACTGTCCCCTCCGCAAGCCGGGCCGATCGCCCAAAGATGCGGTGCTGCTGGACGTTTTCCTACATCATACCGCCCATGCCGCCCATTCCTCCCATGCCGCCCATACCGCCGGGCATGCCGCCGCCACCCTTGTCATCTTCCGGGTGCTCGGCGATCATGCATTCGGTGGTAAGCAGCAGACCGGCCACGCTGGCCGCGTTCTGCAGGGCAAAGCGGGTAACCTTGGCCGGGTCGATAACCCCGGCTTCCAGCAGGTCTTCAAACTTCTCGGTGTCGGCGTTGAAGCCCTTGGTGAGGTCTTTCATGTTCTTGACCTGCTCAACAATCACCGAACCTTCCAGGCCGGCGTTGTTGGCGATCTGGCGCACCGGCTCTTCCAGAGCCCGGGTCACGATCTTCTTGCCCAGATCCTGGTCGTGGGACAGCTTCAACTCCTTGAGGGCCTTGAGGCAACGGAGATAAGCCACCCCGCCGCCGGGAACGATACCTTCTTCCACCGCCGCGCGGGTGGCGTTGAGGGCGTCCTCGACCCGGGCCTTCTTCTCTTTCATTTCCACCTCGGTGGCGGCCCCGACGTTGATTACCGCTACCCCGCCGATCAGCTTGGCCAGGCGCTCCTGGAGCTTCTCGCGGTCATAGTCGGAGCTGGACTCTTCGATCTGGGCCCGGATCTGCTTGACCCGGCCTTCCAGCTTGTCCTTGTCGCCGGCGCCATCGATGATGGTGGTGTTATCCTTGTCGCAAACCACCCGCTTGGCCTGGCCAAGGTCGTTAACGGTGATGTTTTCCAGCTTGATGCCCAGCTCTTCAGACACCACCTGGCCACCGGTGAGGATGGCGATATCTTCCAGCATGGCCTTGCGGCGGTCGCCAAAGCCGGGGGCCTTGACGGCGGCCACATTCAGGGTGCCGCGCAGCTTGTTAACCACCAGGGTGGCCAGGGCCTCGCCGTCGACGTCCTCGGCGATGATCACCAGCGGCTTGTTCATCTTGGCGATCTGCTCCAGAATGGGCAGCAGGTCCTTCATGTTGCTGACCTTCTTTTCACTGAGCAGGATGTAGGGGTCTTCCAGGTTGACCTCCATCTTCTCGGGGTCGGTAACCAGGTAGGGAGAAAGGTAACCGCGGTCGAACTGCATACCCTCGACCACGTCCAGGGAGGTTTCCATGCTCTTGGCTTCCTCCACGGTGATCACGCCTTCCTTGCCCACCTTGTCCATGGCCTCGGCAATGATGTTGCCGATGGTGGCGTCGTTGTTGGCGGAGATGGTGCCCACCTGGGCGATTTCCTTCTGGGTCTTGGTGGGGGTGGCGATGTTCTTGAGCTCGGCCACCACCGCTGCCACCGACTTGTCGATGCCGCGCTTGATCTCCATGGGGGAGTTACCGGCAGCCACCAGCTTGGAGCCTTCGGTGTAGATGGCCTGGGCCAGGATGGTGGCGGTGGTGGTGCCGTCGCCGGCCACGTCGGAGGTCTTGGAAGCAACTTCCTTGACCATCTGGGCGCCCATGTTCTCGAACTTGTCCTTGATCTCGATCTCCTTGGCCACGCTCACCCCGTCCTTGGTGATGACGGGGGCGCCGAAGGATTTTTCAATCAGCACGTTGCGGCCCTTGGGACCCAGGGTAACCTTGACCGCATCAGCCAGGGTGTTAACACCGCGCAGGATCGACTCGCGGGCTTTGCTGCCGTACTTAATATCTTTTGAAGCCATAATTATCTTCTCCTTACTGTTACATCCGGGGCTGTTACATCCGGGTTGGTTTTTTCAGTTCAGTCTACTTCTCCACCACGCCGAGGATGTCGTCCTCGCGCATGATCAAGTACTCCTCGCCCTCGATCTTAATCTCGGTGCCGCCGTATTTGGAAAACAGTACCCGGTCGCCAACCTTCAGCTCCACCGGAACCCGGTCGCCTTTGTCGTTCAGGCGGCCGTTGCCCACCGCTTCCACGGTACCTTCCGCCGGTTTTTCCTTGGCGCTGTCGGGGATAATGATCCCGCCCTTGGTTTTTTCTTCCTCTTCCAGTCGTTTGACCAGAATACGGTCATTCAATGGCCGAATTTTCATGGACTACCTCCATCTCTACGTTAATCTGATATTTAATGGGGTTGCATAACGATAAACCGGACCGCCCAGCGGGGGCCCGGAAACATTGCAAACGCAACCATCTGCCACAGGATGGCGCAAACACTATGTACGGGATAAGGAAAAATCAAGAGCCGCCCCGTATTTTTTTCCAGCACCGGCAAACCAGCGCAAAATCAAAAGTTTTCGCGCCGCCCATGACGAGCTGAACACCGTAAAAAAAATACGGGGCCTTCTGTAAGCGGCCACGGCGCGCCCCGTGACCGCGCTTATACCTAGAGTCGGATAACCCAGCCGTAAGGATCCGCCTTACGGCCATATTGAATGGCGGTAAGTTCGTTGAACAGCTTCAGGGCCAGCTCCCCGATTTTACCCTGGTTGATCTGGCAATCCTGGCCCCGGTAATGCAGGGAACCGACGGGGGAGATCACCGCCGCCGTGCCGGTGCCGAAGACCTCCTGCAATTCGCCGCGCTCGTTGGCGGCAAAGACCTCGTCGATGGCGATACTCCTCTCTTCCACCGGCAAGTCCCAGTCGGCCAGCAGCCGGAGCACCGAGTCCCGGGTAATGCCGGGCAGAATGGTGCCGGAAAGGGGCGGGGTGACGATACGGTCTTTAAAGACAAAAAAGATGTTCATGGTACCGACTTCTTCCACCAGCCGCCGCTCTTTGGCGTCCAGCCACAGCACCTGGGTATAACCTGCCTGCTGGGCCTCCACCGCGGCCATGATGCTGGCGGCGTAGTTGCCGGCGGTCTTGGCCTCGCCCACCCCGCCGGGCACGGCCCGCACGTATTTATCGGTAACGTAAATCTTCACCGGGTTGAAGCCTTCCGGGTAATAGGCCCCCACCGGGCTGAGGATGACGTAAAAGAGATATTCCTGGGCCGGCCGCACCCCCAGGCCGGCCTCGGTGGCCACCATGGTGGGACGGATATAAAGGGAGGCCCCGTGGTCGGCGGACGGCACCCAGTCGCCGTCCACTTTCAGCAAGGCTTTGAGCCCGGCAAAGACGGTGTCCACCGGCAGGGTCGGCATGCACATCCTCACAGCGGAACGATTCATGCGCTCCAGGTTGGCCAGCGGACGGAAGAGATAAATGCCGTCATCCCGGCCCCGGTATGCCTTCAGGCCTTCAAAGATCGCCTGCCCGTAATGCAGCACCATGGCCGCCGGGTCGAGGGAAAAGGGCGCGTATGGCCGCACCTCCGGGTCGTGCCAGCCGCGTTTGGCGTCAAAGGGCATGACCAGCATGTGATCGGTAAAGATCCTGCCGAACCCCAGTTGTTGATCATCGGGACGGGTGCGCCGCTGGGACGGGGGAAGGGTTTGAGTTTTGATTTCCATCTGGCAACCTGTTGCTTTATCAAAGAGATCGTCGCCGCCGTCGTGTTTTTTCGACAAATTGGCAAACAGCTCGTTTTAAGTAAAAATTTTCCGCAATATAACGAAGTTCCGGCACCAGGGAAACAACTTATTTTGCGGCCCGGCAACTAATCCGACCACGCGCAATTCACCTGGCAGTGGCGGCAGCTTTCAGCTAAAGTGGTCGTAACCGTTCAGCAGCACCGCATCTTCGGGCAAGCAGCCAGGCTTACGTACAAGGGGTACGCTGCGCCTGGCTGCTTGCCCGAATCTACGGCACTGCTGAACGGTTACGGTCCGTCAATGATCTTTCGGTAAGGCAGAGCAATGCAAAAATCTCCTCCATCGCCCATGGTCCTGGGCTACTTCCTGTTCCTTTTCGCGATCTCCAGTGTCTTGGTGGGATGGCTGTTCTGGCCCTTTATCTCCGTGCTGGTGCTGGCCTATCTGCTGACCAGGCTGTTTCGGCCCATCTACCAGCTCATCAATCGCCGGCTGCCGGACTTCTTTGCCTCGCTGGCCACCTGCACCTTGGTGGTACTGCTGGTCTTCATCCCGCTGGTCTTCTTTGTTATGGCCCTGGCCCAGGAAGCCCACGGGCTTTACAACTGGGGCCGGGGGGCGGGGGCCACCCTGGGGGCCCGGTTGCGGGAGTTTCAGACCACCCCGCTTTTTGTGCACCTGCAGGAAACCGCCGCCCTGCTGGGCTATTCCCTGCAACCGGAAGACATCGGCCGGGCGCTGGCCGGAACCGCCCGGGATCTGGGACTGTTTCTCTACGACCAGGCCAGCACCTGGGCGGCCAACCTGATGATGTTCGTGCTGGGCTTCTTTTTGACCATTGTCACCATCTTTTTTCTGCTGATGGAGCACGACCGCCTGCTTAACTATATTTTCCGCCTCTCGCCGCTGCCCGACGACCAGGAGCGGCAACTGTTTGCCAAGTTCGATGAAATCACCGGGGCGGTACTAATCGGCAATGGAATCTGTGCGGTGATTCAAGGGATTATCGGTGGCCTGATCTTCTGGGCCTTCAACCTGGGGCCGCCGGTGCTCTGGGGAGCGATCATGGCGGTGCTGGCCTTTCTGCCCATCGTCGGTATCGGCCTGGTAATGGTGCCGACGGTCCTTTTTTTGCTGATCAAGGGCAACCTGGTGGATGCCATCCTGCTGGCGATTCTTTACGGCATCATCACCCTCTTCATTGAATCGCTGCTCAAACCAAAACTGGTGGGTGACCGGGCGAAGATGCACATCCTGCTGGTCTTTTTGAGCATCATCGGCGGCTTGAACACCTTCGGCTTTCTCGGTATCATCTACGGCCCGCTGATCGTCACCGCCTTCCTGACCCTGGCGGAAATTTACCTGGCCAATTACGATCGCTACGTTAAACTGCCCGGCGCTGCCTGGAGCTCAGTCGGCGCCGGCACCGAGGAAAAGAGCGGCATTGATTCCCCCTCGGCCCCAAAAACCTCAACCCGTAAAAATTGAGAACATGAGCATTGTCGGCATCATCGGCGGTTCCGGCCTGGAAAACCCCCAACTTATCGAAAACGCCCGAGAGGTTACGGTGGATACCCCTTACGGCCCGCCCTCGGCCCCTTTGCTGAGGGGCCGAATCGGCGGCCGGGAGGTGGCACTGCTGGCCCGCCACGGCCGGGAACACACCATCCCCCCCTCTCAGGTTAACAACCGGGCCAACCTGCTGGCCCTGCAGGAACAGGGCTGCACCCATCTGCTGGCCAGCGCCGCCTGCGGCTCCCTGCGCCAGGATATCGGCCCCGGCGAACTTGTCATCCCCGACCAGTTGATCGACTTTACCCGCTTCAGGGCCGTTACCTTCCACGACCATTTCCCGCCGGGCATAGAAAATGCCCGGCACACCGCCCTGGCCGACCCCTTTGCCGCCGAGATCCGGAAGCAGTTGCTTATGGCCGGCCGCCACCTGGAGTTGCCGCTGCACGATGGCGGCACCATGCTGACCATTGAAGGACCACGCTTTTCCACCCGGGCCGAATCGAGGATGTTCCAGCTCTGGGGGGCGGACCTGGTCAACATGACCATCGCCCCGGAGGCCGTTTTGGCCGCCGAACTGGGGCTGCCTTACGCCGTGGTGGCCATGGTCACCGACTACGACTCCTGGAAGGAGGATGAGCCGCCCCTGCAGGTACCGGAACTGGTGGCGGTCTTCCGGGGCAACCTGGAAAAGCTGAGCCGGCTGCTCATCACCGTCCTGCCCCGGTTAGCAAACCCCATCTAAAATTTAATCTTGTAATCTGTTACCAGCCGGACATTTGATGCCACCCTACTCGCCCATTCACCTGAAACTGCTGGTCTTTACCCGTTACCCGGCCCCCGGCATGGTCAAAAGCCGGTTGATCCCCGCCCTGGGCGCTACGGAAGCCGCCCGCCTGCAGCGCCGGATGAGTGAAGCGACGGTGCAGACGGCGCGCGGTTTGCAAAAACTCCTCCGGGGTTCCGAGGTGGTCGAGGCCACGATACGGATTTGCTACACCGGCGAGCGGTCCGCCTCCTTTCGGGCCTGGCTGGGTGATGACCTGGAGTATCAACGCCAGGCGGAAGGTGACCTGGGTCGGCGCTTACAGCAGGCCATCGACCTCTCCTTCCGGCCGCGGCTGGCCAACCAGAGTTGCGACGGCCTGGAGTGCGGCACGCCCTTAAAGGATCGCCGCTACGGCAATGAAATCGAGATGACCCTGGTGTTTGGTTCCGATCTGCCGGGGCTGACGCCGGAACTGCTGCAGGAGGCGGTGGCGCAACTGAAAGTCCACGATCTGGTGCTGGGCCCCGCTGAAGATGGCGGCTACTACCTGCTGGGCCTGAAGGAGCCGCGCCCGGAACTTTTCCAGGACATCAACTGGGGCTCCGGCCGGGTGGGCGAGCAAACCCGCGCCGCCGCCGCCCGCCTCGGCCTGAGTGTGGCCTTGCTGCCGACCAGGCGGGATATTGATCGGGCTGAAGACCTGCAGGTCTTGGCCGATGACAATCGCTTTACCGATTTTTTCGGGCACCCTCCCCTGCTTTCGGTGATTATTCCCACCCTTAATGAAGCCGCCGTGTTGCCGGCCACCCTTACGCATTTGCGGCAGGCGGCCGACGGGATGCAAGTAGAAACGGAAATCCTGGTGGCCGACGGCGGCAGCCGCGATCAGACCCGGGAGCTGGCCAGGCGCCACGGCGCCACGGTTATCGAGCTCCCAGGGGCAACGGGGCAACCGGGCGGCCGGGCGGCCCAGCTCAATGCCGGAGCCGCCCGGGCCCGGGGGCAGGCGCTGCTCCTGCTGCACGCCGACACCCTGCCGCCCCGGGGCTATCCGGAGCTGATCTTCAAAACCCTGGCCGATCCGGCCACGGTGGCGGGAGCCTTCAGCCTACGTATCGACGCTGCCGGTCCTCTGCTGCGCCTGATGGAGCGGGGAGCCAATTTGCGCTCCCGGTTTCTGGGCCTGCCCTACGGCGATCAGGGAATTTTTCTTTGCAAAAGGGTGTTCGACGAACTTGGCGGTTGCCCGCCGGTGCCGATCATGGAAGACTTTCAACTCATTCGGCGGCTGCACCGGCGGGGGCACGTGGCCCTCCGGCCGGAAAAGGCCCACACCAGCGCCCGGCGCTGGCAACAAAAGGGAGTCCTGCGGACCTTTCTGATCAATCAGGGGATGGTGCTGGGCTATTGGCTGGGGATCAGCCCCGAGCGCCTGGCTCGTTTTTACCGCCGGTAGAGAAAGATACAGCAATGGTCGGGGCGAGAGGATTCGAACCTCCGGCCTCCTGCTCCCAAGGCAGGCGCGCTACCAGGCTGCGCCACGCCCCGACATTTTGGAAGGAATGATTTATTAGCATCCGCCCGGTTTAAGGTCAAGGAGAAAGCGGCTGAAGGGGGCGGACCACTATATGATTGTCGCAAGCAATTCGCGACAGGACGAACCGGCAGGCTACGCCGTAACCTCTTTGTGGCCAAGGGTTTTGAGACCGCGGCCGAACAAAAAGCCCCGCCACCGAGCAAGCGCCATGTAAAACTGTTGACGCAGCCCCGCCGGCTTGCTATAGTTGCTGCTTTCGTTCCCGGGTAGCTCAGCCGGTAGAGCAGGTGGCTGTTAACCACCCTGTCGGGGGTTCGAGTCCCTCCCCGGGAGCCAGCAAAATCAAGGAGTTATGGTTTCGGCCATAACTCCTTTTTTGTTTGTGCAACCTCTGGTGCAACCTCCAATGCATTTTTTTACTGATTTATCCGCCCCTAAACCCGTAACACTCGATCAGTAAAATTTATACCTAGCCTTTCCGCCAGGTGGTGGACAAAAAAGAAGCTGCCGGTCCGACGCGACTCAACTCATTACGCGGTGGGGACCATCGTTGCTTTGCATGATCAGGGACAGGTTGAGTTATTGTCAAATCTGGTGTACGGAGTCCTCAGGCGGCCATCCGCATAGGTTGATCTGACACCTTGATTCCGTTTTTGAATTGTATGCCGGTGACGACCTCAGCCAGCCGGCGAAATCCCTTGATCTTTTTCCATCTTTTTTCAGCGCTTTGCAGCAGCTTAAAGACCATGGTCAGGGTGGTGTCCCTGGAACCGCAGTTCCGTGATCTCTTGCTGCGCAGGCGCACAGTGGCAAAGGCCGACTCGATGGGGTTGGTGGTCCTGATATGCACCCAGTGTTCGGCTGGAAAATCGTAAAAAGCCAGCAACTCGTCCCGGTCCTTGGCCAGGCACTCCATGGCCTTGGGGTATTTGTCTTCGAAACGGGCCAGCATACGATCAAAAGCCTGGCTGGCATCTTCCTTGGTCTCAGCCATCCAGATATCATGCAAATCAGCCTTGGCCTTGAGCTGAAGCTTTTTGGGCATCTTGTTCAGCACGTTGGCCGTTTTGTGAACCCAGCAGCGTTGGTGGCGGGTCTTCGGATAGACCCTGCCCAAGGCGTTCCAGAACCCCAAGGAACCATCGCCAACCGCCAACTCGGGGCCTGTGGTCAGGCCCCGAGCCCGCAGCCCGGCGAGAAGTTCATACCAGCTGTCGCTTGACTCCCGGTAGCCATCCTCCACCGCTATCAGTTCCTTGTGCCCCTGGTCGGTAACTCCAATGATCACCAGCAGGCAAAGCTTGTCATCCATGCGGACGTTGCTGTAGATGCCATCCACCCACCAGTAAACGTAGCGTTTTCCGTTCAGGTCACGTTGCCGCCATTTGGTGTGCTCGGCCAGCCATTTGGCTTTCAAGCGGGAGATGGTGTTGGCCGACAACCCCTTGGCCTGTTCCCCGAGGAGTGCGGCCAGGGCCTCCTGGTAATCGCCGGTGGAAATTCCTCGCAGGTAAAGCCAGGGCAGCAACTCATCGACACTGCGCGCCCGCTTCAGATAAGGCGGCAACAAACTGCTGTTGAACTTGAGGCCTTGGCCGCTACGATCTCGCACCTTGGGAACTTTGACCTCGACATCGCCGATTCCGGTCTGGATCGTGCGACCGGGAAGATAGCCGTTTCGGACCACTGTCCTGCGGCCATCTTCCAAGCGGCTGGAGTATTGGGCCATGAAGGCCTGTAATTCAGCTTCTACGGCCTGGGCAATCAGCATCCTGGCACCATCGCGCAAAAGGTCGGTAAGCGGGTCGGCGACATTGTTTCCTTGTTGTGAAAGAGCGGTTGGGGTAGACTTGGTCATGGCGTATCCTCCTGTGTTGGCTGTGATCGTCGTGGTGATCAATCAACCTGGATGATACGCCATTTTCCTCAGTTATCCCATACACCAGATTTGACTATAACCCGGACAGGTTTCCTGTCTCCTGAAATGGACTCCCCGTTACAACGACCTGCGCAGAAAACATGACACGGATTCAGGCTTGTGTCTCTCGTGTGCTTCGATTAATCTTGACGGCCCTGTATAACCCTTTTATTTTTTCCGATACTTCTATATATTAGAAAGTCAAGCTAAGCACCTCTTCCCTCCGCAAGCGCTAACGCTTACAATAGCCATGAATAAAGCCCGCGTTCAGGAACTCATTAAATTCATCCTTGCCGAAGCATGGCAAGATGAAGACTACAAAAACAGAGAGCTTGGGCCTATTCAGCTGATCAAGTACATCTATCTCGCTGACTTGTACTATGCCGCAAAGAACGAAGGGCGTTGCTTTACCGACATAGATTGGCAATTTTATAAATTAGGCCCTTGGAATCTAGAGCTTCACAAAGAATTGCCTAACGCGGCCAAAGCGATAGGTGCCAATCTTCGGATATTTGAAAGCCGGTACACTGATGAAGGCAAAAATTGGTCACTGCCTGATGACCATCCAGATTATAAGTCAGCCTCGAAACCAATTCCCCCCTACATCCTCTTTCGGTTGCGGGCCGACATTCGGAAATATGGCGCGGCAACTTACGATCTCCTCCATTATGTATATTTGACGCCACCCATGACCAATGCCGCGCCTGGGCAACTATTAGATTTCAACTACGCCTATTTTGCAGAACAATGCAGTCCTCGCCAATCTCCATCCACCCCCAGAACAGCTCTGACAGCCCGAGAAAAGAAAAAAAAGAAGGACCGGCTTGAGAAGATTAAGACAATAATGGCCGCCATGAGAGAGGAAAAACGAAAAAGTAGAATTAAGCCAGTCCCGCCACGTTATGACGAGGTATTTTATAATGGCGTTGCAGAGCTAGATGCCCTAGCCGGGGAAGAAATTCCCAATAGTGAAGGCACGTTGTCCATCTCCAAAGAAATATGGAAATCGAATTGGAGAAAAGATGCTGACTTACCCTGAGGAATGCATTCAAAGATATTACGACGACTTTAATTGGTGGAGGAAAGCAACAGATAAGCAGCTCAGGCCAGGTCGATTATTGCGAGCCTTCATTCCTCATGTCGCCGTTACTCCGAAAAGACTAACCCCGATCGGCCGGCCGGAGGAAGAGGCTGGCAATCATGGTAAGGCGAACTACCAAATTTATCCTCTCAGAATCAATGCCCCCCCGAGAACCTATGACCTCCCAGTCGCAGGCTTGGCATGTTATCCCGGTGAGTGTTTCACTGTCCACAGATCCAAAAAAAGATATTGCCTCTTAATAAGTATTGGCGGAGCGGACATCCCAAAAGAGATGCGTTCGTCTATGAAGCCGAAGTGGCACACTGACCCTACCCTTGTTGTGGCACCATATTATGGGTGCCAAAAAAAAGGGGTCAGCAAATGGTTTCAACCGTTCGTTGAAAGAATTATCAAATGCGAATATCCGCAGTACCTTTGGGATACTTTGCCGGTACCCGGTGATACTGAATCCTCTATTCTCAGATTCGACCATTTACAGCCCATAGGTCGACACCATGATTCCTACGAGTTGACGGATTATGTTTTAAAAGAAGAGGCTATGGAAATCATCCACGAATGGATTTTTTGGCTGTCAACAGGCGAATTTGAAGAAAACAGCACACTTAACATGCTAAGAAATGAATTACTTGGGATTCCGCAGGATTGAGCTGAAGCCCAAACCTGTCCGAATAACTGGGGCGACACTCCAAGACTCCATCCGGACATATTCGGTTAAACTGGCAACTCTCGCTTGACTTTTCCCCCCCCTCCTCGTAGTTTTCCGTCAGTATTCCACAACCCCAAATGGCCGGAAACCTGCTAATATACTCTAAGTCCAGACTGTTAGCCTACCTGCCGCATAGCCTTTTCCCGGAGCTGAAAGCATGGAAGACAGATGGCTGTCCGTGGATGAGATTGGTACCTATCTCGGCGTCAAGCGAGACACAGTTTATAAGTGGATCAGCGAAAAAGCCATGCCGGCCAGCAAAGTCGGACGCTTGTGGAAGTTCAAAATAGCTGACGTTGATGATTGGGTACGCAAGGGAGGTGCAGGTCGGACTCGTGGGGGAGACAATGACCCGAAAAAAAGATAACCTGGCCAGTTTCGGTTTTGCTTTCCCGGCCGGCAGTCCCCATGTCTCCCGGACCATGATGCTGGCTGAGCTAACGCTGCTGCTAGATTATGTCCAGGATCCCGCCGCCAGCCGGGCCGACTATATCCAGGCCATCGTCGAGGATAATTGCCTGAACAAGCGGACCGAAAGGAATCGCCTGATCAGCAAGCGTTATCTGCTGGAACTGTACGCTCTCGACCACGAGCTGCTGCTTTTTCGCGCCCTGCTTTTTTACTGGCGCCGCGATCCCGCCGGCCGACCCTTGCTGGCGCTGCTCTGCGCTTATGCCCGGGACTCATTGCTGCGAGCCAGTTCCCGCTATATTCTGCCCCTCCCTGCGGGAGCGGCGGTCACCAGAGAAAGCACCGAAGAATTTCTGGATTCCCTGGCGCCAGGCCGCTACAGCCCCGGCAAGCTTGCCTCCAACGCCAAAAATATCAACTCGACCTGGACTCAGTCAGGCCACCTCCGGGGCCGGACCAATAAAAAACGGTCCCACCCCACCACCACAAGCGGCCCGCTGGCCTATGCCCTGTTGCTTGCCTATCTGACCGGGGTCCGCGGCAGCAGCCTGTTTCACGGTGAATACGTCAAACTCCTGGACTGCTCCTTTGACCGGGCCGTGGCTTTGGCCCAGGAGGCTTCCCAGAGGGGTTGGCTGGTCTGCAAAAGGGTTGGCGATGTCATCGAGGTGCTTTTCCCGAATCTGATCAACGAGCAGGAAATGGGGTGGTTGCGTGAGCAGGGTTAAACGTCTGGTTCAGTCATACCGCAAATACATCGCGGTTCCCTGGCGGGATGATGCCGCCGCCCCCCAGCGGGTTATTTTCTGCGTCTATCACGAGACCGAGGAACTCCGCTTACGGGCGAAAATTGATGAGTTTGAAATCGCCACCCGCCAGGCCGGCCACGAATGGGCCGCTTTTGATCTTACCGACACCTTTGCCGCCTGGCTGACCTCCCAGCGCTACGCTGCAAGCTATTTTCAAAAACCGCACCTGCTGGCCACTCTGTTGCCTAAATATAGGGCCTATATTGGCGATCAGTTTCGGGCCTTCCTGGCTCAGAACAGGGCTGATGCCAATACCGTGGTGGCTCTCGCCGGCGTGGGTTCGCTATTCGGGCTGCAAAAGGTCAAGGATGTTGTCGAGGAGCTGGCGCCTCTGGTCCCCGGCCGGCTACTGGTCTTTTTCCCCGGCAGCTACGAAAACAACAATTACCGACTGCTGGACGGGTATGACGGTTGGAACTATCTGGCCGTGCCCCTCACCGCCGACAAGGAATGGTAAACGGAGTACCAGGAAAGGGGAGAATAGATGAAAAACCGCGATATTTACCAGCAGGATCCAACCACCCGCAAGCTGGTCAACGAAGGGGTGGCCATGGTCAACGACGAGCAGACCAGCCAGGCCCTGGAGGTTCTCCGCTATGAACTGGAAACCTTCGTCTGCGACGGCCAGTATGAAAAGGGATTAAGCCACATCCTGGAAACCTACCTGAAAAATATTGATCAGGCCCAGCAGCCGGCGGTCTGGGTCAGCGGCTTTTATGGTTCCGGTAAATCCCATCTGGTCAAAATGTTGCGGGCTCTGTGGGTGGATACGGTTTTTGCCGATGGCGCCACTGCCCGCGGCATCGCCAATTTGCCCCAGCATATCAGAGACCAGCTCAAGGAATTAAGCACCCAGGCCAAACGCCATGGCGGGTTGCGGGCCGCTTCCGGTACCCTGGGCGCCGGCGCCAGCGGCAGCGTGCGCCTGGCGCTGCTCCGGGTAGTTTTCCGGTCCGTCGGCCTGCCCGAGCAATATCCAGTCGCCCGTTTTGTCATGTGGTTGCAACACGAAGGCGTCCACCAACAGGTGCGCGACCTGGTCGAGCAACACGGGCTGGACTGGGAAGAGGAACTGGATAATTTCTATGTCGCCGAAGGTCTGCACCAGGCCCTGGCCCAGGCCAAGCCCCAGCTTTTCACCACTCCCGCCGCCTGCGTTGAAACCCTGAACAATCTCTACCCGTTCGTGCAGGACGTGGGCAGCTCGGAAATGATCAAGGCCATCCGCCAGGCCCTGACCCTGGGCGACAAGTTTCCCCTGACCCTGATCGTGCTGGACGAAGTTCAGCAGTTCATCGGAGAGGACCCCGACCGGTCCCTGGCGGTGCAGGAGATGGTGGAGTCGATTACCAAGGAGATTGGCGGCAAGCTCCTCTTTATCGGCACCGGCCAGACCGCGGTTACCGGCACCTCCAACCTCGCTCGCCTCCAGGGGCGCTTCACCATCCGGGTGGAGCTTTCCGATACCGACGTCGACGCGGTGATCCGCCAGGTGGTCCTGGCCAAGAAGCCGGCCGCCAAGGCCCCCATCGAAGAGATCATGACGGCCAACCTGGGAGAGATTTCCCGCCATCTGGCCGGCACCTCCATCGCCCATCGCCAGTCAGACCTGCCTTTTTTTCCCCAGGATTATCCAATCCTGCCGGTTCGGCGACGGTTCTGGGAAAATACCCTGCGGGTTCTGGACCAGACCGGCACCGACAGCCAGCTTCGCAACCAGCTCAGCATGGTGCACAAGGTGATCCAAACCAACCTGGAGCGCCCCTTGGGTCATATGGTGCCGGCGGATTACCTTTATTTCGAGTCCGCCGACAAACTGTTGCGAACCCGGATTCTGCCCCGGGAAGTATATGAACAGACCGTAGTCTGGAGCCGGGGCAATGAGGACCAGCAAATCCTGGCCCGGGCCTGCGGCCTGGTCTTTCTGATCAACAAGCTGGCCGGCAGCAACAAAGAAATCGGTATTCACGCCACCGTCGATACCGTAGCGGATCTGTTGCTGGAAGACCTGGCCGCCGGCTCCGGCAGTTTGCGGCGCCGGTTGCCGGCCCTGCTGGATGGATGTAAGTTGCTGATGAAAATCGGCAACGAATACCGAATCCAGACCGCGGAAAGCACGGCCTGGAACGATGAATTTCTGAGCCAGTGCTCCAGCCTGGCCAGCGAAGCCCACCGGATTGATGCCGAACGAAACGACCGGATGCGCAAAAAGTTTGGCGAGATGGTGCGCAAGCTCTCCCTGGGCCAGGGCACCTCCAGGGTCGGCCGGGAGATTTTCCCGATTTTCGATGCCCAGTTGCCCAACGACGCCGACCATCGGGTCTATGTCTGGGTGCGTGACGGCTGGAGCAGCGACGAGAACTCGATCCGGGCTGATGCCCGTCAGGCGGGGAATCAGTCCTCCACGGTCTTCGTTTTCATCCCCAAGCGCTCCGCCGATGATCTGCGCCGTTTTCTCATCGACTGTAAAGCCGCCGCCGCCACCCTGGAGAAAAAGGGGGTGCCCGGCAACCCGGAAGGCGCCGAAGCCCGAGCAGCCATGGAAACTACCCGGCAAACGGCTGAAGGGCGAATTAGCGAGTTGCTGGCCGAGGCTTTCTCCGGTGCCCGGGTTTTCCAGGCGGGGGGCAGTGAAACCCTGGGTAATGACCTGCAGGAGATGATCACCGAAGCCGCTGCAAACGCCCTCCAGCGCCTTTACCATCAGTTCAGCCTGGCCGACCATGGTGGTTGGGGCAAAGTATATGACAAGGCCAAGTCCGGCGCCCCGGATGCCCTGAAGGCGGTGGGTGATGACGGGGAGCCGGCCCGGAATCCGGTTTGCAAGGCCATCCTGGCTTTCATTGCCGGCGGCAAGAAGGGCGCCGATATTCGCGTCCATTTCGGCGGCCCCCCTTACGGCTGGTCCCGTGATGCGGTGGATGGCGGCCTGCACGTGCTGCTGATCGCCGGGCTGGTGCGAGCCCAGGACGAACGCGGCCAGGCCATCGACCCGCGGGAGTTGGATCGCAATGCCCTCGGCAAGGTGATCTTCAAGGTGGAATCGACCACCGTCAGCACCGCCCAGCGGATTCAGATCCGCAAGCTCCTGCAGCAGGCCGGCATCAATGCCCGGCAGGGTGAGGAGTTGCCCCAGGTTCAACAATTTCTGCAAAAGATGCTGGACTTGGCCGCGGAAGCCGGCGGCGATCCGCCCCGACCGCCCCAGCCGGACACCACCGCCTTGCATGAAATCCGCCTGACCGCCGGCAACGAGCAGTTGCTGGCCCTTTACAACCGCCGCGACGAATTTGCCCAGAATTTTGCGGCCTGGACCGATCTGGCGGCCCGCATTGCCAAGCGCCAGCCCAACTGGCTCACCCTCAAGCGCCTGCTGGAGCATGCCGCCGGCCTGCCGGATGCCGAGGTCATCATGGCTCAGGTCCAGACCATCGAGCACCAACGCCAACTGCTGGCCGAACCAGACCCGGTGGCGCCGCTGCTGGCGGCTCTAACCCAACTGCTGCGCACTGAACTCAATCGTCTGGACGCGGAATACGTCAGTCGTCACCGGCAAGGCATGGAACGATTGCGCTCCGACAGCAACTGGCAGCAACTCGAACCCGAGCAGCGCCACCAACTGCTGGCCACCGAACTTCTCCACGATGCCGCCCGGCCCAAGGTCCAGTTGCAAAGCACGGCCGATATTCTGGCCGCCCTTGATAACTGCTCCCTGGCCATGTTTGCCGATCGGGTGGCAGCCATGCCGGCCCGCTTTGACAACGTCGCCGCCGCCGCGGCCGAACTGTGCGAGCCCGAGGTCCAGTTTGTCACCATCCCCCGCCCCACCCTGAAAACCGAAGCGGAAATCGACGCCTGGCTGGTGGAGGTAAAACAACAACTCCAGAAAGCCCTGCCCCAGGGGCCAATCATCATTCGCTGACAGGCCGCCATGAAAACTCCTCAGCAAATAGAACAGCTCCTGCCGGAACTGGACCAGCGCGTTGCCGATGAGCTTGAGGACCAGGACCTGGACTTCAAGCAGTGGGACGGCAAAAGCATGGACAAAGCAGTGCAATTGCTGATCCGCATGGCCGTATGCATGGCCAATGGCGGGGGCGGGACGGTGGTTTTCGGAGTGGCCGACACGGTCAAAGGCCGCAGCCAGGCCGTGCTTGGCGTCCCGCTTGAGGTTGATGTCAACCGGCTCAAGAAAGCGGTCTATGACCAGACCGACCCCAAAATCATGCCGGTGTTTGAGGAGCTGCGGGTTCCCGAAGGCACGGGTCGCCTGCTGATTATGCAGATTCACCCCGGCATGCCGCCCTATACCGATACCTCGGGGCGCGGAACCGTGCGTATCGGCAAGGAGTGCCGACCGCTTACCGGAACCTTGCGCCGCAAGATTGCGGTGGAAACCGGGGAGACCGATTTCACCGCTGAAACCGTACCGGGGGCCACCCGGGATCTGCTTTCCCCGTCCGCCCTGGAAAAGCTGCGCAACCAAGCCCGTAAGGAAAGAGCCCCGGACGATCTGCTCCGTCTGTCTGACCACGAATTACTGGCGGCCCTGGAACTGCTCAAGCATGGGGCTTTGACCAGGGCCGGCCTGCTGTTGGCCGGCAAGGAAGAGGCCCTGCAAAACCTGATGCAGGGCTATGTCTGGACCTGGTTGCGCATGGAATCAGACACCCACTACAGCAACCGGGTCGATAGCCGCTCAGCTCTGCCCATCGCCCTGGAACGGCTGGAGGAACTGATCAATGCCGACAACCCCATCACCACCCTGGAGCACGGTCTTTTTCATTTCGAGTACCGGGTTTACCCCGAGATCGCCCTGCGGGAAGCCCTGCTGAACGCCCTGTGCCATGCCGACTACCGGCTGTCCGGCCCCATCATGGTCAAGCAGTTCCCGGATCGTCTTGAAATCAGCAACAATGGCGGTTTTATCGCCGGTATTACCCCGGAAAACATCCTCCATCATCAGCCTGCGGCCCGCAACCCGCTGCTGGTTGAAGCCCTGGCCCGCCTGCGGCTGGTCAATCGAAGTAATTTGGGGGTAAGCCGGATGTTCGAGGCTCTGCTGATCGAAGGAAAAGAGCCGCCAACCATCCGGGAAATCGGGGAGTCGGTGACGGTGACCTTTCTGCACCGCAATCTCTCCGGCTCTTTCCGACTGTTTGTTGCCGAGGAAAGCCAGGCCGGCCGCCTGCTAGGTGTTGACCGGCTCCTGATCCTTCAGTATCTCCTGAAGCATTTCGAGATGGATACTGCCACCGCCGCCAGAATCTGCCAGCGGTCGGAAGAGCAGGCGCGCGGCGTGCTGGCCGATATGGAGCACCTTCATTACCTGGAGCGGGGCGGAAGCGGCAAAGGCACTTACTGGACTTTATCCCCCGAGCTGCACAGTCGCCTGCAGGAGAGCGGTACCTTGGAGCACAGCCGCCGGATTAACTGGGATGCGGCCAAAACCAGAGTCCTCAGCATTCTTATGGACCGGGCCCAGCGCGGGGATGCGGGATTATCCAATAGAGAAATCCGCCAGATTACCCATTATAGCCGCTATCAGGTGATTCGCCTCATGAAGGAATTGATGCGGGAAAACAGTGCCATTCAGCCGCCTGGCCGAGGCAAGCATGCGGTCTATATTTACAAACACGCCAACCGAATGGATTGAATGTTGCCGGGAATGTTATGTCGCATTGTATTGCCACATTGAATTGTGTTAATGTTGCACTTAATGTGAAGCGCAACATATAACGCCAATATAGAGAAGCCATGCAGCCACTGGATAAAACATTAAGAAACCTCCTGGAACGCAGCGTCCAGGAGGCCCGGGAGATTGCCGAGAATGCCGCCCGGGCCGCTTTGGAGCAGCTCGGGGTGGCGGAACCCACCCCGCCGCCGCACCTGAGTAAGCTGGAGCGTGCGTTGCGGCTCAGGCTGCGGGCCCACGGCCGCCAGTTGGGTGATGTACTCAACGGCGGCAAGCGCAACACCATGGAGCGGCTTATTGAAGAAGTGGCCTATGAACACTGGCACCGGATGCTCTTTGCCCGCTTTCTGGCCGAAAACGACCTGCTGCTCTATGATGGGGTCGCCGTCAGCCTGGCAGAGTGCGCCGAGCTGGCCGGAGACGAGGGGTTGCGCAATGAATGGGAACTGGCCGCTCGCCTGGCCACCGCCATGCTGCCCCAGATCTTCCGGCTCGACTCACCGGTGTTCCAACTGATTCTGCCGCCGGAACATCAACAACGCCTGGAGCGGCTGATAACCGAGCTGCCTCGGGAAGTGTTTACCGCCGCCGACTCCTTGGGCTGGGTTTACCAGTTCTGGCAATCCAAGCGTAAGGAGGAAGTCAACGCCGCCGAGGTCAAAATCGGCGCCCGGGAACTGCCCGCCGTCACCCAGCTCTTCACCGAGCCCTACATGGTCTCCTTCCTGTTGGACAACGCCCTGGGGGCCTGGTGGGCGACCCGCCGCCTGAGCCCGGCTGAGCTTGCCGGCGCCGCCGACGAAGAGGAGCTGCGAGCCAGGGCCGCCATCCCCGGCCTGCCCCTGGAGTATCTGCGTTTCATCAAGATGCCCGCTGCCCCGGCGGCAGAGGGCCGGGATGAGGGGGAAGCCTGGACCCCCGCCGCCGGCACCTTTGCCGGCTGGCCCCAAGAGCTGAGCCAATTCAAAATCCTCGACCCCTGCTGCGGTTCCGGCCATTTTCTGGTGGCCGCCTTCCTGATGCTGGTCCCCCTGCGCATGGCCCTGGAAAACTTAAGCTCCCGCCAGGCGGTGGCGGCCGTACTGCGGGACAATATCCACGGCCTGGAATTGGACCGCCGCTGCGTCGAACTGGCCGCCTTCGCCCTGGCCCTCACCGCCTGGCGCTACCCCGATCTCCCCGCCCCCTCCGCGCAAGATTCCCCGGCTGCCCCCTCGTTTTCAGCCGACGGAGCCGGGGGTGCGGCCCCCCTGGGCTACCGCCCCCTGCCGGAGCTGCACCTGGCCTGTTCGGGCCTGGCCATCGGCTTGGCCCGGGAGGAGTGGAAACAACTGAATCTAAGCAAACCCAACCTGCGCCTGGCCCTGGAGTGGCTCCACGACACCTTCCAGGAGGCCCCGGTGCTGGGCAGCCTGCTGGACCCGGCCAAAACCGAGGCCGCCCGGATCGCCCCCTGGGACGAACTGAGCGCCGCCCTGGACCGGGCCCTGAACCAGGAGCAGAGCGCCGAACAGCAGGAAGTGGCGGTGGTGGCCCAGGGCCTGACCAAGGCCGCCGCCCTGCTGACCGGCAAGTATCACTGGCTGCTCACCAACGTGCCCTATCTGGCCCGAGGCAAACAGGATGAACGCCTGCGCGACTTCTGCCAGCGCCACTACCCCGCGGCCAAGAACGACCTGGCCACGGTTTTTCTGGAGCGCTGCCTGGAACTGTGCGTCCACGAAAAAGCCGCCCCGCCCGCACCAGGGCGGGAAAGTTCGGGGCTGGCCGGCGGGGCGGGGCGCCAGGGCGTGGTTTCCGTGGTCCTGCCCCAGAACTGGCTCTTTCTGACCAGCTACCGGAAGCTCCGGGAAAAGCTGCTGCAAAACGAGACCTGGCACCTGATTGCCCGCTTGGGGCCGCAGGCTTTTCAAACGCCGATGTGGGACTTCAATGTCCAACTCCTCACCCTGAGCCGGGGAGCCATCCAAGGCGGCGGGCCGGGACCGCTGTGGGCCGCCGCCAACCCGGCGGCCAACCCGCCCCCCCCGCACCTGATCGCCGGCCTCGATGTCTCCGCCCCCCGCACCGCTGCCGCCAAGGCCGCCGCCCTGCTCACCACCGAACTCAAACAGGTGGAACAGGCCCGGCAGTTGGATAACCCGGATGCCGTGATA
The DNA here is from genome assembly GCF_000092205.1 of Desulfurivibrio alkaliphilus AHT 2. Classification (GTDB taxonomy): domain Bacteria; phylum Desulfobacterota; class Desulfobulbia; order Desulfobulbales; family Desulfurivibrionaceae; genus Desulfurivibrio; species Desulfurivibrio alkaliphilus. The sequence goes on along the minus strand of NC_014216.1, from coordinate 2,520,600 downwards.
AGTTTTTCGGAAATAAATTCTCTGAGTTTATTAGGGAAGCATGCAAGAAGTTTAGCTGGTGTTGACAGTGGAGATTCTCAGCGATTCATGTTCAGGCATTGGGAACACCCCAGACTCTTGGACGGATGGATTTATCAGCTAAATAGCGTAAATGTAACAATCGAATATGGTGGTCGTGAAAATATTCTTTTTTTTGAAAATGGACAGGGTTCACTATCAAAATGCCCTGGAGGTAGTATTCGAAATGTTAAATTTTGGGGAAAGCCTGGCGTAACAGTATCCACAATGGGCAACAACGCAGCTTCATTAAGTCTGGGTGAAAGCTGGTGCAGAAATTGCGCGTGTTTAGTTCCAGAGAAAGTCGAACATCATCTTGCTCTTTGGTCGTATTGTTCATCTGAAAAATTTTTCACAGCAGTTCGGGAAATTAATCAGAAATTGAGGGTTGCAGAAGCGATATTTGAAGTAGTCCCCTTCGACCTCGACCACTGGACCAAGGTCGCCGCCGAACAATACCCTCACGGCCTGCCCCAACCCTATTCCGACGACCCCAGCCAATGGATCTTCCACGGCCACCCCTGCGGCTCGGTGGTCTGGGATGAAACCGCCAAACAAACCGCCCCCGGCCCCCTGCGCCACGATGCCACCGTCCTCCAGGTCGCCGTCGCCCGCCTCCTGGGCTACCGCTGGCCCGCCGAACTGGATGGCGAAATGGAGCTGGCCGCCGAGCAGCGGGAGTGGGTCCAGCGCAGCGCCCTCCTGCTGCCCCACGCCGACGAGGACGGCATTGTCTGCATCCCCCCGGTCCGGGGCGAGGCCGCAGCCTCCGACCGCCTGCTCAACCTGCTGGCCGCCGCCTACGGTGAGGCCTGGGGGGGCGCCACCCTGGCCCGTCTGCTCAACAACGCCGATCATGCCGGCAAGACCCTGGAAACTTGGCTGCGGGAAAAATTTTTCAGCCAGCACTGCAAGCTCTTCCACCACCGCCCCTTCATCTGGCAGATCTGGGACGGCCTGCCCGACGGCTTCTCGGCCCTGGTCAACTACCATCGCCTTGACTACAAAAAACTCGAAACCCTGACCTACACCTACCTGGGCGACTGGCTCGACCGCTGCCGCCGGGACCTGGCCGAAGGGGTGGACGGGGCCGGCGAAAAAATCGCCGCCGCCGAGAGCCTGCGGCAAAGGCTGGAGCTGATCCTGGCGGGCGAAGCCCCCCACGACATCTTCATCCGCTGGAAGCCCCTGGAACAGCAACCCATCGGCTGGCACCCCGACCTCAACGACGGGGTCCGCCTCAACATCCGCCCCTTCCTCACCGTCCCCGACATCGCCAAAAAGGGCGCCGGCATCCTCCGCGACAAACCCAACATCAAGTGGAACAAAGACCGGGGCAAAGATGTAGAATCAGCCCCCTGGTATCACCTCGGCCCCCAATACGGCGGCCAACCAGGCGGCCGCATCAACGACCACCACCTGACCCTGGCCGAGAAACGTCTGGCCCTAGAAAAGGAGCATGCAGGATGAACCCGAACCAGTTATCACGCATCGTGCTGCAAGGTTTCAAGTCGATTCGCCAGTGCGACCTGGAACTTAAAGAGCTGAATGTGCTGATCGGCCCCAACGGCGCCGGCAAATCAAATTTCATCGGTTTTTTTCGTCTCATTCAGCAGATGCAGGCCGGGAATCTGCAACACCATGTCAGCAAGCAAGGCGGGCCGGATGCCCTGCTCTATTTTGGCCGCAAAAAAACGGAGAAATTGAGTGCGGAACTGTATTTCGGCAACAACGGTTACAATTTTGTGCTGGAGCCCACCCTGGATAATCGGATGATGTTTGCCGAGGAAAATTTTGGGTGGAACCTGGGCGGTAACCGATCCATCGGGACCGGGCATTTCGAGTCGAGAATCCATGAGGGGACGGGGACTTTAATCGATCACTATGTGTTGCCTGCGATCAAAAGTTGGCGAGTCTACCACTTCCACGACACCAGCGACAGCGCTCCGCTCAAGCAACTCCAAGGGATCAACGACAATGCCTACCTGCGGCCTGATGCCCGCAATCTTGCCCCCTTCCTTTTTTTGCTGAAAAACCAGCGTGCGATCCATTACGAGCGCATCGTCAAAACTATCAAGCTGGTGGCGCCATTTTTCGGCGATTTTTACCTTCGCCCCAATCCCGCCAATAAAGATCAAATCGAGCTGGAATGGACGGAGAAAGGCGAAGATATTCCCTTCAAGGCGCATCTTCTTTCCGATGGCACCCTGCGTTTTATTTGTCTTGCAACGGTGCTGATGCAGCCGGAAGAATTTCAGCCCGAAACGATCCTGATCGATGAGCCGGAGTTGGGATTGCATCCCTTTGCCATCCACCTGCTGGCCTCCATGCTGCGCTCGGTTTCTAAAAAACGCCAAGTAATCGTTTCCACCCAGTCCGCCGACCTTTTGAACGAATTTAGCCCGGAGGATGTAATCGTTGTCGACCGCAATGAAGGCGGGACCCATTTACACCGCCTGGATAGGCCCTCATTGGCAAGCTGGCTTGAAGAATACTCCCTGGCTGAGCTGTGGCAGAAAAATATTCTGGGCGGGAGGCCTTCCCAATGACCAGAGTACATATTTTTTGCGAGGGGCTGACAGAAGATGTTTTTGTCCGTGAAGTGCTGCGTCCGCATTTTGGACTTGGCGTCTGGCTGAACCCCATCATCGTTCGCACCGGACCGCATGGCCGGGGTGGCGTCTCCAGCTATGGAAAAATCAAACGACAGGTTGTGAAGAAATGCAAAGAAGACCCAAACTCCTGGGTCACAACCTTCCTCGATTTCTATGGGTTGCCCGGGGATTTTCCATCGCTTGCCACGGCCGGCTCTTCGTTTGACCGGGCTGTTGTGGCTGAACATGCCTTCCAGAACGACATCGCTCAGGCAAATTTCATTGCCAATCTGGTGATCCACGAATTTGAAGGCCTGCTGTTCAGCGAACCGGAAGCCTTTGGAAGGTGGTTCGAACAGCCGGAAGTTGTTGTCAGCCGACTGACCACGGTGCGGGCCCATTTTTCGTCGCCGGAACATATCAACGACGGCGCGCAAACTGCACCATCCAAAAGGATCCTCGCGATCTGTCCCGATTACGACAAACCCCTGCATGGTTCGCTGGTAGCGCTGGAAATCGGACTCGATGCCATACGGAGGGAATGCCCGAAGTTTGACGGCTGGATCAAGCGACTGGAGGGTATTAGCAGATGACGCTGAGCACTGAGTGAAACGGGTATTCGGATGCGAGTAATTGATCAGCTTCTACAGGCAGTGCGCGGAGCAGCGGTTTACAACCCGGAGGTCCAGGTGGCGCCGGCCTGTATCCTCTGGCCGGACCATGATCGCCAATGGGAGGCCGTCATTCCCCGCTTGCAGGCGGAATTGCCGGAGTTGTTTGTTTTGGGCGATTATGCCCCGGAGCAACGCACCGGCCCCGCTATCTGGCTGCGCTGTGTGGTTGCCGGCAAGATCGAGGAAGTGGCGCCACCCGCCCATCGTCCCCCCATTCTTTACCTGCCCGGAGTCAGCCGCCAGGATCTGCGGGCCATCGAAAGCTGCCCGGAACCATTAAAGCCTTTGGCCGAGCTGCAGTATCGCGGGGTGATCTGGTCCCAGATCAATGCCAAGGACTGGACCATTCTGGCCTGGCTGAAAACGGACCAGGGCGGGCTGGGCCTTGATGTGGCCCAGGACCAGGAGGCCAGAAAAGCCATGCAACTGGCCCTCTACCGCTTGCTGGATGAGGAGGTGGAGCGGCTTCGGGATAAACGGCTGGACAAGGATTATTTCAATACCTTGCTGACCGGTGGTGATCCGGTGCGGGATTTGCTCCAGTGGCTCGATCAGGGTGAAAACTTTCTGGCTGACCGCAACGCCAACGAGCGGCAGGCCATGGTCGAGGTCTGCAAATCTCAACTGGGCTTTGATCCGGCCAAGCAAGGGATCCTGGCGGGAGCGGCCAGGCTGGCCAGCCGGCAGGGTCCCTGGCAGGGGGTCTGGGAGCGTTTTTGTGAAGCTCCGCTCCGCTATCCCGGCATTCCCGCGCAAATCCGGAAATGCCAGCCGCCCAGTGGTTCCCTGGTGTGGCTGACCGCCGCTCCGGTTAATCACGGCTGGCCGCAATGGAATGAAAGCCAGGAAAATATCCTGCGCCGCGAATTGCAGGGGCTGGCCGAGGTTGCGGCCCCGGCGGCCCGGCAGAAGCTGGCGGAGCTGGAAAAACAGCATGGTTTCCGCCGGGAGCTGGTCTGGGCCGAACTTGGGGAAGCGCCCCTGGCCCTGGCCCTGGAGCATCTGGCGGTTCTGGCCGGGATCACCGCTTCCGGCCTGGTTGCCGGCACCGCTGCTGACCTGGCGGACCGCTATGGTCAGCAGGGCTGGCAGGCCGACGACGCCCTGTTGCGGGCGCTGGCAAAGGTGACCGCCCCGGCGGACCTGGCAGCACTGACTGCCGCCATCCGGGCGGTTTATCTCCCCTGGGCGGAGGAGTCCGCTCGCTATCTGCAGCAGTCGGTTGCCGCGGCCGGCTATCCAGGCGGCAGCATCGTGACCAGGAAGGTGGCGCCACCCCAGCCGGGGGAATGCCTGATGTTCGTGGATGGTCTGCGTTTTGATCTGGCCCGGCGCCTGCAAAGCATGCTGACGGCCAAGGGTTATGAAATCGGCCAACGCCCCTACTGGGTGCCCCTGCCCAGCGTTACCGCTACCGGCAAACCGGCCATGGCCCCCATTCTGGCTTCCCCCGAGCTGGGGGAAGGAACGGCGGGTTACAACTTTGAACCGATGACATCCTATCTGCTGCGCAAACTTATCATCGAGCAGGGCTGGCAGATTCTGGAGCGCAACGACAACGGTGACGGCCAGGGCAACGCCTGGTGCGAATTTGGCGACATCGACCATGAAGGGCATGGCCGGGGCTGGAAACTTGCCCGCCAGGTTGATCCCCTGCTGGAGGAAATACGGGACCGGATCATGGCCTTGCTGGCTGCCGGCTGGGGGCGGGTGCGGGTGCGGGTCGTAACCGATCACGGCTGGCTGTTGTTGCCCGGGGGCCTGCCCAAAATCGAGCTGCCGGCCTGCCTGGTGGACAGCAAATGGGGGCGCTGCGCCACCATCAAACAGGGCGCCGCCACCGACGAGCACCTGTATCCCTGGTACTGGAATCCGGAACAGCAGGTGGCTTTGGCCGACGGAATCTGCTGTTACCGGCGGGGTGAGGAATATGCCCATGGCGGCTTGAGCCTGCAGGAATGCCTGGCCTTGGAGCTTTCTGTCCGCCGGTCGGCTGAGACCCCGGAAGCGGCAGAGGCGCTGGAGTTTACCGACATCGTCTGGAAAGGCCTGCGCTGCACGGTGGCGGTGGCCGGCAATTTTGCCGGTTTGACCCTGGACATCCGCCGGCAGGCCGGCGATCCGGCCTCCAGTGTGGTGGTGGGCACCAAGGGGCTGAAAAGCAACGGTACCGCTTCCGTGGTGGTGGAAGATGAGGAACTGGAGGGGCAGGAGGCGGCACTGGTGCTGCTCACCGCTGATGGCGCCCTGGCCGCGCAGGTTGTTACCGTAATCGGGGGAGCAAAATGATGGACACCCTGACTCTTGACCAGATTGATCGCAAAGCTGCCGCCGCGCTGGATGGCTACCTGGTCCGCAAGGACCTGGTCCGGACCTTCAGCCGCCAGTTTCCGGTCCCGACCTACGTGGTTGAATTTCTGCTGGGCCGTTACTGCGCCAGCATCGAGCAGGAGGAGATCGAAGAGGGTCTGGAGATCGTCCAACGCCAACTAAGCGACCGGACGGTGCGGGCCGGGGAAGAGGAGCTGTTCAAGTCCCGGGCCCGGGAACAGGGGGAGGTCAAGATTATCGACCTGATCACCGCTCGGCTGGACGCCAAGACCGACTCCTACCTGGCCACGCTGCCCAGCCTGCGCCTGACCGATGCCCGCATTGACGCCGAGCTGGTAAGTCGCCATGAAAGAATGTTGACCGGCGGGTTTTATGCCGAGATCACCCTTGATTATGATCCGATAATCGCCCAGGAAAAAAACGGTCGGCCGTTCGGGGTTGCCGGCCTGCGCGAAATTCAGCTTTCCCAGCGCAATGTGCTGGACCAGTTGGCTGCCGCCCGGGCAAATTTTTCCACCACCGAGTGGAAAGAATTCCTGCTCCGCTCCATCGGAATCGAGCCGGCCGGGTTGACGCCGCGCCAGGTGGACGCCTTTTTGCTGCGCATGGTGCCTTTTGTGGAGCGTAACTACAACCTGGTGGAACTGGGGCCTCGGGGGACCGGCAAGAGCCATCTCTTTCAGCAGGTTTCCCCTTACGCCCACCTGATTTCCGGCGGCAAGGCCACCGTGGCCCGGATGTTCGTTCATATGGGCACCGGCCAACGGGGCCTGGTCTGCCAGTATGATGTGGTCTGCTTCGATGAGGTTTCCGGGATCTCCTTCGACCAGAAGGACGGGGTCAACATCATGAAGGGCTACATGGAGTCCGGGGAGTTCAGCCGGGGCAAGGAAAGTATCCGGGCCGACGGCAGTATTGTCCTGGTCGGCAACTTCGGGGTCGATGTGGAGCACCAGCAGCGGCTCGGCCATCTCCTTGGCCCCCTGCCGCCCGAAATGCGGGATGATACCGCCTTCATGGATCGGATCCACGCCTTCCTGCCGGGCTGGGACGTGCCCAAGATCAGCAAGGAGCTGCTGACCGGTCATTTCGGCCTGGTCAGCGACTTTCTTTCCGAATGCTGGAGCCGGCTGCGCAGTCAGAGCCGGCTGGGCAGCCTGCAAAATCGGCTTTATTTGGGCGGGGCACTTTCGGGGCGGGACACCAACGCGGTGCACAAGACCATCAGCGGCCTGCTCAAGTTGCTCTATCCCGGTCAGGATGCCGTGATTCCCGACGAGGACCTAGAATGGGCGGCGCGGATCGCCCTGGAAGCCCGGCGCCGGGTCAAGGAGCAACAGAAACGGATTGGAGCGGCCGAGTTTCGCAATACCCACTTCAGCTATGTTATGGGGGCCGATGGGGTGGAAAAATTTGTCTCCACCCCGGAGCTGCAGAGCGAAAACAGCATCGGTGGCGATCCTTTGGAGCCGGGGCAGGTCTGGGCCATCAGCCCCGGCGGGGACGAGGAACATCCCGGTCTATACCGGATCGAGGTCAATGAAGGGGCGGGCAACGGGGTAAAAATTCTCAACAAGCCGGTCCCGCCGGCCTTCCGCGAATCGATGGGCTACGCCGAGCAGAACCTCTACGCCCGGGCGATACAGCTGGTGGGGGATAAAGACCCGCGCCACCATGAGTTTACCGTCCAGTTGCGGGCCTTTGATGCCTCGAAGTCCGGGGCCAAGCTGGGGGTTGCCGCCCTGATCGCCCTGAGTACCGCCCTGCTGCGCAAAAGTGTCCGGGGGGGCCTGATTGTGGTGGGCGAAATCAATCTGGGCGGCTCCATCGAGCCGGTTCACAACCCGGTGGCCATGGCTGAGATCGCGGTTGAAAAGGGCGCGACCGTGCTGCTGATGCCCGTGACCTGCCGCCGCCAGTTGTTCGATCTTTCCGACGACATGGCCACCAAAATCGACATTCAGTTCTACGCCGACGCCCGCGACGCCCTGCTCAAAGCGATGGTGGATTAGTATCGCCGGAGGACAGCCATGACCTTGTTCATCGTCGGATTGCTCATGAACCTCACAGGTATAGTTATCGGCTCCTCACGGGACCTTACAAAGCTCTGTAAAAGGGTTCTTGAAACCCTTACCATGGCGCTGGCATGGGTTCTGCGATGGCTACGAAGGCAATGGTCGCGGATCTGGAAACGGCCAAAGCGGGCAGAAGGCCACGCTGTGTTGTCTGGCGTTGGCGTAGGCACATTCACCGGAAGTTGTTCAGCATATTCCTGGAACTCAGTTCCCGAAGGTATTGATCTCCCTGCCGCTATAGAAAGACTGAGAGCTCGAACCGACACCCTGCAACATATGATGAAGAAGGAAGAAGCCAACCGCGTAGCGGATGTGGCCAAACTTTTTGCTCGCCTGGACGGACTGACGCAGGACCTTCATACTGAGACTGTAAGTCTCAACGAGAAGATAGACGACTTTGATGTTAAACCTGCTGGCCAGCGGGCCATAGGAGCTCTGCTGGTGATCTGTGGGACTATCCTGATGGCCATCACCGCCCTGCCTGGGATGGTGGCTCAATAATCTCCTCCGTTGAGTTTGATTCGGCTAAGCACAGTGAAGCTTTGCGGTCCTCGCCGGCACCGCATGACCTGTAGGCCGCTTGCTCCCGCAGCAACTACGCCTCGCCCCGCGCAATTTTCTCCAGTTCCTCCATGCTCATCCGGTAGATACTGTCGCCACCCTGCCCCTTCTGCCGGTTGTCCTTCTCGTAGAGTCCCAGGATTTTACAGGCCTGATCTCGGGCCGTCGCTTTTGACTCCCACTTGATCTCTGCCGCGTGCAGGGGGATATCGTCCTCGCCCCCCGTTCCTTTCGGTGCTGCAAGCTTGAAGCTTTGCAAGGCCAGGACAGTGTCGTCGTCCAGGGCGGTGATCGGCTTCAGGCGGCCCTCGGCATCAAACAGCTTGCGCGGATCGAAATGGATCGCTGCAGCCATGGATTTCATGACGGTCTCGGCATTAACCTCGTATCGCCGGGCAATCTCCTCCTGGCGCTCTTTAAGCATCGCCAAAACCTTAACCTCTGTTAACAACCTGGAACCTTGTGAGGTCGCGGTTTTCACGCTGTAGCCCGCCGCGATGGCCGCCTCGGTCGCGTTGCCCCCACATGCAATATAAGCCTCGACAAAGAGCTTGCGCCGGTGGGCGGCCGCTGCTCGCGAGGTCCCTGCTTTTGACCTGACAACTCCTTTTTTTCCCGGCATTTCGCACCTCTTAATGGATCACCAATCTCGGGCCACGTGAGCCGCCAATGATGTGGTAGATTTTCCCGCAGCCATCACAACACCAGCCTCCGGGACCCTGGGTATAGTTGGGCGAGCCGCAACGCCCGCAGCCATAGCCTGTTGCCGTTTTCGGCTTGTCCGGGCAACTGGCCGACCCTTCGGATATTCGCCGCCACTCCTGCCGCCAGGGTGAGCCAGGGGGCAGGGTTTTGGCGCAACCAGCCAGTACCGCACCTGATGCGTCGATCAGTTCCAGGGCCGGGCATTGCTGGCAATCAGACGATAACTCGGGAATATTTTCCGAAAAAGCCCTACTGGTGGTACTGTCAAAACCGTCAAAAGGGCTTTTGGCACTTTTGGCAGTACCTGGTTGGGGGATTTTCTTGGCTTTCGATCCCTCTGACAGTTCGTCGGGGAGGGTTTTTTCCTTTTTCAGCATGTCAAGAAACTTCATTCTTCGGCCCCCGCGATAAAATGGTAAATAGTCGCTGGCCGGCCACCGGTTTCTTTTCGTTCAAGGTGGAGATACCCATAGTCAACCAGCATGTCGAGGGCACTGGCTACTTCATGCCTGTCGGAGAGCATGGACCAGCCTTGACGCCAGACATCCCGGCTCGAAAAGGACTGGGGCAGGTCACCTTTATTAATCCGTGCCAGAATTGCCTTGGCCGCGGTTACTTCCGGTTGGGCGATCGCCCCATAAGCTCTGCGGGCATGGCTCTCCAGGTAGTCGCCCCAGCCTAATGCCTGCAAGGTTGCTACCCTGCTGACAGGACCGGTGCCCCCATCGGCCAAATGGATAATTAAGGCCAGAGCGGGTATTAATTTACGGTATTTTGCGAAGTGACTTTCCAGGGCCGGGTGGAGATCACCTTTCCGCAGCCGAGCTTCAAGCTCATTTCGCCACTCTCGAAAGAGGGCAAGGGCGTCCGGGGCAAAGCGCAGGTATGGTACTCCCTCGGGATTGCCCTCCAGGTCTTTATCCTGCTCAGCACCTATGGCTTCAAGATCGAGTCGGTCTAAATTGGCGAAAACCGCAAAGGCCTCGTTTTTGGCCATGATGTTCGGTGGTCGATCAACTTCTTTCCAACTCCCCGCGGGATCAGGCCAGACCAATAACCCAAAGCGCTGGATCAGCCCGTCGTCTGCTGCCCCTCCTTTGACGGCGTGCCGAATGTATTCGGCCAGGCGACCGGGCTGGGTGCCGCCCAACATGGAAATGCAGGCCGCTTCGATATGCAGATTAAGGCCGCGCCCGATCCGATCAAAGGTGTAAGGGGAATCGCCATTCCATGCCGTTAAGAAGAACCCCCTTCCTTCGGCCTGGTCTTCGCGGTCTAGCCCTCGGAGCAATGAAACCATCTCATCCCGGTACACCAACAGGCCATTTGGATTTTGTCGCAGTAATTCTCCCAGGGAAGCAGGGGTGGTGTCGTTGGTTTTGAGGCGCCGCAGGGTGGGAACATCAGGTTCCTCAACCGCCAGTAGGGCCGAAACATCGGCATGAGGATCATCACGCAGTATTTTTTTAACGGCCTTCTCAGCGGCCTCAGCTCGCAGTTTGGCAAGGGCTTGGAGCTTTTTATACTCTTCCATCACCCTGGTGAAGTCCTCCATTGCCTGGGCAACCAGTCGGTTTAGGGCAGCCAGAGCTGCTTCCAGGGCCGGGCTTTTTAATACGCCAGGCCGACCGACAATAAACCCCCAGAGATTACAAATAACGGTCCAGTCGGTTTGAGCTTGTGGCCTGATCCCGAGTTTTCGTCCGATGACGCTGGCCAGGGCGGTCATTACGCCCACCGCCACGAAATCGGGCGGGCAACCCATACGTTCGACTATATCCATCACCCAGGCACGGAGAGCGTCCGGCAACAGGCGAAGATCGAACGGTTCTACGGGAGGGAGTTCCGGAAGCGGGATCGGCGTGCGGCGGGAAGTCGTTTCAGCCTTGCAGAGACCGGCCTTTTCGATGAGTTCTCTGGCCGCATCAAGTCCTTGATCAACGTGTAAGTCGTTGATGTCTCCACCTTCCCAAAGGGCAAGGCCATCTGCTGACTGTGCCGCTTCTTCCGCGTGGGATTGACCATTGCCGGGCTCGCCCAAGATGATCAGGCGGGCTTTTGGGTATTGACTTCGCAACTGGGCGGCAACCGCCCTGAGATTGCCGCAGGATAGCGCGGCCAACGCCGGATAACCGGTGGCTTCAGAGGCGCTTAGGGCCGTGGCCACGCCCTCGCCAAGCAGCAAGGTTTCATCGGCGCCATCACCTTTCGGCAGGGGGCCGGTTGCCCAATACCCACCGGCACGAGCTCCACCGGCCAGAGCCGTCTTAAGCCCGTTTTCATCAATAAATTCAAGGCTAGCAATTTGGCCGCTTACTTTGACCGGCACAACCAGCAGGCGGCCTATAAGCACCTGGTCTCCTCTTTTTGGTGGGAAACCAAGAAGGGCTTTAGCGTCGGCAGGGTTGATTTCCCGCAACGTAGCCGTCGGCTTAACCTTTTTTTTCACAAGATATGGATGGTCGGCACCAGCAGGCATGGCCTGCTTCCACAAGATGGTGGCCTTTTTTGCTGCCTGGGCATGGCAAGCTTTAATTTCCTTGCGAGCCTGTTCTCGGGCCGCTTCCACCTTTTGTTTGAATACCCGTCTCTCGGCTTCATTGAGTGGCTGGTTCGCTTGCCACGTTCCCTTGAGGCCGGAAGAAAAGTCGCCGAAAATGCCGCCGGTTCCGTCTTCAAACTCTTTGCAGTACCCTGCCACACTCTGGTCACTGGTGTGTACCCCGGGGAAACGCATAAACTTCCCTGGTACAATGGATTCCGGTGGCCGCAAGCCGTGATGTTCCATTTCCTTCCGGAATAGAGAAACACAGTCTCCTTCGTGATTCACCCTTATCGCTTGGCGGCTATTCCTATCCCAGTCGTGGTGTCTGCCGTTATCTAATGTGTTCATGGCCGTCACCCTACCGTTCCGCCGCGCGGTTATTAATCCATTCATTGACCTCATGCTCAAGCCAGCCACAGGAATTTCCGCCCAATCGTAGCCGCTTGGGGAATTTCCCCTTTTTTTCCAATCGCCAGATGGTCGGATCGCTTAACCCCACCTTGACCCAAAGTTCTGGTTTCCGGATAATCCTCTTCGGTTTTGCTTTCATGGCGCTACCTCCAAAAATAAAGTGCCGAACAGCGTGATTGCTGTTATCGGCACTTTATTGCAGCGCAATGCAAAGGTTTAGGGATGCAACCTCACAAGTTACGTCCACTTATGGGTTGGTGAACTGATAATACCATTTTTTAATAGTGAACATGTCGGCTGTTATACGGCCTTTACTCATTTTTTCGACGAAAGGTTCCGTTAGCTCGCAAGCCTTTTCAATAGACATGTCTGGGTTTGACCCCATGATGTGTGACAGGATAAGAACCGCTATCAATTGAATATAATATGTTTCCCACTGCTTGAACGCCTGCGCTCCGCCGCCTAAAGAGTTGGCCCTCATAAAACCCAAGAGGGCCGGAATATCCTTGGGTTGGTTGTCCGGGTTGAGCAACCTTTTCGCTGACTTGTCGAGGTATTCCAGCACCCACTCCGGAACTGGTTTACGTAGTGCCCTGGCATGGTGATAAGCATGCCATGCGATTAGCGGATTACGGGTTTTCTCATAATCTGCTCGAAGTACGTCCTCCAGATAGCTTGCTATCCACGGTGAGGCTTGTTCCGCTTCCATTTCGTCGAGAATTACATCCTTTAGGCGATAAGCAATATCTGCCGGCATTGTGTCGGCCGCCGCCTCCACCTTGGCGGCTAATTCCCCGCTCAGTAACTTTCGGGGCTCTCTTTTCCTGGGCATGCATTCTCCTTGATTCAGGATTTATCACAATGTTCAGATGACGGTGTGGTGCGTACTGATCAGAATTATTCTCCACCCGCGCTGATGTCCTTTAGCCTCATGGGGGCCCTCAGCCTGATTATATCTCCCTGCTCCTTTTTCTCGGCGCCCAGTATCCGCTGCAGCCGCCTTTCCCATGCTTCCAGGGTGGCCTGCTTTTCCGTGTCGTAACGATACTGGTTGTATACCCGGATAACCCCCATCTTGCTGTGATTGAGAATTGCATCGATCACCTCGTCCATGGTCCCCATCTCGGCCATAAAGGTTGCTGCCGTTCTTCTCAGGTCATGGGGGGTGAAGTCTTCCAGCGGAATTTTATCCTTGTTTCGCCTGTGCGCGACCGTCATGGCGTTGCTGCCGATAGGGCGAGGATTTTCCCTGTGGCGGGGTGACGGGAAAACGAATCCCCCGGTATTCTCCCCAATAAGCTCCAGTGCTGTGTCAGTAAGGTAAACCCGGTGCGCCTTGCCGTTCTTGGCCCGATCGGCTGGAATGGTCCACCACCTGCCCTCGATCTCGCTGAAATCCATCCCCATTACCTCACCCGGCCGCTGCGCGGTCACCAGGATCAGCTTGATTGCCCGTTGGACCTCGTGGGAGATCTTGGCTCGCTCCAGGCCGGACCACAGGACTCTTATCTCTTCCTCCGATAAAACCCGGTCCCTTGCCATCTTGGGGGCCGGCATCTTCACCCCGGTACAAGGAGAGATTTCCAGAATCTCCCGGTCCACGGCGAAGTTGAACATCTTGCGAATGATTTGAAAGCAGTTGTTCGCCATGCCCGGGGAGCCACGATCAACGATTTTTTCCAGCAGCAAGATGACATCCCGCTTTGAAATATCAACCGCCTTCCGCTGGCCCCAGGCCGGCACTACATCACGATTAAGAATCGCCTGGTCCTTTGCCCAGCTCCGCTTGAAGCGCATGGCGTGCTTGTTGATATATTCATCAACCAGATCACTAAGAAAAGGCGTCCGCCGCCGCTCCTCCTTTTTTTCCAGGTGCATGGCGACCGGGTCATTCCCCTGTTCAAATAGGTCGAAGGCGGCCCTGTATTTGCGCCTGGCTGCTTCCAGCGTTACAGCCGGGTAGTGCCCAAGATTCATCTCCTTCCGCTTGCCGTCAAACGTGTAAATAAAAAGCCAGGTTTTGGCCCCTGAGGGCATAATACGGACAGAGAAGCCATTGGCCTCCCGGAGATAATATTTTTTGCTTTGGGGTCGAAGATTGCGGATTTTGGCTTCAGAAAATTTCATCACCCTTTTCTCCCTTTCTATGGCCACCCTGTCTTCTTCGTGCAACCTCCGTGCAACCTCTGTGCAACCTCTTGGGGGTGCGATACAGTGAAAAGCCCTGAAACTAGGTGAACTAATATTCAGCCAATTAGAACGGAAAGTCAACAAGATTTTGTGCGGAATGAAAAAAGATGAAACTACCTGAAAACCCATGATCTGGTTACTGTTAACCACCCTGTCGGGGGTTCGAGTCCCTCCCCGGGAGCCATAGAGAATTCGGTATCAACAGATACCAGAACGATACTAAAACCCCCGCTTTTCCAACAGAAAAGCGGGGGTTTTTTTGTTGCACAGGGTCGCCCCTGCCCGGTGGCTGTTGACTGTCCGGGTATTTTTTTGTTTGTTTTTTGTTTCCGATTTATTTATAATTCTTCACATGTGCGTTCTGCACAAAAAAACGTACCTCCTAGTTGTTAGACATTGCATCATCTTTGATGAGACTACCACAGCATGGTTGTCACGGAGGACCGCAAAGTGGCATCGCCAAAAAAATCGAGAGTGCCCCCGAGCGGAAGCGCCCTCCGGCGCCACGTTCTGTTGCCCCTCGGCCTTGCGCTCCTGCTAAGCATAGTGGTTACCATTTTCGCCGGCCTCCACATCCATAGCCTACATGTGGCCAGCGAAGGAAAGCAGCGCCAATGGGCAATCCAGACACTGCTGCCGACCCTTCTGAACAAGGAAGTTCTCCAACTACACGCCAATTTAAACGGTCTAGCCAGCTGCCCAAACTTTCAGCAAGCCTGGCTGACCGGCGACCTCCACACCCTGGAGGCCCGAATGGCCCCAATATTCGATGGGCTCAAGTCGCGCCATGAATTCATCGACATCTCTCTGCGGCAACCTGACCACACTTTGTTTCTTCACCGGCAAATTCCCTTATGGGCCCACGAACGTTCTGACAGCGAGGTCCTGGCCCAGGCGGTACAATCGGGCGATCCGGCTCATGGGCTGGAACTTGATCCGACCGGTATACTTTTGCTACGGCTGGTGCACCCTCTCCGGCTAGATGGAAAAACGGCGGGCTTTATCGATCTTAGCGTTGAAATTCATGGTCTGACGACAACTCTCCAACGCTCGGTGGGCAGTGATATCTGGCTGGTCACCGCCAAAGAACAACTTGACCGGCAAGACTGGCTGCATCTGACCGGGCCTGGTGGGGTCGAGGAGTGGGGGCGCTTGGCTAGGCTGGTGGTGCTGAGCGGCAGCCGCAAGGATATCCCGCCGGCCCTGCGCGACTTTATGGCCTTACCCCGCGAACAACGTGCCCTGAAAACGTTCACCTCCACCGAGCAAGGCTGGCCGATACAGGGCGGTCAGGTTCCTTTGCGGGACGCCACCGGCCATGAAATCGGCGAAATTTTCTTTCTTGACGACACTTCGGGGCTGATCGCCGAGCTTAACCGGCTCCGCCTTTTTTTTCTGGTGATTACTGGAAGTACGGCCATCACGGTCTTTACCTTTCTCTTTTTCTTTCTCGGCCGGATCCAAGCCACCTTGTTAAAACAAAAACGGTCCTTGCTCAACGAAATCGATAGCCGGAAAAATACCGAAACCGCTCTTCGCCGGTTGCAGGAAGATCTTGAGCGCCAAGTGGCCGAGCGGACTCAAGCCCTGGGCGATACCAACCAGGCGCTGCAGCGGGAAGTCGCCGAGCGGCAGCAAACCGGGGAAGAGTTGCGCCGCGCCAAAGAGGAGTGGGAAGAAACCTTTAACGCCATGGCCGATACCGTTACTATCCTGGACCCCGAACTGCGCATTGTGCGGGCCAACCGGGCAACCGGTGAGCTTTGGGGGCAACCTGCGGAACAACTGGTCGGCCGGCACTGTTACGAACTGTACCGGGACGCGGGCGAGCCCTGTGAAGGCTGTCCGGTGGCGCAAACTTTGGCCGACCACCGGCAACACATTTGCGAGATCGAACATTCCCCTCTGGGTAAAACCTTTTTGGTTTCCGCCTCGCCCCTGATCGGCAACGACGGCGTTTGCCGCGGCGTGGTGCATGTAGCCAGGGATATCACCGTCCAAAAGGAATTCGAGGCCAAGCTCCAGCAAACCAAAAAAATGGAGGCCGTAGGGACCCTGGCGGCAGGAATTGCCCACGACTTCAACAATATTCTCACCGGCATCCTCAGCTACAGCGAATTAATTCTGCGTGGCAACACCAGCGACCCCGCCTTAAGGGATGATATCAGTCGGATCCTGGAACTGGGCCGGCGAGGGGCGGGCCTGACCCGCCAACTCCTGGCCTTCAGCCGTGAGCAGGAGGCCAGGATGCAACCGCTCAAACTCAATGAGCTGGTGGAGAACCTGATGAAAACCCTCGGCCGCCTCATCGGCGAGGATATCGAGGTCACCTTCAATCTCAGCCCTGATCTCGGCAACGTTAACGGTGACCCGGGACAACTGGAGCAGGTAATCCTAAACCTGGTGGTCAACGCCCGGGATGCCATGCCCACCGGCGGCACCATTGTCATAACCACCGGCAACGTCGAATTGGATGCGGAGCAGGCGGCCCGTCATCCCGGGATGACGCCCGGCCCTCACGTAATGCTGACCGTTTCCGATACCGGCAGCGGCATGGACCCTGAGACCCAGGAACACATTTTCGAGCCGTTCTTCACCACCAAAGAAGTGGGAGCCGGGACCGGGTTGGGCCTGGCCACCGTGTACGGCATTATCCAGCAACACCAAGGCAGTATCTGGGTATACAGCGAGATCGGCGGCGGGACCGTGTTCAAAATCTTCCTGCCACAGACAACGGAACCTGACCACGCCCTGACCACCCGGGTATTTCCGGATCTGCCCGAAGGCCGGGAAACTATTTTGCTGGTGGAGGATGAAGCGGCGGTGCGCGACATCCTCAATCGCACCCTGGCAACCCTGGGCTACAAGATTATAACGGCCCGAGACCCGGCCGAAGCGGAAGAGCTGTTTACCGCCGAACCGGAGATCGACCTGTTATTCACCGATGTGATCATGCCTGGCGGCAACGGCATGGATCTTTACCAGCAACTGGCAGCTAAACGCTCCAACCTCAAGGTGCTGTTCATGTCGGGCTACAACGAGACAATTATGAAGCAGAAGAAGATGGACTTTGCCGGGTTTCCCTTTATTCAGAAACCTTTTGCCACCGTCGATGTAGTCCTGGCGGTCCGAAATGCCCTGGATAACCGAGTCTAAAGCGACAGGGCCTTCTTGGGGCAATTGACCACGCAGTTTTCGCAGCGCATGCACTCCAGGCTGGGCACATAACCCTGTTCTTTGTAGGCCCCCGGGTAGGTCTGGATGGGGCAGGCCTGGCGGCAGAGGCCGCACTGCTTGCAATCTTCCCCAACCTTGAGCAGGTTGACTTTGGGCGCTACCACCCCCTGCATTGAGCCCATCGGGCAGAAGTTGCACCAGGAGCGGGGTTTGAAGTAGAGCCCGAAGGCCACCGCCAGGGTGGTGGCCACTGTCCACATCATTACAAAAACCGCTCCGATTTTGGCCGGATCACCACCGGAGGCGATCAGGCGGCTGATCATAAGGCCCATCAACAGCACAAAAAAGAGCCAACGGAACCAGGTTTTTTTAAACAGCTCCGGCATCTCCCGCTGCAGACTGACCTTGCTCAACACCCGCTCATGAAAGGCCCCCATGGCACAAAGCCAACCGCAGTACCACCGCCCCCAGAAAAAGGTCATGACGATCATGGTGATCATCAACGCCAAAGCTAGATAACCAAGATATGGCTGATAAATCCCGCCGATGATCACCAGCGGCACCAGCGGCGCCAGAAAATACTGCGCTATTCTGCGATTCTTTTTTTCTTTGATGGTTTTCATAACAACCGCCTCTTGAAACACTGTTTAAGCACTAAACAATTTAACCAAACAATTAAATAACACGACACAGCTAATTCGTCAAGAGGTCTTTTAGGGATTAGCAGACACCTAAGGGCATCCGCGGTACCCCGAATTGCGACAAGCAGACCGGCGCCGCGTACACCAGTACGCAAGCCGGGCTGCTTGTCGCAAGGCGGGGTGCCCCGGATGCTCTTAGGTAGTGATCTGGCGGCGGGCCAGCAGGGAACCGTCCAGGCGGTAAAGTTCGGTCAGGGCCAGGCGATAGGCTACCTTGGCGTCCACCTCGTTGAGCTGGCTTTCCAGCAGGTCGCGCTGGGCCCGGGCCACGTTGAGGGCGGTGCTGCGCCCCACCTCGAATTTGACCTCCTCCACCCGCAGCACCTCTTCCTGCAGGCGGCGGCGTTCGGCGGAGGCGTCGATCTGGGCCCGGGCCCGCCGGGCTTCAAGGTGTGCCTTGCGGACGTCAAGCTCCACCAACTGAATCAGGTTGTTGAGGCTGGCCTCGGCCTGATCACGGCCGACCCGGGCCCGGGCGTCCAGGGCGGCGGCAGCCCGATTGCCCCCCAGCGGCATGGAAAAACGCAGGCCGGCGGAACCGGCATAGGTCGAATCATCGACCATTTCGCGAAAAGAGCGGCCGAAACTGTCGGCATAACCGGTTTTACCCAGGGTGATGAACAGATCCAGCCGGGGCAGCAGGCCGTTACGGGTCTGCACCACCTCCAGCTCACCCTGCTCCAGGCGCAGCCGGGCCTCGTCAAGATCGGGCCGCATCTGCCGGCTCAAAGCCAGATGATCTTCCACCCGGTCAGGCTCGGTTTCGGTAACATAAGGGGTTTCCCGGGGAATCGGGCGCAGCTCCCAGATGCCCCCGGCTCCCGGCTGATCATGCCGCTCGGGCGGGCCGGCGGCACGGCCCGGGGCGGGATTGACCAGGTTGATCAGGGCCAGGCGGGCCTGGTCCCGGCGGCTTTCACCGTCGATCAGACTCTGGCGGCGAAAGGCCAGTTCGGCCTCGGCGGCGGCCCGCTCCACCTCCGCCACCGTGCCTACTTCAATGCGCCGCATCACATCCTGCAGCTGCGATTTGGCCAATTGCAAAGACTCCCGGTAGATGGCGATCCGGCTTTCGGCCAGCACCAGATCCCAGTAGGCTCGTTCCACCTCCGCCACCAGGCTTTCGGTAAAGCCGCGCAGCTCATGCAAGGAAACCAGTACCTCCAGGTCGGCCTGGCGCACCCCGGCCAGGTTGGCCTGGCGATTGCCGCCCCGCAACAGGGCCTGGGTCAGGCTCAGGCTGGCACCAGCGCGGTGCCTGAGATCGCCGGTGATGTTGTCGGGATCACTGCGCCGTTGCTCAAGGGCCAGTTCCAAAGCGGTACCGGTGGCCAGGTCCTGCTCCACCCCCAGCCGGTAATTTTCCGTCTCGATACGCCGATAATCGTCACCCTGGGGAATTTTTTCCCGTCCGGCGGCGGCTTCGGCAAAAAGGGAGGGGTCAAACACCGCCCGCTCCTGTTCGGCAAAGGTGCCGCTGATCAGCGGCCGGTAAAGCTGAATCCCCAGCGAGCGGTTGTTGGCCAGGGCCATTACCACCGCCTCTTCCACCGACAACTCCAGCCGCCCCTGCTCATCGGGTTTGGGAAAGTGATCGGTGGCCGCCCGGGGCAGGTAACGGGCCAGGTCCACCCGGCGGGCGGCGGCCGCCGCCTCTTTGGCTGCCTCCGCCGGGGTCACCGCTGTTTGACCGCCCGACGGCGGCAGCGATTTCATCCCTTCATCGGGCCCTGCGGCGGCCGCCGCCGGCGGCAGCGCCAAAGCCAGCCCGAAAAGCAGCCCTACCAATTGCCGTTTTGGGTGAGCAAACATCACAGCGACCTCTTTTCGTTGGTTAACTGATTGCTTTTGCAGACTCATCTTCCCGACCTTGACGGTTGCGGTAAACAAGGGAGTACAGGACCGGGATCAGCAGCAGGCTGATGAAAGTGGAACTCAGCAGGCCGCCGATCACCGCCCGGGCCATGGGGGCCTGCTGCTCGCTGCCCTCACCCAGCCCCAGGGCCAGGGGGAGCATGGCAAAGGTGGTGGTCAGGGTGGTCATCAGGATCGGCCGCAAACGCCGCCGCCCGGCCTCTCTGGCCGCCTCCAGGGCCGACCAGCCGGCGTCCCGCCGTAATCGGGTGGCCTGGTCAACCAGCAGGATGGCGTTGTTGACCACAATTCCCACCAGCATTATCCCGCCGATATAGGACTGGGCGTTGAGGGTGGTGCCGGTAAAGAGCAACATCAACACCACCCCGATCAGGGCCATGGGCACGGCAAACATCACCACCAGGGGGTCGCGCAGCGATTCGTACAGGCTGGCCATCACCATGTATACCAGCAGCACGGCCAGCAGCAGTCCCAGGGCCATTTCGCTGAAGGCCTTTTCCTGCTGTTCGTAATCGCCGCCGAAGGTAATGTCAATCCCCCGCGGGGTGGGAATGGTTTCCAGCCGCTGGCGGATATCGGCCACCACCGAGCCCAGGTCGCGGCCGGCCAGGTTGGCCTGCACCCGGCTGACCCGCTGCTGATCCTGGCGCTCGATGGTCAGCGGCCCTTCCGCCCGCTCCACGGTGACCACGTTGGCCAGGGCGACAAATTCGCCGTCGTCATTACGCACGGTAATATTTAAAATATCGTCGAAATCAAGCTGTTCAGCGTCTTCCAGGCGGACAAAGATGCGGTACTCGTTGCCCCCGTCGCGGAACTCGCCGGCGGTGGCCCCGGCCATGGCGATCTCGATGGTGCGGGCGATCCTGGCCACCGACAGGCCCAGGTCGGCGGCCCGCTGGCGGTCGATGCGCAGCAGTTCCATGGGCACCCGGCCCTCGCGGCTCAAGCGCAAATCGGAGATGCCCTCGACCTCGGCGATGGCGTTCCGCACCTGTCGGGCCACCTGATCCAACTGGTCAAGGTCGAAACCGCGCACCTCGATGACCAGTCGTTCATCCTCGGCCCCGGCGGCCAGGCGCAGGATAAAGAGACCGCCGGTGCGGGTACGGACCCGGGCCCCGGGGATATCTCGCAGCAGCGGCCGTAAATCGGCGGCGATCTGCTCACTGGAGCGCTCCCGCTCCCGCATGGGCACCAAGGCCAGGCGGATACGGGCGGTGGAGGGCTCCCCGGTGCGCCAGGAAACACCCCCCACCACGACCTCGGAGGCCCGAGCCTCGGGAACCGCCGTTAGAATAATACTTTCCACTTTCTGTACCGTCTGGTCCAGCAGGGCCAGCCGGGTACCGGTTTCCATCTCGATCTCCACCCGCACCTGGCCTTCGTCGGCCTGGGGCATGAACTCGCTGCCCAGGTGCGGCAGCAACATCAGAGCCAGGACAAAAAGAGCGACAAAAAAGATCACCACCGGCCCACGATTGTTCAAAGCCCCATCCAGACTGCGCCGGTAAAAATTTTCCAGGCCGTTGAACAGCCCGGTGGTCAGCCGCAGCAGGACAGCCTTGGCCCCTCGCTCCCCCTCGCCGGCCACCGCCGCCGGCCGCACCAGGCGGGCGGCCAGCATGGGGGTCAGGGTCAGGGCGGTGATCAGGGAGGCCAGCAGGGCAAAACCCACCACCAGGGCCAACTGGCGAAAGAGCACCCCGGCCAGTTCCTGGGCAAAGAGAATGGGGAAGAAGATCACCAGGGTGGTCAGGGTGCCGGCGATCACCGCGGCGGCCACCTCGCCGGTGCCCTGTTCCGCCGCTTGGGTGGCGGCCATTTTTTCCTTGTCCCGCAGGCGGGCGATGTTTTCCAGCACCACGATGGCGCTGTCCACCATCATTCCCACCCCCAGGGCCAGGCCGCCCAGAGTCATCAAATTGAGGGTGAAACCGCCGAAATAGATCAGGGCGAAGGTGGAAATCACCGCCACCGGGATGGCGGTGGCCGCCACCAGGGTGGAACGCATACTGCGCAGGAAAAAGAGCAGCACCAGCACCGCCAGCGAGCCGCCGTAGAGCAGGGAACGGCCCACGTTGTCGATGGAACGCTGGATGTACTCGGAAAAATCGATGATGGGAACGATCTCCACCTGGGGAAAATCCCGGTTGAGCCGCTCCACCTCGCGCAGCACCTCCCGGGCCACCTGCACGGTATTGGCGTCGGGCTGCTTGCGCACCGCCAAGCGCACCCCCGGCTGGTGGTTGATCCGCACGATCCGGCTGACCTTACGGTGGGTATCCACCACCTCGGCCACCTGGTCCAGGGTGATGGCCGCGCCATCCCGCACCGCCAGCACGGTGGCGGCCAGCTCCTCCAGGCTGGTGAACTGGCCGGGGGTACGCAGGGTTACCTCCAGCCGGCCCCGCTCGATTTCGCCGGCGGGCACGGTGATGTTGGCGTCCCGCAGGGCCTGGCGGAGGCCGTCCAGGGTCAGGCCCAAAGCGGCGATCTTGTCGGCCTTTAGGTTGACCTGGATCTCCCGCTCCAGCCCGCCCCAGACATCCAGGGAGGCCACCCCCGCCACCCGCTCGATGCGGAAGCTCATCTGCTCGTCGATGAGCCGCCGCAGCTCCAGGGGGTCCAGGGGACTGGCCGCCCCCAGGATCAGTACCGGGGTGGCGGAAAGATCGAATTTGCGTACCTGGGGGCGGGAGATGTCGTCGGGCAATTGGTTCATCACCCGGTCCAGCCGATCCCGCAGGTCGTTGGCCGCCGCGTCGATGTCGGTGCCCCAGGCAAAGGAGACCCGGACGTTGCTGATCCCCTCCGAGGAGTTGGAGTTGATGCTCTCAATACCGGAAACCGCCGCCACCGCCTGTTCAATGGGGCGGGTGATCAGCTCTTCCACCTCCTCCGGGCTGGCGTTGTCGTAACTGGCGGAGATGGTCAGGGTGGGATAGGTGACCTCGGGCATCAGGTCGATGGGCAACCGGGCCAGGGAAACCGCCCCGATGATCACCGCAATCAGGGTGAGCATGATGGTGAAAACCGGGCGATGAACGGTGAAGCGGGCCGGGTTCATCGGCTGCGCTCTCCAGGCGCCGCCGCTTCGGGAATGGTGATTTTGGCGCCGTCGCTGAGCAGGTGCTGCCCCAGGGTAACCACCCGGCCGCTGATTTCCGGGACCAGGATCTCCACCTGCTCCCGGCTCTGCAGCCCGAGTTGCACCGGTACAAAGCGGGCGGTCAGGCTCTCTTCATCAACCAGGTACAGAGCGTATTCGCCGGGGCGCTCGAGCAGCGCCGCCCGGGGCACCAACAGGGCGTTTTCCCGGCGCGCCACCTCGATTTCCAGCCGCACGAACATGCCGGGCTTCAATATCTGCTCCGGATTGGCCACCTCCACCTCCAGGCGGGCCTGGCGGGAAGCCTCCCGCACCACCGGCGCCAGGCGGGCCAACTGCCCGGCAAAGACCCGCTCTCCCACGGCATCGGCCCGCACCGCCACTTCCTGGCCGGGGCGCAGCCGCGGGTAATCGCGTTCCGGGGCATGGCCCACCGCCACCAGGCGGTCAATGCCCACCAGGGAGAACAGCGGGGTGTTGGCGGCCAGCAGCGAGCCTTCATCGACAAAGCGCTCGGCGATCAGCCGCTCGGGTTCGCCGCCCAACCAGTCGGCCCGGATTTCGGTGTAGGAAAGACGCAACTCGGCGGCGGCCAGGGCCGCCCGGCGCTGGGAGACCTGGGCCGCGGCCACCTGGGCCTTGGCCTGCTGCACCTCGTAATTGGCCAGGGCGCTGTCCAGCTCGGCCTCGGAGGCCACCCCCTGGCGGCGCAAACTCTGGGCCCGCTCATACTCCCGCCTGGAAGTGGCCAGGACGCTCTCCGCCTCGGCCAGCCCGGCCTTGGCCACTTCCAGCTCGGCCTTGGCCTTGGCCACCTCCAGGCGATATTCATCGCCATCCAACCGGGCCACCACTTGGCCGCGCCGAACGGTATCCCCCAGGTCGACATAAAGCTTGAGCAGCCGGCCGCCCACCCGGGCAGCCACATCAAAGCGGGAAACCGGTTGCAGGGTGCCGGTAAAAACCCGGCGCTCGACAATTTCACCCCACTGCACCGGCGCCACCTCCACCGCCACCGCCGGCTCTCCGCCGGGGCGACCGGGCATGCCGGGGGCCGGACCGGTAGCGTCTCCCTCCCGGTTCAGCCACCAATAAGCCAGGGTCAGCAAAAAAAGCGCCAGCACAGCGCCGATCAAGGTTTTCAGGGTTGCTCTGTTCTTCATATTTTTAATGATAATAAATCCGGCCTGAGTTGTAAAAAATATTACCGCACCCTTACCATACCATCGGAAAGACAATGGCGCTGGCTGGATGTTCCTGCCCCTTGACATATCCTGCCGGCAGGATAAGATAGTAATCAATTACTCACTTTACCCGGAGCAGCCCATGACCAATCCCGGTAAACATCTGCCCGCCGAACAGCGCCGGGCCGCCACCGTCGACGCGGTGCTTGCACTGGCCGCCCGACTCAACCCGGGTAAAATCACCACCGCCGCCATCGCCCGTCAGATGAACCTGACCCAGGGGGCGCTGTTTCGCCACTTTCCCAACAAGGAAGCGATCTGGCAGGCGGTGATGACCTGGGTGGCCGAGCAACTGCTCAAACGGGTGGAAAAGGCGGCCCGCCAAGCCCCCGGCCCCCTGGCGGGCCTGGAAGCGATGTTTCAGGCGCACATCTCCTTTGTGGTTTCTCATCCCGGGATTCCCCGGATGCTTTTTAACGAGCTGCAGCACCCCGGCGACTCAGCGGCCAAAAACCTGGCCCGCAAGCTGGTTGAGCGCTACCGGCAAAGGCTGGCGCAACTGATCGAAGAGGGCCAAAAGGCCGGTGAAATCGCCCCGGAAGTTGAAGCCGGCGCCGCCGCCGTGCTCTTTGTGGGCATGATCCAGGGCCTGGTGGTGCAGTCACTGCTGGCCGGGCGACCGGAACAGATGCAGGATAGCGCGCCGGCGGTTTTTGCCCTCTTTAAACGCGGCATCATTAACCCGCAATAATTTATTATTATTAGAAAAATGCCAAACAACCAAACCAAACTGAACCGAAGCGCCCGGCTGCTCGGGGCCCTGCTGCTGCTGGGGCTGTTGCTCTGGCTGGGGCTGGCGGCCGCCGAGCGCCTGCGCACCGCCTTGCAGCCGCCGCCCCCGGAAGCGGCCCCGCCCCGGGCCGTGGCCGCCATGACCGTCACCCCCCAGACCTTCCAACTCTGGCAACGTTACCCCGGCGTCATTGCTGCGGAACAGGAGGCGGTAATCAGCAGCCGGCTCTCCGCTCCCATCCGGGATCTGCCGGTACGGGCCGGGCAACGGGTAAAGGCCGGCGACCTGCTGGTTGTCTTGGATGACCGGGAATGGCGCCAGGAGCATGAACGGCTGGCCTTCCAGGCCGAAGCCACCGCGGCTGAACTCAAGCTGGCCCGGCAACAGTTGGCCCGGCGGGAACAACTCCACCGTGAAGGCGCCATCACCCTGGAGTCTTTAGAGGAAAGCCAGGCCCGGGTGCAAACCCTCACCGCCAGCCTGGCCGCCGGCCGCCAGGCCGAGCAGGCAGCCGCCACCCGCTTGGGCTACACTCGGATCAAGGCCCCCTTCTCCGGCACCGTCGGCCGGCTTCAAGCCCTGCCGGGCGATCAGGCCGTTTTGGGACAACCGCTGCTGGAACTGTTCAACGGGGAGCAATTGAAGGCAGAGTTTGTCGTCCCCCAACAAGAACTGGCCCGGCTTACCCCCGGGCGGCCGGTCCGGGTTTCCGTACCCGGTTTCGACGGGGAATGGCACGGCTCGCTGGACCGGCTCCACCCCGACCTCAAACCCCCGGGCCGGGGCGCCCGGGCCGAGATTCTGCTGCCGGCGGGGCCCGGCGATCGCCGGCCCAACATCCTGCGGCCCGGCATGATCGCCTCGGTGCGGGTGCTGGCCCTGGAAAGGGAGCAGGTGGTGGCCATCCCGGTAGAGGCCCTTGACCGCCGCCGCGACCATGCCCAGGTCTTTGTGGTGGAAAACGGCCAGGCCCGCCGCCGTCAGGTCCAGCCGGGCCCGGAAGCCGAGGGCCGGGTGGTGATCGAAGCGGGGTTGCGGGCCGGCGAGCAGCTTATCACCACCCCCTATCCCGACCTGGCCGACGGTGAGCCGGTACGGGTCGCTGCACCGGGCGGGGAACCAGAATGAACTCCCTGCCACGCTGGCTGCTGGGCCACCGGCACGCGGTGCTGGCCGCCCTGATAGCGGTACTGATCTTCGGGCTGGATGCCCGCCTGCAACTGCCCGTCCAGCTTTTTCCCGACACCGACCCGCCCATGGTTACGGTGATCACCCCTTATCCCGGCATGGCGGCGGAAGAGGTGGCGGAAAACATCAGCAAACTGATGGAAGAAGAGTTTGCCGGCATCGACGGGGTCCGCACCCTGCGCTCCACCAGCCGCGAGGGTCTGGCGGTGGTGGAGGTGGAATTCCACTACGGCTTCTCCAGCACCATCGGGGCCATGGAGGTGCAGAACGCCGTCAACCGGATTCGCCCGCAGTTGCCGGCCGCCATGGGCGATCCCCAGATCCAGGAATTCTCCTCGGCCCAGCGTCCCATTGTCACCCTGGCCCTGACCAGCGAGGAGTTGTCGCTGCCTCAACTGCGGCAGTTGGCGGAGAACCGGGTGCAGGACCGGCTGAACCTGATCGACGGCGTCGCGGCGGTGGATGTGGTCGGCGGCAACCGCCTGCAACTGGAGGTACAGTTGCAGCGAGACCGGATGGCCGCTTACGGCCTGAGCCAGGAACAGGTGATCAACGCCCTGCAGGGCTGGAACCTCACCGCCGCCGGCGGCCGCAGCCGGGAAGGCGGCCGGGAGACGGTGGTCCGCTTCGACACCCCCCTGCGCGATGCCGCCGATGCCGCAGCGCTGGTCCTGCAGCGCCAGGACGAAAATTTGCTGCTCCTGGGCGACGTGGCCCGGGTGCGCCTGACACCCGGCGAAGACCGGGCCGCCTTCCATTATAACGGCCAGCCGGCCATCGCCGTCCAAGTGCTGAAGCGCAGCGAGGCCAACACCGTGGCGGTGGCCGATCGGGTTTTCACCCTGCTGCAGGAGTTGCAAGCGGAAGAACCGGCCGTATCTTTCGCCGTGGCCGAGGATGACTCGGCCTTCACCCGGGTGGTAATCACCAGCATGACCGCCACCATCGCCGGCGCCATCGGCCTGACCATGCTGGTGGTGCTGCTCTTTCTCGGCAGCTTCCGCCAGGCCCTGGTGGTGGCCGCCACCATTCCCGTCACCTTTCTGGCCACCTTCGCCCTGATGCGCCTGGCCGGCCTGCAACTGGACATGGTCACCATGTCGGCGATCATCCTGGCCATCGGCCTGCTGGTGGACGACAGTATTGTGATTTTAGAGAACATCCACCGGCAACGGGAAGCCGGTCTGGCCCCGGAAGCTGCGGCCATCGAGGGCACCGGCGAGGTCACCGCCGCCAAGATCGGCGGCACTGTGACCACCCTGGCGGTGCTGCTGCCTCTGACCCTGCTGGGTGGTTTCATCGGCGAACTCTTCCGCCCCCTGGCCCTGACCCTCTCCTTTGCCCTGGCCTCCTCCCTGGTGGCGGCCCTGACCCTGGTGCCGCTGCTGGCGGTGATCATTTTCGGCCAGCAGGGCGGTGGCGGCAAAAAACAGCCCGCCGTGAGCGATCATCTGCTCTCCGCCCCCAGGCAGCTTTACCTGCAACTGCTGACCGTTGCCGGGCGGCGACCGGCGGTTACCTTTATCCTGGCCTTTGTCTTGCTGCTGGCGGGTCTGGGCCTGATCCGGGCCGGCGGCAGCGAGATGATGCCCCGTTTCGATTCGGGTAGCTTCCGGGTCCTGCTGGACGTTATTCCCGGCACCCCGCTGGGGGAAACCCGGCAAATCGTGGCCGCGGTGGAGGCAAAAATCCTGGCTGAAGCGGCGGTGGAGACGGTTTCCACCCGGATCGGCTACGAAACCGGGGCGCGCTACCTGGGCGGACGGGGCGCCATGGACAGTCACCAGGCGGAAATCAGCGTTGACCTGGTTCCCCGCAATCGCCGGCCCGAGAGCCAGTGGGCGATCATGGAGCGCCTGCGCGAGCAGGTCCAGGCCCTGCCCGGGGTTACCCTGGGGGTATTCCAGGAACAGGGCGGCACGGCCCGGGCCACCACCGCCGCCCCCATCATCGTGGAGATCAACGGCACGGAGCCGCAGGCCCTGGCCGAGCTGGCAGCACAAACCGTAACCCTGCTACAGGCCGTGGGCGGTGTGCGCGATCCCTACCGCAACTGGGACCTGGACCGGCCGGAAACCCTGGTGGTCATTGACCGGGAGCGGGCCGCCGAACTGGGCCTGGACGGCAGCACCATCGCCGCCACCGTACGCCGCGCCATGGACGGCGAGCGGGTAACGGCCTACCGGCAGCGGGGGTTGCGAGACCTGGACATCAGCCTCCGCTACCAGCCGGAGGATCGGCGCCAGCAGCAGGATCTGGAAAACGTGGTGCTGCCCGGACCGGCGGGGGAAAATATCCGCCTGGTCGACCTGGCCAACTTTGAGCCGGTTTACGGCCCCCGCCTGGTCTCGCGGGAAAACTTCCGCCGTACCCTGGAGGTCCGGGCCTGGACCGATGGCCGGCGGCCTTTGTCCCAGGTGGTGGCGGACCTGGAGCGGCGCCTGCCGGAAATTGAAACGCCGGCGGGTTACAGTATGGCCATTGGCGGCGAGCAGCAGGACCTGGCCGAGGCCCGGGGGCGGCTGCTGCGGGCCCTGGGCGCCGCCGCCCTGGCCGTTTACCTGCTGCTGATGATCCAGTTCCGCTCATCCCTGCTGCCACTGGTGATCATGACCGCCATCCCCCTGCAGTTCATCGGCGTGGCCGCCGCCCTGACCCTGGCCGGTAAATACCTTTCCATGCCGGCTCTGCTGGGGATTGTGCTGCTGGTGGGGATCGTGGTCAACAACAGCATTATCCTGGCGGACTTCATCCTGGCCCGCCGCCGGCAGGGCATGCCCCTGGACCAGGCCGTACCGGCCGCCGTGGCGGCCCGCTTCCGGCCGGTAATGATGACCGCGCTCTCCACCGTGGCCGGCATGCTGCCCCTGGCCCTGGAGCTGGCGGTGGGCTCGGAACGCTTTTCCCCCATCGCCACGGTGATTATCGGCGGCATTTTAGCCTCGACCCTGCTGACCCTGGTGGTTATACCGGTGCTGATGCAACTGCTTTTAAGCCGCTTTCACCACTCCGACCAACCACGGTCCGTTTCATCCTAATTAAGCCAAGGAGGAGCAACCATGTCATACTGGGCCAAAATGCGGGGCGGTGAAAAAAGCCCGCCCCGGGTAAGCGCCGGCGAGATTTTCTGGTCGTGGCTGGGAGCCTTTCTGGGTATTGCGGCGGTGGCGCTGCTGCACTACCGGTGGCTGGAGGGCAGCGACCTGCTGCTGATTGTCGGTTCTTTCGGGGCCTCGGCGGTGCTGATCTACGGCGCCCCGGCCGGTCCTCTGGCCCAGCCGCGCAACCTGCTGGGGGGGCATCTGGTTTCCGCCCTGGTGGGAGTGGCCTGCCTGCAGTTTTTCGCCCCCCAGCTCTGGCTGGCCGCCGCCTTGGCGGTGGCCACCGCCATCGCCCTGATGCATCTCACCAAAACCCTGCATCCGCCCGGCGGCGCCACCGCTTTAATCGCGGTCATCGGCGGCGAGGAGATTCATCAACTGGGCTACTGGTACCTGCTCTTTCCCATCGCCAGCGGCGCGCTGATCATGCTGCTGGTGGCCCTGCTGATCAACAACATCCCCGCTTCCCGCCGCTACCCGGTTTTCTGGTGGTAGGCCGGCGCCGCCTTGGGCGGCACCGACCCATATCAAATGTTGCTCTGCCACCGCTATGCGGTTAAGCTATCAGCTTGCAATTACGCTGAACTGTCGCGACAATTTACTCGGAGATCAACCGCCATGGACCAAAGCGAGCAGCATCACTATTTCATGGGGCTGGCCCTGGAGCAGGCCCGGGTGGCGTTACAGGCCGGGGAGTTCCCGGTGGGGGCGGTGATCGTCGCCGGCGGCCGGGTGGTGGCCGAGGGCAACCGGCAAAACAGCGGCGGCACGGCGCCCACCGAGCTGGACCATGCCGAAATCGTGGCCCTGCGCGGCTTGCTTGCGCGGCAACCGGAGATTGAGCGGGGCGGACTCACCCTCTATGCCACCATGGAGCCCTGCCTGATGTGTTACGCCACCCTGCTGCTCAACGGGGTGCGGCGCATTGTTTACGCCTATGAAGACGCCATGGGTGGCGGCACCTCCCTGCCCCTGACCGAGCTTAATCCCCTCTACCGGGAAATGGCCCCGGCCGTAGAGATCACCCCCCACATCAGACGGCGGGAAAGCCTGGCCCTGTTCCAGGATTTCTTCCGCCGGCCCACCAACAGCTACTGGCAGGACAGCCTGCTGGCCCGTTATACCCTGGAGCAGGAGTAATATTGGCTGAACGCTTACGGGCCGTTGGCCAGCGATGGCTTGCGCCCGAAGATGAGCTTGGCGGCGATGAACAACAGAGAGAGCATGATCAGCGGCGCCAGCAACTGCCAGGAGAGAAACTCTCCCGGTTCATCCATGGTGGTAAGCTGATAGATGGCGGCGGAATAGAGATACCCCTTGAGAGTGAAGCCAATGATGGTGGAGAGGACGAAGTAACCCAGCGGCAACCCCAGCACCCCGGCCCCGTAGTTGATCACCGAGTGCGGAAAGCTGGGAAAAGTCCGCACCGCGCACAGGGCAACAAAATCACCATGGCGCCGGATGAAATTGAACAGCGGCTGATGTTTGATCCGGGCACACTCCCGGCGGGCCAGCCGCCGGGAAACAAAATATCCCCCCACCGCGCCGCCGACCCCGCCGATGACGATGATCAGCGTGGCCACAATCGGCACGAAAAGGGCGCCGGTGAGCCACATGAAAAAGGAACCCGGCAGGGCCAGGGCGTAAAAAGCCGCCATGGCCAGAATAAGCAAAGGAGGGAACCACCAGTGGTGGGCGTAGTGGCGGCTGACTTCCAGCACCTCCAGCCAGTCCACCAAATCAAGTTTTTGCGCCAGCAATCCCAGCAACAACAGGGCCACCAGCAACAGTAGCTGGTAGGAAGGCCGGCGTTTTTTTAACTTTTTTAATTTGTGCACATCATCCATTAAAAATTTCCCGG
Source organism: Desulfurivibrio alkaliphilus AHT 2 (assembly GCF_000092205.1). Taxonomy (GTDB): domain Bacteria; phylum Desulfobacterota; class Desulfobulbia; order Desulfobulbales; family Desulfurivibrionaceae; genus Desulfurivibrio; species Desulfurivibrio alkaliphilus. The sequence goes on along the minus strand of NC_014216.1, from coordinate 2,489,465 downwards.
CTACCCCTGCTCGCTTGCGGGCACTCTTTTTACGATTCGTCCGATTCAGGCGCCAAAGCGGCTACCTGTTCCCGCAGGGCGGCGGCGATCATGCCGGAGCGATCGTTTGCCGAAGCCTCCCCGCCCCCCTGCCGTCCGGCCAGCAATTGTTGGGCCGTCAGGGCCGGCCCGAACTTGATGCTGATGGGGTGCGGCCGGAACAATTTCCGGCCTCGAGGCCAGGCCTGGTAAGCGCCGGCGATATGGGCTGGTACCACATAAACCCTCTTGCGGTCAAGCAGCATCCCGATGCCGGCCCGGAAGGGCTGCAGTCGCCCCTCCCAGGAACGCTCCCCTTCCGGAAACCAGACCAGGTTGCATCCTTGGTCCAGAATCACCGCCCCGTAAGCCAGGCTGGTGGCGGTGGCCCGCCGGGGATCAATGGGCACCACCTGGCCCAGGCGGCAGACCAGCCGAAAAAAGGCGTTGCGGAAAGCCACCTCGGCGTTACCGGCGTAATAGGTTTGGCGAAACCGGGCAAATGGCAGCGCCGCGCCGATGGCAAAGGAGTCCAGGAAACTGACATGGTTGGGGGCCAGAATAAAAGGTTTATCATCGGGCAGGTGCTCCAACCCCTCAACCCGCAGCCGGAACAGGAGCCGAAAAAGCAGCCGGTTGAGCTGGTACAATCCCCACACCAAGGCCACCTGCAGGGGGTTTAAGGGTTTGAGCCAGCGACGGCTCTGCTCTTTGAGCACCGCTTCCGGGTCGGCCAGCGGATCGGCCACCCCCCCCTCCTGGCCGCCGCCGTTGCCATGCACGCTTAATTCCACCACCTCGTGCAGCAAGTCCCGCACCGTTTCCACCCGGCCGATGACCTCCTCGGTGAGTTGCACATCGGCCTGCTGGCCGATCTCGGCGGCCAGGTTGAGCCAGCCCAAAGAATCGACCCCCAGGTCCAAATGCGGGCTAGTGTCCGGGCTGAGCCGCACCTTGGGGTAACGCCGGGCCAGCCATTCCCAGACCCGGCTGGCCGACCGGTTTTCCAGCAGGGCCCGGTCGTGATCGGACATCTCGTTAAGCGGCATCGGCCCGGTCTTGTCGGCATGGTGCTGTTGCGCTCGGGCCTGTTGATAACGTCCCGGCAACAGGTGGCGACGGATCTTGCCCAGCCGGGTGCGGGGCAGAGCCTCGCGGCTGAGGGCGAACTCGTCGGGGCGCTGGTAGGAAGGCAGGCGGTGGGAAACCTCCAGCAGTGCCTGGCGCAGGGCCGCCTCTTCGTCCTGTTGACCGGCCCGGCGCAGGGCGGCCAGTTCCGGCACCAGCAGCACCGCCAGCCGATCATCCCGACTGAGCACGCCGGCTTCACGGATGAAGGGATGGGTGGTCAGCCGATCTTCCAAGGCATCGGGCTGGATATTCTTGCCGCCGGCAGTAACGATCAGGCTGGAGGCCCGGCCGACCAGAAAAAGAAAACCGTCCCGATCGAGATAACCCAGGTCGCCGGTTCGAAACCAGCCCTCTTTAAGGGCCGCCGCCGTCTGCTCCGGCAAGTTGTGATAGCCGGCAAAGACGTTGGGGCCACGGGCCAGCACTTCGCCCATGGGCGGTGCATCTGAACTCTCCGAGGAGTCTTCCGCCAGTGGTTCCAGCCGCAGTTCCACCCCCGGCACCGCCCGGCCGACGCTGCCGGGCCGCCCACCCACGGGAGGGTTGATGGTGAGCAGGGGCGCGGTTTCGGTCAGCCCGTAGCCGATGGCCACCTGCCAGCCCAGGGCCTCCAGCCGCCGGGCCAGCTCCGGATCAAGGGCCGAACCGCCGGAGGCCAGCAGCCGCAGGGAAGAGCCGAAGCGGCGATGCAGGGGCGCCAGCAGCATTTTACCCGCCCGCAGCCCCAGCCGACGCTTGCACCAGGCACTAAGGCCCAGGGCGGTGCGGAAATAAAGCCGGGCCGCCGCGCCGCCGTCGGCCACCTTATCTTCAACCCCCTGGTAGAGGGCCTGGTAAAGGCGGGGCACGCCGATCAGGGCGGTGGCCCGGCCAGCCTTCACCGCCCGCAGAATCCGGGGGCCGGTGAGCACATCGGGCATGATCAGGGGCAGCCCCAGGGCCAGCGGGGTGAGCAGCCCCACCACCAGGGGATAAACATGGTGCAGAGGCAGCGGCAGCAGCACCCGGTCGCGGGCGGTGACCAGGCCGGCGGCGGCCACCGTATTGAGTTGAAAGGCCAGGTTGGCATGGGTTAAAGGCACCCCTTTAGGCGGTCCGGTGGTGCCGGAGGTGTAAAACATGGCGGCGGGGTCTTCCGGCCGGCGCTTAGGGAAAGCGGCCGGGGGGGAGCCGGTGGGCAAGTCGTTTAAGGGTAGCAGTTTAAGCTCCGCCGGAGCCGATGAGTTGTTTTGGTTAATTTTAGCAAAGCGCGACTCCTGGCCGGTGCCAACGAAAAAATAACGGGCGCCGCTGTCCGCCGCCACGTGGGCCAGGCCGTCGTCGTCCAGTTGGGCGTCCAGGGGCAGCAGCACTCCGCCGGCACGCAACACCGCCAGGGCGGCGATGATCCATTCCGGCCGGTTTTCCCCCAGCAGCCCCACCAGCCCGCCGGGCTCAAGCCCCATGGCCAGCAGCGCCCCGGCCACTTCATCAACCCGCTCGCTCAAACGTTGATACGACCACAAGCGGGTGCTTTCGGCCTCCACCAGGATTAGGGCCTGCTGCTCCCCATACCCCGCCAAGTAATCGAGCATTTCTGACAATGTATCGTACTGTTTGCTCATACTCCGCACCCTCTACATCGTCCCTTTGAGGTCTTTGGTTGTGGCCAGGGGGTGGGGGCCGCGAAAACCGGTAGCGGCTCATTCTCGGCGTGCATCCTGCCCGCCTCCGAGGTGGCGGCGGCCTCCTGCACGTCCATGTGCCCGGCCGCCGCCAAACCCGCCGCTACCGGTTTCCGCGGCCCCCGTCCAGGGATCACGCGGCTTGCTTTTCGCCCAAGAACAGTCCGTGATTGCATAAAACAATGCCCCGGCGGAAGCCCGGCAGTGCCGCAGGTTTGGGCAAGCGGAACGGCGCCGCGTACCCCGGTACGCAAGCCGGGCCGATCGCCCAAAGATGCGGTGCTGCCGGGCTTCCGCATCAGTGGAACCAGCGGAGGCGCAAGGTATTCAGCACCACCGAGATGGAGCTGAAGGCCATGGCGGCGGCGGCCAGCATGGGGTTTAAAATAATGCCCCAGAAGGGGTAGAGCACCCCGGCCGCCACCGGAATCAGCACAATGTTGTAAAAAAAGGCCCAGAACAGGTTCTGCCGGATCATCCGCATGGTGGCCCGGGAGAGCCGGATGGCCGTGGGCACCCCGTTCAAATCGCCGGAAATCAGGGTAACATCGCCGGCTTCCATGGCCACATCGGTACCGGTGCCGATGGCGATTCCCACGTCGGCCCGGGCCAGGGCCGGGGCGTCGTTGATCCCGTCGCCCACCATGGCCACCAGCCGCCCCTCGTGCTGCAGGTCTTTGACCGCCGACTCCTTGTCTTCTGGCAACACCTCCGCCATCACCCGGTCGATCCCCACCTTGGCGGCGATGGCCTCGGCGGTGTGGCGGGCATCGCCGGTGAGCATAACCACCGTCAGGCCGAGCTTGCGCATGGCGGCAATGGCCGCCGCCGAAGATTCCTTGACCGGGTCGGCCACCGCCAGCAACCCGGCCGGCTGGTCATCCACCGCCACCAAGATGGGGGTTTTACCTTGGGCCGCCAGCTCTTGGGCCTGCTTTTGCCAGCGCTCCTCCAGTGCCACCCCTTCCCGGGCCAGCAGGCGGGCGTTACCCACCAGCAGGCGGCGGCCGGCCACGGCGGCCTGCAGGCCGTGGCCGGGCACGGCGGTGAAATCGCTTACCGGCGCCAGTTCCAGGTCCCGCTCCACCGCCTCGCGGACTATGGCCTCGCCCAAAGGATGTTCCGAGGCCTGTTCCACCGCCGCCACCAGGGCCAGCAGCTGGTTTTCGTCTAACATGCCGGTAAGGGTAAAAATATCGGTCACCGCCGGGGTGCCGGCGGTGATGGTGCCGGTCTTGTCCAACACCACGGTATCGAGTTTATGGGCCAGTTCCAAAGACTCGGCCCCTTTGATCAGAATCCCGTTTTCCGCCCCCTTGCCGGTACCCACCATGATCGCCGTGGGGGTGGCCAGCCCCAGGGCGCAGGGGCAGGCGATGATCAGCACGGCAATGAAGACGGTGAGGGCGAAGATCAGCGAAGGTTCGGGGCCGTAGGCCCACCAGAAGAGGGCGCTGACGGTGGCGGTAATAATCACCGCCGGCACGAACCAGGCAGCGATACGGTCCACCAGCTTCTGCACCGGCGCTTTGGAGCCCTGGGCCGCCTCCACCAGGCGGATGATCTGGGCCAACATGGTATCCTTGCCCACCTTGGTGGCCCGCATTTTAAAGCCGCCGCTTTTGTTGATGGTGGCCCCGATCACCTGATCCCCGGACTCCTTGCTCACCGGCAGGCTTTCGCCGGTGAGCATCGATTCGTCAATGCTGGAGCGGCCCTCAATAATCTCGCCATCCACCGGGATCTTTTCCCCGGGCCGCACCAGGATAATTTCCCCCACCTGGACCTCTTCGATGGGGATGTCAACGATGGTTTCAGCTTCCGCCTGCTCCGCCGGCCGTACCACCCGGGCGGTCTTGGCCTTCAGCCCCATGAGCTTGCGCATGGCCTCGGAGGTTTTGCCCTTGGCGCGGGCCTCCAGCAGGCGACCCAGCAGGATCAGGGTGGTGATCACCGTGGCCACGTCGTAGTAAAGCTGGTAGGGAAAGCCCAGGCCAGTGAGAAAATCGGGGGCCACGGTCATGGCGGCGGAGTAGAACCAGGCCGAACTGGTACCCATGGCCACCAGCACGTTCATGTCGCTGGTGCCGTGGCTTAACGAGGCCCAGGCGCCCCGGTAAAAGCGCCAGCCGGAGAAAAACTGCACCGGGGTGGTAATCAGCAGCAGGGTATAGGGGTTGCCCAGCCAGGCCGGCACCACCCCCACCGCCCAGTCGTGCCAGGCCATGGGCACCATTTCCGGCAGGCTGCCATACAGCACCAGGGTGGTCAGCACGGCGGCCAGCGAGAAGTCGAGCTTCAGTCGTCGCAGGGCCTGTTCCCGCTCCTGCCGCTCCCGGTCCACCGCGGCGCTGTCCTGCTCGGCCGGGGCGGCGGTAAAACCCAGAGAATCTACCGCCGCCATCAACTCTTCCGGGGTGATCCGCCCCTGATCGTAATCGACATAGCCCTTTTCCGCCGCCAGGTTGACCCGGGCGGAGGCCACCCCCTCCTGGCGGGCAAGCACCTTTTCGATCCGGGCCACGCAGGAGGCGCAGCTCATGCCGGAGATTTTCAGTTCCAGGCGGTCCGTGGCTGTTTTGGCTTCTTTCATGGATTCACCGGTATTTTTTTCACAAGATGTTGTATAATACATGATCGCTGCTTATTTTAAAACCTCTCACCCTGTAAGGACTCCTGGGCTTACCCCCGGCCACCGTTTGCCATATAAGCATGCCCACCCGCCCTCTCACCATAAGCGCCGTTTTACTGATTCTGCTGCTGTTGCTGGCCGGTACTCTTTACGCCCTGCGGGAGACCGTGATCGGGCCGCGCCTGCTGGCTGCCGCCAACGGCTATCTGACCCCAACCCTGGGGCTGGAGCTTACCGCCGCCCAAGTCGGGGGCAATTATTTCAACTCCCTGGTGTTGCAGGATCTCCGTTTAACCGATGCGGCCCCGAATGGCGACCCGCCATTGGCCGTGCCGGCGGAACTGGAGGCCAGTCAACTGCGGCTGAGCTACCATTTGCCGGCCCTGCGCCACGGGGCGGCGGCCTTTGTGGAAACCCTCCGGGTGGAATTAAGCCGGGGTGAGTTGACTCTGAATTTACCGCCGGCCAACGAAAAGACTGCTCCCTACCCGCCCGAGGCGCGAAATATCGGGGAGATTGTCGCACCGGCCGAGCTGGTACCACTGTTTACCGCCATGGTGGAGCTTGCCCCCCGGCTGCCGACCATCAAGCTGGAACAGATGGACTTTGCCCTGTACAGCGGCGAACTGGCCCTGATTGCCGCCGACCTTGCCCTGGATTTTAACCCCGCCCTGGGCACCGCCGACGCCCCCACCAGGCTCAACCTGCACAGCGCCTCTTTTGCCCTGCAACACCCCCGGCTGCAAAACCTGCAAGCCCCTTTGCACCTTGAGGCCACCGCCGGCCGCGACCACCGGGAGGGCAGCCTCGCCCTTGCCCGACTCGACTGGGGACAACTGCTGACGGTGAGTAGCGGCCGCCTGAGCTGGTCGGGACTGGAAACCCTCGCCGCCGCCGAGGAAACCCGGCCACTGAAGCCGCAGCTCGAACTGGCGTTGCAACTGCAGCTTCTTGAGACGGCGCTGAGCGGGCGAGCCAGGCTGACCCCGGAGCAATGGCAGGGCGAGCTGACCACCGGCGTTTTCCACCTGGCTCAACTTGAACCCTTCCTGGTGGAGCCGCCCCGCTTGCAAGGCGATTTAGCCCTGAGCGGTCATCTTAAAACCTCTCCCGCCGCTTTCTGGGAAACCCTCAGCGGTGAACTGGCGTTGCAACTGCAGCAGGGCGCCGTGGCGGAGCACCGTTTAGGCGACCTGGAGCTGCTGGCCCGCATCCAACAGGGAGAGTTGCATTTGCCCCGGCTGACCGCCGCGTTGGGAGACAACCGGCTGGAGTTGGAACGCCTGCAACTGCCTTTGCCGGCCCTGCACCAGGCCGACTGGCGATCTTTGCTGGACCAGAGCCTGGTGGGTGAGTTGCGGGTCGATTTTCCCACCCTGCCCGAACTGCTGGACGCCACCGGCCTCCCCTGGGAAAAGGCGCTGCCGCCCCCGCTTTTTGAACTCACCCGGCACCGACTGCAACTGCAGGCGGATTTGCAACAGGGCCGCCTGCGGCTACGGGATTTACACCTGACCAAAGGCAGCGACCGCCTCGCCGTGCCCCGGGCGCTCATCGGCCCCTGGCCGGAAGATGATGATTTCCGGCACCTGCCCCTGGAAGGTGAAATTCACCTGGCGCTCGGCAATCTGGCTGAATTCACCCGCCGCTGGCAACTGCCGGCCCTCGGCGGCCGCCTGCAGGCCGACCTGGTTCTAGCCGGCAGCCCGGCCGAACCGCAAGGCTTTTTGAACCTGGAGGCAAACGCCTTGAGCCGGCAGGAAGAGGAACTGCTGGAATACATGCAAATAATCCTCCGGGGCGACCACCGCCGGCTGCACCTGGAACGCCTGCAGCTGCGACACCATGACGACTATTTGCAGGCCGGGCTGATTTTAGACCCTGCTCCCCTGCTGGACGCCCTTTGGGCCGACGAGACCCAAGGTTTGGCAGAAATCCTGGCTGAACTCAACTGGGAACAACTGCAAGCATCTTTCGAGCTTGCCGAACTGTCCCCCTACACCGAGCTGCTGCTGCCGCCCTGGCACATAAGCGGCCGCCTGCAGGGCGAGATCAGCGGCGCCGGGCCGTTGCGTCAACCCCAGCTGGCCGCCCGGCTGCAAGCCCTCGACCTGCAACTACCGGCGGCCAGCGAGCTTGCGGCCTTACCCAAATTGGATCTGGTCAGCGTCGAGTTGGAAATGGCCCGGCAGCAATTGCGGCTGTCGCACCTGCTTATCCAACACCAGCAGGACCGATTGGAGGCCCACGGGCTGCTCCGGCTGCCCATTTTAAGCCTGCCGGCCCTGCCCGAACCGGATACCCTGGAGTTGCAGGAACTGGAGCTAAACCTGGCGGTGGCGGAGTTGGCCGCTTATGCCGCCTTACTGCCGCCGGAGTTAACTGGTCAGGGGGGCCACGAGGGAAACGGCAACGGGCTGCCGCAGGTGGCGGCCAGCGAAATGGACACTCCGGTGGAGGCCCCATTTATGGCCGGCGCCCTTACCGCCAGACTCCAAGGTGAAGGCAACCTGGCCGATCATTCCTTCCGGGCCGAGGCCGAACTCAGCCAGGGCCGGCTGGCGGATTTCACCCTGCAAAACTTTACCGGCCGAGCGAGTTTCAGCCTGCCTGGTGCCGAACCGACCGCTTTCCAGCTTAGCAGCGACTTTCAGGCCCACTACCTGTCTTACCAGGAAAGAGTGGTGGCCAACGAACTGGCAAGCGACCTGAGCTACGCCGCCGGAACCCTCGCTATAGAACAGGGAGAAGTGCTCAGCGACCAAGCCCGCTTACTGCTGGGTGGAGAGCTGCAGGGCCTGGGCGAGGAAACCCTGACCCTGCTTTTCCACCGGCTGGAACTGGCCGCCGATGACTTGACCCTGGCCCTGGCCGCCCCGGGCCGGTTGCAGTTTACCGGCGGCCGGCTGCATGACGCCGAACTGGAAATGGAGGGCCTGGGCGCCTACCTGAGCCTTCAGGGAGGCTATGACCCCACGGTTCCCGGCGCCGAACTGGACTTCCGGGCCCGCCTGCACAGCGATGAACTGAGTTGGTTGAGCCCACTGCTGCCCGGTGTCCGGCGGGTGGAGGGAAGGCTTACCGCCGAGTTGGAGTTGTTTGGCTCACTGGCCGAACCCCAGGTTCGGGGGGGGATCGAACTGGAGGAGGGTGAGCTGCGCCCCGAAGGCGACACCCCGGCCTTCAGGGAAATCCGTGCCCGGGCCGATTTTGATTCGCAAGGCCTGGAACTGCTGTTCCTCGATGGCCAGTGGAGCGGTGCCCCGTTGGCCATCCGAGGCCGGGTCGATTTTCCGGCCGCTTTCCCGCTGGCGGTTAACGGTGAAGCGTTCAGCCGGGAACTGCGCTTTAACCTTACCCTGCAGGGCGAAGAGGTGCTTTTTTACCGGGCGGAAGGCATCCGGGTCCGGGGTCGGACCGACCTGACCCTGACCGGTCCCTTGGCGGCACTGCGGCTGGCCGGAGAAGTGGGCATCAGCGAGGGGCGCTATACCCGCAATGTCGATTTCCTGGAGATGTTCCGGGCGCCAGGCGCGCCCCGACGCCCCAACGGGCTGCGGCTCTTTTCCCTTACCGCGCCGCCCTGGCGGGATATGACCTTCAATATCCGGATCATCGCTGATCAACCCTTTGTGGTGCACAACATCATGGCCCGGGGCAGCCTGCGGCCCAACCTGCGCCTTACCGGCAGCGGCGAGCTGCCGGTGCTAAGCGGTGAAATTTTTCTCGACCCCACCCGGCTGACCCTGCCTTCGGGACGCTTTCAAATCGAATCGGGCCTGATCCGCTTTCCCGATCACGATCCCGACCGGGCCGAATTTGACCTGCTGGCCACCGCCCGGCTGCTGGGTTACGACGTTAGCGTGGTGCTGCAGGGTACCGCCGACGAACCGATCCTGACCTTGAGTTCCAGCCCACCCCTGGGGGATGACGAACTGCTGCTGCTGGTGCTCACCGGCCAGCCCCCGGCGGCCGTGGGCCATGAAACAGCCCGCCGGCGGGCCGGTATGAGCATGGCGGTCTTTCTGGGCCGGGACCTGCTGGCCCGGATCTTTCACGGCGATGAGCCGCCCAGCGACGAAGCCATCCTGGAGCGCTTTCATATCGATGTGGGCCGCAACATCACCCGCAGCGGCGATGAAACCATCGAGGCCGAACTGCGCCTGGTGGACGACCTGATCCGCCCCGGCGACCGGTTGTTTATTACCAGCGAAAAAGATATTTACGATGATTTCAATATCGGTCTTAAAATTGTCTTCCGGTTCCGCTGATGCACGGTAAACGATTTGCCATACCGCCCACCGGAGGCACAAACGGCCTGGCCCGGCCCGGCTGCCGGCTGCTTTTGCTGCTCCTGCTCATCATGCAGCCGGCCTGGCCGGGCCTGGCTGCTGCCCAGTATTCCGCCGATTATCCCGCCGTTGAGCCACCACCGGCCACAGAAACAGCAGCACCGGAGGTTACCTTCCGCTTCATCGGCAACCAGGCACTGAGCGAAGAACGCCTGCGCAACGCAGCCGCCGCCGATTTAAGACTTTTTGCCCGCTACGGCCGGCTCACCGCCATCGATGACGCCGCCTACCTGATGCAACTGACATACCGCCGCGCCGGTTATCACTTCGCCGAAGTGGATTACGAACTCCACGAAACCCCCGCCGCAACCAGGGTGGATTTACTGATCAGCGAAGGGCCGAAGGTGGTGCTGGGCGAAACCTCTTTTACCGGCAACACCGTTTTTAGCAACCGGGAGTTACGCACCCTGGTGGAAAACATCATGCGCAATGATACCACCGGCCCGCCCCCCTTTGTTGAAACCCGCCTCAATGAAGCGCTCAACCGCATTCGGGAGCTTTATCTCAACGAGGGTTACCGGGAGATCAACATCGAGATCGGCGACATTTTTTTTCAGCCGGTCAACCAACAGAGCCCATCGCCATTATTGGAAACGCTGCAGGCCAACGTCCCGATCTATATCGACGAAGGAGAGCGCTGGCTGATCGTAGCCATCGAGCTGGACCAGCCCCCGCCGGCCCCAGCCGCCGACGCCATTGCCCGGGCCCTGGCCACCGCCGAGGCGGAATTGCTGAGCAAGCCTTATTTTACCCGGCGCAAGCTGGTGTTGCGGAGCCATTTGCTGGAGGCCTTCCACGAAACCGGCTACCCCGAAGCCCAGGTGCTGATCCGGGATTTAACCGGGGATATGCCCGGAGAAATCACGCTGCGGGCCGAAATTACCAGCGGCCCCCTGGTGATCATCGAGGAAATCGAAGTCAGCGGCCACCGGCGCACCTCCACCAGGTTCATCAACCGGCGCTTGCACCTGACCCCCGGAGAGGTCTATAACGAGCGCCAGCGCCGCGATTCCTTTCAGGAGCTGTACCGCAGCGGCCTGTTCAGCCGGATCGACTTCCAACTGCTGCCGCTGGAAGAAGTGGATGAAACCGAAGAGGAAGAAGAAAGCACCCGCCGCCTGCTGGTTGAGGTGGAAGAAGCCGACAGCCGGGAGCTTTTCCTGGCCGGGGGGTGGGGGTCGTATGAAATGCTGCGGTTGCGGACCGGTTTCGTAAACCGCAACCTGTTTGGCCACGGCCGCATTCTACGCCTGGAAACCGGCGGCTCGATGAAAGGGGCCGACGTGGAGGCGGCCATTACCGACCCTTGGCTTTTTGAGACCCCGGTCCAGGCTGATTTCCCGGTTTTCTACCGGGTGCGGGAAGAACCTTCTTTCACCCGCACCGAAAAGGGGCTGGGGCTGCTGTTTTCCCGGCAACTGCCGCGGGACCGCACCGCTTCGGTGGGCTACCAGGTCC